>JBLHNG010000341.1:0-8920 GCA_047621685.1 Myxococcota bacterium | reverse complement strand
GCCGACAGGGAGTGAGAGGCGAAGCCGCTGGAGCGGGCACTCACAGAGGCGGATAGAGCCGGCACTCGCGCAACGGAGCTGCGACCACGGAGGGGACCCGTAGCGATCAGCGCCGGGGGCGCCCTCAGCCCAAGGACGGAGACGTCGCTGGAATCACCGCCGCCAGTCGAGGATTCGCCCGTCTCTGCTTTTGATAGTGCCGACCTGTCCTGCTCGCCCTTCGGTCTTCTCAGCCAGGGGCGCTCTCAGCCTCGTGGCTCTCGATACCGAAGGGTGCTCCCTCACCCATGCGCTGAGGAGCGCCATCGTCGGCGCCATTCTTTTTCTGGCCACTCCGCCCCAACGCTGGCCTTACGGCCCGCTTATGGCGCTGCGCTCAAGGGGGCTGCACGAATACTCGCTCAGCGACTGCGTTCCCCGCCCCCTGCAACCCCCAGCCTGACACCCGCTTACGAATCCCCGCCCTGCGGCCACTCATCGCAAGCTCAAAGGACCTTCCTGCACACCTCAGAGCGCCTCCCAGGAGGCAGCATCACTGATAGACGACGTCTTTTACGCTGATGCCCAGCTTCTGGATCCGGTAGTTCAGGTTCGAGCGCGAGACCCCCAGACGCTTCGCAGCACGGGCCTGGACTCCCTTTTCCAGCTTCAGCGCCTCAACAATGAGCCTCCGCTCAGTCTCCGCCAGCACATCAATCAGCGTCAGCCCCTCCGGCAACAACCCAACCTCCAGAGCAACCTCCGGCTCATTCTCTGGCAGGAGAATGTCATTCACCTCCTCCCCCTGGCAGAGAATGACCCCCCGCTCAATGACGTGCTCCAGCTCCCGAATATTGCCTGGCCAGGGGTGACCCATGAGGCGCCTCATCGCAGCCGGTGCGAGCCGCTCCACGCTGCGCTTGTGCCGCTTGCTGTACTTCTCCAGGAAGTGCTCGACGAGCAGCGGGATGTCGTCGCGGCGCTCGGAGAGGGGTGGGATCGGGATGTGGAAGACGTTGAGGCGGTAGAAGAGATCCTCCCGGAACCGACCGGCCTTCACCTCCGCGCGCAGGTCGCGGTTGGTGGCCGCGATCACGCGGACGTCGATCTTGATGGTCTCGCTGCCGCCGACCCGCTGAAGCTCCCCGCTCTCCAGGACCCGCAGCAGCCGCACCTGGGTCGACAGCGGAACCTCGCCCAGCTCGTCGAGCAGCAGGGTGCCGCCGCCAGCCTGCTCGAACTTGCCGCGGTGCTGTCGGATGGCGCCAGTGAACGCGCCCTTCTCGTGGCCGAACAGCTCGCTCTCCAGGAGACTCTCGGGGAGAGCCGCGCAATTAATAGCGACAAACGGCCGGTCTCGGCGAGGGCTTCGGTAGTGAACCGCCCGGCTGATCAGCTCCTTGCCGGTGCCCGTTGGGCCGGTCAGCAGGACGAGGGCAGTGGAGTCCGCCACCGCGCTGACCAGCTCGAAGACTCGCTGGATGGAGGGGGTCGCGCCGATGATGTTCTCGAAGCCGTACCGCTCCTTGACCTCCGCGCGGAGCTGCTTGACCTCCGCCAGCAGTGCCCGCTCCCGAAGCGCCCGCTGGATGACCAGGAGCAGCTCGTTCTTGCTGATCGGCTTGATGATGTAGTCGCTCGCCCCCTGCTTCATCGCAGTGACGGCGTCCTCGACGTTGCCATGGCCGGTCATCATGATGACCCGGGTCTCCGGTCGGTGCTCTCGGAGGTCCTCCAGCAGTGCCATGCCGCCGCGTCCAGGCATCTTGACGTCGGACACCACCAGATCGACCTCGCGCTCGGCGAGGGCCGCCATGGCCTCCTCAGCACTGCTGACCAGGCGGACTTCGTAGCCAGCCTTCTTGAGGTTGGCATTCAGGGCGGCCCGAACCGCCCGGTCGTCATCGACAACGAGGATGCGGCCGCGGGGTGGGGTCAATGGATCTCCAGGGTGTATGGCATCACGGCCCAGACCGGATCCTCGGAGAGCTGCTGCCACTGAAGGAGCAGCTCAGCCTGAGGGGGGAGGATGTCGAGGCGGGGGAGGAGGGCGGCCTGGATGGTGCTGCGAAGGACCGCACCCTCGGAGCTGGCCCGGGGGCTGTACTGGATGAGGGAGACCTCAGCGCGCTCGGGGATCTCGGCCTCCAGGCGTGCTCGGGCCACTGCATCATGGAAGCCGCCCAGCTCATCGATGAGTCCTTGTTCCAGGGCATCGATCCCCGACCAGACCCGACCCCGGGCGACCTGCTCGACGGTCTCCTGGGACATCCCACGCCCATCGGCGACCTTGTCCTTGAACTGCCGGTAGATGTCCTCGACCATGCGGTCCATCGCGGCGTACTCGCTCTCATCGAGGGGGGTGGAGAGGGAGTAGAGCGCGGCGTTGCGACCCCGGGTGTACTGCTCGACGTTGATGCCGATGCGCTCGTAGAGCCCCTCGACACTGTACTTGCCGGAGTACACCCCGATGCTGCCGGTGATGGTGGAGGGGCTGGCGTAGATCGCGGTCGCACCAGCAGCGACGTAGTAGCCGCCCGACGCCGCAGTGCCGCCCATGCTCACGATGACCGGCTTGCCCTTCTCCTTGATGCGCTCCACCGCCCGCCAGATGTCGTCCGACGCAAACGCGCTGCCGCCGGGGCTGTCGACCCGAAGCACGACGGCCTTGACCGAGGCGTCCTTCCGGGCCTGGTTGAGCTGGGCCACGATGGTCTCGCTGCCTGCGGAGCGACCGCTGCTGAGAAAGCCCGGTGCCTGAGAGGTCCCCGAGACAATCACCCCTTCGACATAGACCACCGCGATCTCATTGCGGGCGCGCCAGCCGCTGACGTCGCTCTCCAGACCGTAGTCCTCGTCGAGGATGTGGCCGTCGGAGAACAGGTTGTCCAGCTCCTCCTCCAGCTGGTCGGGGTACAGCAGCCCATCGACGAGGTCCCGCTCCAGGGCCTCCGCGCCGGTGAATGGTCCCTGATCGATGAGCTTGACCACCTGCTCGACGCTTCGGCTGCGCCCCTCAGCGATTCCCTCGGTCAGGGTGGTGAACATGTCGTCGACCAGGGCGTTCATCTGCTCCCGGCTGGCCTGTGAGGACTCGGTGTGGGTGAACCGCTCGGGAGAGGACTTGTACTCCGCACGCTTGACGAACTGAGGCTCGATGCCGAGGAGATCAAACGTGCCAGCGAGGAACTGCATCTCGGCGGACAGCCCGATGAGGTCTAGCTCACCGGCCGGGTGGAGGTAGACACGATCCGCGGCGCAGGCCAGGAGGTAGGCGGAGTTTCCCGTCGAGCGATCCATGTAGACCGCCACCGTCTTGCCCCGGGTGCGGGCCTCGGAGATGAGGGTGCGAAGCTCCTCGACCTGTGCCAGCGAGAACGGAGTGGTCTCCAGGTGGATGAGCATGCCCTTGATGCTCGGATCCTCTGCAGCCTTCTTCAGCCGGTTGAGCAGGTCGATGTAGCTCTCCGAGGAGCTGGCGAACAGGCCGGAGGCGGGCTGGTAGGGGAAGGACTCGTCGAGGTCGAAGACGACGACCCGCTTGTCGCTGCCGAACAGCTGCTCGCCGTCGGAGCTGGAGGTGGCGTAGAGCAGGGCGGTGGGGCTGGAGGCTGGGTCTGAGCCGCTGGTCTGTGCCGAAGCCCCCAGCCCGCTGGCACCCCAGAAGACCTCCAGGCCGCCACCGATGACGCCTTCCTGGTTGGCGTAGCCGCGCAGGGTCAGCCCCTTGACCGGCACGAAGCGCACCGAGCCCTCCAGCAGACCCTCCGGCTCGGCGATGGTCTGGCCGTTCTGCCGCTCGAAGATTCCGGTGAACAGGTAGTCCGCTCCCAGCAGCAGCCGGTCGCCCCACGGACGCAGCACCACACCGCCGCCGTAGCGCTCCTCGATGCCAATGTCTGGTGCCGGATCTCCGACGTTCTGTGCGATGCCCGCGAAGCCCAGCCAGCTTGTTGGACGCCAGCCGAGGCCCAGATCCCAGGTCACGAAGTTGTTGTCTGCCCCGTCTGGGATCTGCCAGCCCATGTGCACGCCCAGCGCGAGGTTGCGGTCGAGCATGACGCCGAAGCCGCTGCTGAGCGTCCACCAACTCGCAGTGTCCAGCCCGCCCCGATACGCAAAGCCCAGGCCCACCGGTCCGCGGTTGGTGACCCCGGAGATGCCAGTGTTGCTGGAGTCATTGAGGGCCTGGGAGTAGAGGACGGCGTAGGACCGGTCTGGATCAAATGCCAGGTTGGCCGGATTCCGCCACATCGACATCGCCCCATCCTCACCCGCAGCAGACAGGGAAGGGGTGTCAGGGCGCTCAAGGACCGGATCCCATCCGTAGGCGGTGGGACTCAGGAAGAGGGCGAGCAGCCCGATGGTGCGTGACATGGCAGAGGGCATGGACGGTCCTTGTTCGGGGTTCCTGGCACGGACAGGCTCTGCTCTGTATCCAGAGAGCGGGACGGGGGCGATGATGGTAGAATTCGGTGTGATGCTCACCTGTTCGGTTTACATGGCCGAGCAGATGACGGTGCGGATGTGATCAGGGGTGGGGATGTCTTCAGGTGCGAGTGTGAGCCTTCTGTCATGGAAGGTCGCAGCGACGTGCACCACAGTGTTTTCCTGGCCCAGATCTTCAATGCCCGGTCTGATGAGTCCCTCACACACCCACGCGAGATGATGTTGCGCCTGCTGCTGTTCTTTACGCTGTCGCTGATGACGACCACCGCTGTTGCCCAGCAGCCAGCTGAGGGCGACTCTCCTGAGCTGGAGGTGTACCCGCTCGCAGAGCTGCTCGATCCCCTCAAAGAGGATCGGCTCTTCTCCAGCGCGGACATCGGCATCCAGGTGGTCAATGTGGCCACTGGCGAGGAGGTCTACGCCTACCGGGCGGATGAGAATTTCCTGCCAGCCTCGGTCATGAAGGTCGTCACTGCCGCCGCTGCGCTGAGGTCGCTCGGCCCGGCGTATCGCTTCACCACCGCCGTCCTCCGTGACGAGGAGGCTGAGATTGATGCCGAGGGCACCCTGGTGGGGAACCTCTACATCTGGGGTGGCGGGGATCCGCAGCTGGTGGTCGAGCAGATCTGGAAGATGGCCCGGGAGCTGAAGCTAGCGGGGGTCAACAAGGTCGATGGCGATCTGGTCTTCGACTCGGAGTACTTCGACGACGAGTACCTCATCGCTGGCTGGAACAAGAAGGTCGACATCACCAACGGTCCGGCCTACTTCGCGCCGATCTCCGCCCTGACCGTCAACTACAACACCACCGCCATTGTGGTCGCGCCCGGTCCAGAGGCTGGCGAGCCCGCCCGGGTCGAGCTGGAGACCCCGGTCGACCTGTTCACCTTGGAGAACACCGTCACCACTGGCCGCCTCGGCAGTCGTCCCTGGATGACCATTGAGCGGGACGTCAACTGGAAGACTGGCGAGATCACCTTCACCATGGAGGGCAACATCCCGATGGGCGAGGAGCCCTGGCGCTACTACCGCGCCGTGGCGGATCCCAAGACGCACTTCATGGATGTCTTCGAGGAGATGATGGCCGCCCACGGCATCACGGTCACCGGGCGCAGTCGGCTGGCGAGGGCACCCACAGACACCGTCGCCCTGGTCAGCTGGAAGTCACCGAGCCTCCAGGACCTGCTCAACCAGATGAACAAGAACTCCAGCAACATCATCGCCGAGCAGGTGCTCAAAGCGATGGGGGCGGAGGTCCACGGGGCGCCGGGAACCACCGAGAAGGGACTGCAGGTCATCTCCGACTACCTCACCAGCCTCGGCATTCCGGCAGAAGAGACATCCCTGGTCAATGGATCGGGACTTTCTCGCCAGCTTACGCTCCGTCCGAGTCACATCACCGCGGTCCTGATGGACATGTACCACGACCGCCAGGTGGGGGCTGAATTCCTCGCCAGCCTGTCGGTTGGTGGCCAGGATGGTACGCTTAGACGTCGGTTCAACGACGATGAACAGGCAGGAAGGGTTCGTGGAAAGACGGGAAGTGTCAACGGGGTGTACTGCCTGGCTGGCTTCATTGATGCCGGAGATGGTGAGGTTTACGCCTTCTCCTTCCTCGTCAACAACTTCAGCCGTTCTTCGAGACCAGTCCGACGCCTACAGAATCGCTTCGGCGAGAGCCTCCTTGAGCTACCTGCTCCAGAAGACTCACCATGACGGCCTTGCAGGAGCACTCAAGTGCTCGCTCTCTGAGCCAATTTGGGAGTCCCGGTGAACCAGTTGCGGTTCTCCGGTGTCAAAAGACATAAGGGGAGGGGACAGTGTGAGAGCATGCTCCCGGGGGGGAACAATTGATTGCAAGTGAACCGCGGCGCGGAGTAAGCGACGCCCAGCCACGTCTTCAACCCTTAAATCAATCCTTGCGGCATGGGACGGATGCTGCCGGGACGAACACTGGAGATCCGCAGTGAATATGCGCGTTTTCAACATGAGCATCCTTGCTCTTGCCGCGGGGAGCCTTCTGGCCGCCAGCACCATCAGCTCGGCACAGGACGATCCGGCCGGAGAAGACGCTGTCGCTGCGGATGAAGAAACCTCTGCAGGCAATGGCGCCGACTTCAACCAGGAGCTGCTGACCATTGAGGAAGAGGTCTCCTCTCTCAAGGAGCAGGTCTTCCGGTCCAAAGCGACCCTCCAGCTCCTCAAGGAGATTGTCGTTCAGGGCACCTCCGAGGGCAGCAAGGCGACCATCTGGCACGTCAACAAGCTGGGCAGTGGCTACACCCTGGAGTCGGTGGCCTACTTCCTCGACGGTCGTGGGCAGTTCGCCAAGTCTGACCCAACCGGCGTGCTCGACGAGCAGCGGGAGTTCAAGGTCTTCGACGGTGCACTTCCGCCGGGCAACCACAACCTCACGGTCAACATGAAGCTCCGAGGCAACGGCTTTGGAGTGTTCAGCTACGTCAAGAACTACACCTTCAACGTGCAGTCCTCGACCAGCTTTAACGCCGAGGAGGGCAAGAATTGTCAGGTCCGCGTGGTCGCCAATGAGCGCAAGGGCATCGGTCGATCCTTTACTGAGCGTCCCAACGTGGCGTTCGAGACCCGCTGCATCCGGCTGACCGATGCGGATCAGTAGAAGGCTCCGGGGGGGGCTGGGATCCATGCTGGTGGCACTTGTGCTGCTGGGATCTTCAGCAGAGGCCGCCCGCTCGCACAGCGACGACCTCACTCGGATCGACAGCAAGCTCGTCGAGATCGAGGGGCGTGCAAGCCGGCTGTCGCTGGACTTTACCCAGCGACGGGGGCTCATCGGTGCCGCCGAGGCCCGTCAGCGGTACGAAGACGCGGTCTACGCTTTTCTCATCGGCGAGTACGAGTCCGCGGCGATCACCTTCTTCGCACTGGTGGAGTCCGAGGCCCTCATCACCGAGGATCTCGATCTCGACTCGGAGTGGTATCTCGCAGAGTGCCTGTTTGAGATGGGCAACTACTCCACCGCGATCGATGCCTATGGCCACATCATCGAGACCGGCGCCGGTCACCCGTTCTTCGTAGACGCGGTCCGTCGCCAGCTTGAGGTCTACGGGCTCACCCAGGACTCCAACAACTTCCAGGATCTCTACCGGCGGTACATCCTCTCTGGTCTGGTCAGCCCGACCGACCAGATCAAGTACACCGTCGCCAAGAGCTTCTATCGCCAGGGACCGGGCTCCTATGCTCGGGCGAAGGGGCTGTTCTCGGAGCTTCTGCCCGACAGCAGCTACTACTCCCGTGCGCGCTACTTCATGGGGACCATCCTCGCTGCAGAGGGCGATCTCACCGCAGCGCGCGCCGAGTTCGGAAAGTCCGCTGAGGTTGAACCTGCAAGCTCCACCACCCGCGAGGTCCAGCAGCTCTCCTGGCTCGCGCTCGGGCGGCTCAGCTACGAGCTGGGCGACTACTTCTCCGCCACCGACTACTACCAGCGGCTCACCAGCTCCAGCGATCACTATGCCGATCAGCTCTACGAGCTGGTCTGGACGTACATCAAGCAGGAGAACTGGATCGAGGCGATCAATTCGATCGAGATCTTCCTGATCGCGTTCCCTGAGCACCACTACACCATGCAGCTCCAGATCACACAGGGGCACCTTCACATGAAGGATAGCTCCTATGAGAAGGCGCTGGTGTCGTATGAGTCGGTGGTCGACCTGTTCACCCCGGTCCAGGAGACCCTCAGCGCCTTGGAGTCCGGTCGGGACTCTGCTTCGGATGTCTTCGCCCGGATGATTGAGGGGGAGGCCTTCGACGACAGCATCAACCTGCCGCCGTTTGCGCTGGACATGCTGATCGAGGGGCCGAACATGTCCCGGGCAGTGACTGTGAGCCAGGAGCTGTCCCGGCAGCGAACGGACGTGGACTACACCCGCGAGCTGATGGAGGAGGTCCAGGCCGCCCTCTCCGGTGCGGGGGAGTCCATCGGCACGTTCAGCCGCGGTCGCTCCGGTCTGGACTCGATCAGTGAGCGCACCCTCGCGGTCCGCTCCGAGGTGATCACCATCGAGCTGGACTACCTCCTGGAGAGCGCACCAGAGCGCTACACCCCCGAGCTTCGCACCATCCAGGACCGCTTCATGCTCCTGGCCAGCGCAACGGAGGATGTCCAGGGCTCAGAGACTGCCGGGGTTGATGCCTACCAGACCTACCTCGATCAGGTCCGTGAGGTCCAGAGTGTGGCGTTCGCCACCCAGCAGTTCACTGTCGAGATGTCCGCAGAGGCTGCAGCAATCCGGCGGCAGCTGCGGCAGAAGGACCTCAGCACCGACGACACCGCCTACGTCAATCGCCTGCTCTCGGAGGTCACTGCAGAGCTGGCCGCCGCAAGCGAGCGTCTGGAGAAGCTCCAGTCTGAGACCGTCCGGCGTCAGGTCATGCGTGCAGTGCCTGAGGCCTCCGAGAAAAACAGCTCCCAGCGCGATCTCATTGCGCAGGACTACGAGGAAATCCACAA
>JBLHNG010000340.1:0-8931 GCA_047621685.1 Myxococcota bacterium | reverse complement strand
GTCGTCTCGATCGATGTGGGTCAGCTCGTGGCCGAGCACGAACGCCAGGGCATCGTCGCTGGGCAGGGCGTCGAGCAGGGCGGTGGAGACGTAGACCCGGTGGGAGAACAGCACCATTGCGTTGGGCGCATCCCACTTCAGGACGACAGCGGAGACGGGGGGCTGGTCGGGGCGGGCCTGCTGGAGCCGGGCGAGCACCCCCTCCACCCGCACGAGGGCGGCGCCGGCCTGGGGGGTGAGCTTGCTGACGAGGGCCTCATGGACGGCTGCGTCGAGGCTCTGGTGGTGGTCGGTGATCTCCGTGTCCCAGCCGCCCTGTCGGGCGAGGAGCGCGGCGTTGATCTCCTCAGCAGCCTCCCCGACCTCACCGCCGACCACGCTTCGGGCATCGGAGAGATCCGCGGCGAGGGTGGTGGAGATCTCCTCGGCGGCGTCCTTGAGATCGGTGAGAAGCTGCTTGAAGAGGCTCATGGTGGAGAGTCTACGATGCGATAGCTTTCCCCGATGGCATCCCCCAATGAGAAGTCCCTGCTCGGGCACACCGAGCGCACCGCCCTGGCGTACCTCGCCGCCCTCGCCAGTCCGGCACCGACCGCACCGCGCACTCACCTCGCGATCGCCGCCTTCCTCCACCGCTCCGATGCTGTGAAGCGCAAGGCACGGTCTGCGCTGAAGGGCACGATGTCGCCCGCTGACTACAAGGCTCTCGCCCGCCGACTGTCCTCGGAGAAGCAGAAGAACCTCCGACGCTACCCCGGCTCTGGGGCCTCTGCGTGGCTCGAAGAGCTGGAGGCGCTGGGCATGGACCTCGCGATCATGGCGCCGATCATCCGCACCCGACTGAAGGCCGGGGATCGGCTGTGCCTGGAGCGGGGCTACATCGACGGGGCGACCTTCCTCAAGCGCTACGTCAAGGGCGACACCCTCGCCATACCCAGCGACGCCCTCGGGGCGATCCCCCCTGAGATCGGCGCCATGACGCACCTGCGGCGCCTGGACGTGCAGGGCTGCGGGCTCACTGCGCTGCCGGTCGAGGTCGGCAACCTGACCAACCTGGAGTTCATCGACCTGAAGAGCAACCGCATCACCGAGATCCCATTCGATCTGGGCGCGATGCCCCGGCTGCACACCCTCAACCTCAACGGCAACCCCCTGGAGTCGCTGCCGGAGGGTTTGATGGAGCTTCCGGGACTCCGGCGCCTGTTCCTCAGCGGTCCCTGCATTCAGACGCCCGCCTTCGATGACATCGGGGAGCTGTCCACCCTCGAAGAGCTGGGGCTGTTCGGCACCGACCGGACAGACCTCCCTCCGGGCATGGCGGGGCTGCCTGCGCTGCGCGACCTGATGCTGTTCCAGACGAAGATCGCCGCCATTCCCGACCTGCCCGCGCTGCGCCGCCTGCACATCTCGTTCACCCCGGTTCGCACCATCCCCGTCGCAATGGGCGCCCGCGGGCTGAGCCTCTCGCTGATGGCGACCGGGATGTCGAGTCGGCAGCGAGAAGCTATTCGAGCTCACTTTCAGGATGTCTCATTCTTCTGATCTAACCTTTTGACACCGACCCCTCGGTCATGCCCGCAGCCAGGGTGATGATGCGCTCGCGGAGGTCGTCGTCGGGCGGGGCAAAGCCCATCAGCTCCGAGAGCCACAGGCCATCGGCGATGAGTCGAACCACGGTGGCCTGCTCAGCGGAGAGCCCCTCGTCCTCGCTCAGCGCCTGCTGCCAGACCGCGTATCGCTCCTGGAGGGGGCGGAGGAGGTCGAGGTTGTTGGCGACCGCGGCGAGCAGTCCGGCGGCGGCTTCGGGATCCTTTTCCTCGGCGGTGGCCAGCAGATACGCCCGGGCCTCCCGGCCTGTTGGGTTGGCATCTGAGGCGACCTTGCTGGCCCGGTTGTCGTCGAACCGGGCGAACCGCCGATCGAGCATCGCGGCGATCAGCTCGTCCTTGGTGCCGAAGTGGTAGAGCAGCCCGCCCTTGCTCACTCCGGCTTCCTTCGCGACACCGGCCAGGGTCAGCCGCGCCGCGCCGTGCTGATCCACCAGTCGCTCGGCGGCATCCAGCAGCCCCCGACGGGTCCTCTGGGCTTTGGTCTCCATGGCCTGCTCCGCATGATTCTTCGGAGACTTAACGGGCCGACCGGGACTATACGACCACACCCTCCAGCCCCGCCGGGACTCCAGACAGCGGATTGCCGCGCAGATCGAGTCGCTCCAGCACAGGCAGTGCGGCGAGACCGTCGGGCAGGGTGGTGAGCTGGTTGAAGCTGAGATCCAGCGTGCGCAGGCCAACGAACGCACAGAGCTGCTCGGGGACGGCGGTGAGGGCGAGGGCGGAGAGGTCCATCTTCGTGACCGCCGAGAGCACCACGCCGTCGGGCAGCGCATCGGGCGGGGCTTCGGCGAGGGCGATCAGCAGCGCGCACTGCCCCACCCCGGCCTCCTCGGCGTCTGCGGCGAACGAGAACACCGGCCCCGCGACCAGCCGACCGCTTCGCTTGATGTGGGTCCCCTCCAGCAGCCGGGCGTACAGCGCTGGTGGTCCCCGACGCAGCACCGCCAGCCCCTCTGCGGCGCGCGCGGTGTCTCCAGATCGCACCTGTCGGGCGATCCGTGCGGTGTCCCGCTCGATGGCTCTGCGGTTTTCCATGGCCGTCGGAATACCACATCACTGACAGGTCCCGTCAACAGACCGCCAGAGCATGCTGCTGTCACCGGCTACGCTGCCCCCACAACCAGGAGCCTCTATGGCCTATAGCGCAGCACTCGCCGAGCGAATCCGTGTCCGGATGTCCGACCTCGACGGCATCAGCGAGAAGAAGATGTTTGGCGGGCTCAGCTTCCTCATCTGCGGAAAGATGTGCGTGGGGGTGGTCGGAGACGATCTCTGCGCCCGGGTGGGAAAGGTCGACTTCGGCATCCTCTCCGAGGAGCCCGGCGCACGCCCGATGGACTTCACGGGCCGACCGATGAAGGGGTGGCTGTTCATCGACGGAAGCGCGATTTCGGACGATGATGAGCTTCAGACGTGGATCAATCGTTGTCACCGGTTCGTGACTACCCTCTGACAGCATCAAGCGCTTACATTGGCAGGCATGTCCTTCCCAAAGCCCTTCTATCGCTGGCGTCCGCACCCCTGGCATGGCCTGAGCGTCGGTCCCGACGCCCCCAACGTGGTGCACGCTTATATTGAGGTTACCCCCTTCGATGCCGTCAAGTACGAGGTGGACAAGGAGACGGGCTATCTCCGGGTGGATCGCCCTCAGCGCACCAACTCCCTGCCCCCGACCCTCTACGGCTTCATCCCGCGCACCTACTGCGGAACCCGGGTCGGCGCGCTGGCGGAGACCGGCATGGGCGACAAGGACCCGCTGGACATCTGCGTGCTCTCCGAGCGCCCCATCAACCGCGCCGAGGTGCTGCTGAACGCCCGACCGGTCGGGGTGATGCGCATGCTCGACGATGGCGAAGCGGACGACAAGATCGTCGCTGTGCTCTCCAACGACCCGCTGTGGGCCACCACCCACGACATCAGCGACGTGCCTCCGGTGCTTGTGGAGCGGCTGCGGCACTACTTCATGACCTACAAGCTGATCCCTGGAAAGGAGAACGCCGTCTCCATCGACCTCGTCGAGGGCGCCGAGCAGGCACGCAATATCATCGCCGCGGCGATGGCCGACTACGAGGAAGAGTTCGGCTCCTGAGTCTGCGCGCTGGATGCGCGCTCAATGCGCGCGCGCATTCTCGAACGAGCCAACGCCGGCTTTTGAACGATTCATCCTGGCACAGTGCTTGCTTATGTATCTGGTGAGCAATGGAGCTGCTGAGCTGCTGGGGGGTAGCGAGGCTGGCACCAATCCCGGGGGGGAATTGCTCAACATGACGCCCCGAGTGAGGAGATTCCTCACTCGGGGCACTCATGCTTCTGGCACCTGTCAGCGGAGGTGGTGGCTCGCGGATCCGCCATCGTCGGCGCCATTCTTTCCTGAACCACCCGAGCACCGCACGGTTCACATTGTCCGAAGCCCTGGCTGGTCCCTGGTTACCCTCTGCCCATGCTCGACCCGAACGCCACCATCTTCTGCGACATGGACGGAGTGCTCGCGGACTTCTTCACCGGCGCACGCCAGCTCATCACCCGCGCACACAACGCCATCCCCCAAGAATGGTCATCCTCCCGCTCCATCGCCCCTGCCCTGGAGTGGATCGAGGAGAACCTCGGCGCGAACTACCTCCCCGAGACCCGCGCGGATCTCGAAATCCCAGCCGTGCGCAAGCTCGTGCTCTCCGCCATCAACTTCGCCCCCGGCGACTTCTTCGCCAGCCTCCCCCCGCTGCCCGACGGCCTCGACCTCCTCTGGCCCACCCTGAGGCAGACCAACCACCCCGTCGTCCTGCTCTCCGCCCCCATCGGCGTGCGCAAGGGCTCCAGGGCAAAGACCGCAGAGGAGGGCAAGCGAGAATGGGCCGCGCAGTGGCTCTCTCCAATCCCACCGCTGATCATGAGCCCCTCCCGGCGCAAGCACGAGCACGCCCGGACGGGTGGGTACGCCAGCATCCTCATCGACGACCGGCAGCGCACCATCCAGCAGTGGCGCGCTTCGGGGGGCATCGGCATCCACCACATCCCGGGGCACTCCGCGCAGACCGTCGCACAGCTCAGTGGGCTGCTCAGGCAGTGATCCGGATCGCGCTCCAGTCCTCGGAGAGCCGCTCGGAGTCGTGTTGCACCGTCCAGGCCAGGGCGCGATGGGCGGCCTCAGCGAACGCCTGAGCCTTGAGGCAGCGAATGACCACCCCGCGATACGGCGACGCGATGGCGACCTCAATGGCGGCGAGCTTCGCCCGGAAGTCACCATCCGGCAGCGCCGCGACCGCCTCACAGGCCGCATCCGCAACCGCTGCACAACCCCGGGCCACAGGCGCGAGCACCGCATCGAGGGCAGGGCGAATGTCGGGCGGCAGGAAGTCGCCGTAGACCGCCCGCTCCTTCGAGTTCATGCGCAGGTAGCGGCGCAGCAGCCGCTCAGGATCCCGGTGCAGGGCGTTGATCACCCGGCTGGTCTGCGCGTAGGCCGGGTACTTCAGCTTGACCCGCTGCTCGCCGAACCGGGCGATGAAGCCCTCCGCACCCTGCCAGCCCGGCCGCGCACACTGCGAGACGGCCTCAGCAAAGCTCCCCGAGAACCGACGGGGATGGCCAAGCCCGGCCGCCTCTGCGGTAGCCTGGATCCGAGCGTAGTCCGCCAGCTCAGAGGTCCCCCGGTCCCGCATTCCGATGAGGTGGAGGCCCTCAGAGTCATAGCGGACGCTGGTGAAGCCATCGGGAAAGCGCCCGGCGGGGGTGACCAGCTCGAAGACGTGGTCCCAGCGATCCAGATCGAGGACGGAGAGGTTGTAGCGCCCTGCCAGACGGGCCGCGGCATCGATCAGCGGACCGGTGAGGCTGCCCCGGGTGGCGAACCGCAGCGCACCGTCGTGGCGAAACAGGCTGACCAGGGAGCCATCGATCTTCTCGACGATCTCGTCGCACTCCCGCCCCGCCAGGTCCGACATCCGCCAGCCGTCGTGCTCACCGAGCTGGAAGAACTTGTCGTAGGGGCGGACCAGCAGCCGCTCGCCGTTCAGGTCGATCACCGCCCCCCGACACTGCAGGGCGTACTGGTTCCAGGTCGTCAGCGTCCCGCTGCGGTAGCTGAACACGTTGAGGCTGCCCTCCGCGCGGGTGTAGACCACCGACATCGCTTCGATCAGCGCATCCCGAACCGCCGCGATCCCGGCATGGTCCGCCGACTGCACAGGCCGACGCGACAGCAGCCCGGAGAGCCCCGGAAACGCCTGAGCGATGGCCGACTTTGTGTAGAGCTCCTGGCCCCCAATGAGTCCGAGCAGCTGACCGAGCTGGAACGCGATCGACTTCCAGGCGTCCTCAGAGACCACCACCGCCGCGAAGTCCACCCCCGCCAGCGCCGTCACCCGGGCCGCCTGATTGTTGCTGGAGAGTGCAGGCTTCACCAGCGGACGCTGCGTAGTGCGCGACATCATCGACAGCGCCACCCGGATCGCCCGAGCCGCCTTGAGGGGCACGATCCGGGGCAGCGGACGGGTGATCGGCAGCGGGAGGGTCTGGGGATGGAAGGCGTAGGTGGCCAGCAGAGCGTTGTTGGTCTCATCCGCGTTGCCCTTGAAGCTCTCCACGATCACGCCATCTCGCAGCACGATGAGGTTGCGGTTCTCATCGGGGCTGCGGCACCACTGACGGGCGGTGTCAAAGTCGGGAATCGTCGGCACAACGTAGAGCACGTCGCGGTCCTGCGAGTCTTCCGATCCGAAGCAATAGCGCGGGCATCCTTCAAGCATGGCTAAACCGTAACGCCGGGTGGCATAGACTCCCCCATGCTCTTCAACGCCCCCCTCTCCGCCGATCGTGCCGACCGGCTGCTCGATCTCCTCGACCTTCCTGACGGCGCCAGCGTGATGGAGGTCGGCTGCGGACGGGGGGAGCTGCTGCTGCGGCTGGTGTCGCGGTGGGGCTGCTCAGCGGTGGGGGTAGACGTCGACGAAGCGGCCATCACAGCGGCTCAGGAAGCGGCATCGAAGCGAGCGCTGTCGGTGGACTTTCGCTGCGGAGACGCCAAGCTGCTGGCGCTGCCCCAGGTCGATCTCGCAGTCTGCATCGGGGCAACCCAGGCCTACGGACTCGGCGCCGGAGCGTGGCACAACACCCTGCGTATGTTCTCCCGCCTGGTCCGTCCCGGGGGCCAGATGCTCATCGGCGAGGGATTCTGGGCCCGCACCCCAGACCCGGAGTACCTCGCTTTCCTAGGGGACAACCCAGGCATCGAGAAGACCCACCATGAGAACATCTCCTCCGCAGAGGCCACGGGCCTGATCCCGCTGTACGCCGCTGAGAGCAACCGCGATGAGTGGGATGACTTCGAGTGGTCCCATCGGCTCGGTATCGAGCGCGCTGCCGTCGCACACCCCAATGACGACGCGATCCAGAAGCGCCTCATCCGCAGCCGGGCGTGGCGGGAGGGCTACCTGAAGTGGGGTCGGACCACGATGGGCTTCGGCTTCTACCTGTTTGGCGTCCCGACATCGCGGTGACCAGGAATACAACCGCTCGGATCGTGGTTCTCCCTCCCTCCAGGAGGTTGATTTGAAGCGAGAAGACTCCGAGAGCCCGAGCGAAGCACGCGGTGGGGCGATGGGCTGGTGTGCGGATGTTGCCCGAAACTGGGGCGTGCCGCTGCTGCTGCTGTTCGTGGTGCGCTCCGCCATCGCCGAGCCGTTCCACATCCCATCCGGCTCCATGGCGCCGACGCTTGAGGTCGGCGACCGCATCGTCGTCAGCAAGTCCAGCTACGGGATGCGCATCCCGCTGACCCGGATCCCCATCGGCGACCTGTCCGCCCCCGAGCGCGGCGATGTCATCGTGTTCGTCCACCCCGGCAGCGACACCTGGCAGTACGATCCAGCGTCCGAACGCACCGGCCGAAAGCTGTCGTACTGGTTGGACATGCCGCTGCCAGGAGTGTCCACACTTCGGACCATCGACTACGTCAAGCGGGTCGTCGGCCTGCCCGGCGAGACCATCGAGCTGCGCGACGGGGTGCTGCTCATCAACGACATCGCCCAGCACGTGCAGCAGACCCATGCGCCGCCGTTTCAGGATCAGCGCTGCGAGACCCACGACTCAACCGCCTGGCAGGAGCAGCTCGCTGGCTCCTCGCACACCGTCCTCCACGCCACGACCCGCCGGGACCGCAGCCTCCGCTATGGCCCGGTCACCGTCCCCGCAGGGCACGTCTTCACCATGGGCGACAACCGGGATCGCTCCTCGGACTCCCGCGTCTGGGGGTTCGTGCCGCTGCGGAACATTAAGGGCCGGGTGGAGCGGGTGGGGCTGTCTTTTGACAGCTGCGCACCGGATGCGACAGGCCTCGGCGTGCTTCGGACCGAGCGCACGGGTCAGAAGGTGGAGTAGGCGATTCTCTGAGTGAGCCGATGTGCGGTCGCAGGGCGGGGATTCACGGCGGGTGTCATGCTGGGGTCCGCTGGGCGGGTCGTTCAGGGGGAGCGGCGACCAGTGTCTGGCTGGGGGGTCACAGGGGGAGCGGCGACTGGAGGCGAGCGCAGCCGCGAAGCGGGCACTCAACGGAAAGAGTGCAGCCCCCCTTGAGCGCAGCGCCATAAGCGGCTGGATCGGGCACGGCCGTAAGGCCTGCGTTGGTGCGGAGTGGCCAGAAAAAGAATGGCGCGGAGGATGGCGAACCTCAGCAAGCCGGTGAGGGAGGGCCCTTCGGAATCGAAAGCCACGACGCTGAGAAGACCGAAGGGCGAGCAGGACAGGTCGGCAAGATCCAAAGCAGAGATCGGCGAATCCTCAACTGGCGGCGGTGATTCCAACCCCGTCTCCGTCCTTGGGCTCTCATCGCTACGGGTCCCCTCCGCGGTCGCAGCTCCACTCCCTGTCGGCGTCCATTCTCACTGATACTGCCGACGTCCCCAGCCTCGGGTCGCTTGCTGCCTCCGGCCCCGCCAGAGAATCTGGCGTGGACTATGAGGGCGTCCCCGACTGAGGGCGCCCCCCGGTTCCTCCGACACGGCCCACTACGGGTGCCCCTTGCGCGCGCCCGGGCGGACTGAGACTCCAGATCAGGCGATCCAAAACAATACAATCAACAAAATTAGAGAGGAAGGCAGCCACCTGACCGGCTTCGTCGGACTCTCCCCGAATCGTCAGCTCGCCCGTCTCTCAGCCCTCCTCCAGGATCTCCGAACAGATCGCCACCAGCCCGCCGACCTGGAAGGTCATCACTGCCCAGCGGAGGAGGTCTTCGAGCGGGGCGGACTCGATGCGCTCGTAGATCGCCCGGGGCGGCTTGCTGAAGCGCATCTCGACGAGCAGGATGAGCCCATCTCGAAGC
>JBLHNG010000339.1:0-8934 GCA_047621685.1 Myxococcota bacterium | reverse complement strand
AGAGTGCTGCCATAGTCGCAGTTGCCATCGCCTTCTACCTCACCGTCGTCATCGAAGTCCAGCTCGATGTCGCCGGAGCAGCCGTCGAAGAAGTCGTCGCCGAAGGCATTGATCTCGACCGTGCCGACCCAATCGTCTTCCCAGTCCTCAGTGCTTGGCTCCGGCTCTGGCTCCGTATCGCCCGAATCACCCGAATCGCCGGTATCAACCTCAGTGGTGTCGGTGGCGGGTGTTGTGTCGGTGGTTGGGAGGGCCTCTGAGGTGGCGCTGGAGTTGCAGCCGGTCAGGAGGATGGAGAGGAAGAAGAAACGACGCATGAAATCTCCCGGGAGAAGAGCATTTGATGGTACCAATTGTATCTAAGTGAATTGGAATTCGCTGCCTGAACAATGTCAGATCGAGGTTCCTCCCTGAGACAAGCGCCAAGCTTGAACTGACCGCCCCGCATCCGACGCGAGGAAGTCGGTGATCTGAAGTCGGCCCAGCTCGGTGGCGAAGGGTTGCAGCGGGAAGGTCCCCGCCCTGCCCACCCACCACCGCGGCCGGGTCACAGGAGAGGCGTCCAGGAGTGGTACTCTCCGATTCCGCATACACGAGAGTCGCGACCCGCGTTGGGGCAGTCCGTGTGCACGCTATCCTCCAGGGTACACCGGCCCTAATCAGCCTCCACCGCAGTGATCGTCGCAGTGGCCCGGCCCTTCGCGAGCCGAATCTCGACGGAATCGCCGGGGGTCAGCTCTGCTGCGTCTCGAACCGCATGGTCACCCTTCAGGGTCAGCGAGTAGCCCCGGGAGAGCACGGCGAGGGGAGAGAGGGCGTCGAGCTGCTGGGTGGTCGCGGCGAGGCGCTCTCTGCGGGACTCCAGGAGTCGCTGCATTGCGGCGGTCAGGGCTTGAGAGGCTGCTGCGACCCGCACCCGCTCGGCGTCGACTTGGGGCTGCGGGCTCCTCAGCTGCTCGTTGAGGATGCGCAGGAGCTGCTCTCTGCCCATCAGATCCCGCAGCATCGCCTCGGACAGCCGGGCGCGGAGGGCTGCTCCCCGGTGCCGCCCTTCGGCGATGCGAGCGGAGGGATGTCGCAGCCGGCTCTGGGCCACCGCGATGAGCTGCTGGCGCGCCATCAGGTCTCGGACCATTGCCCCCCGCAGCGACCCGTCGAGTGCCACGACCTGCTGGCGACCCAGCGCGATCTGTCCGGTCGGGTCCCGCAGGAGTCGGTGCTGGTGTTCGAGGTGGGTCTGCTGGCGGCGGACCTGCTGGTCGGCTCGACGACGCAGGTAGTCCGCAGCCCTGTTGAGTCGGTACTGAAGCTCGGCTTGGACCGGCACGACAAGAACCGCGGCCTTGCTCGGGGTCTCTGCGCGCCGGTCGGCGACCAGGTCCGCGATGCTGTGGTCGGTCTCATGGCCCACCGCGCTGACCACCGGGATCCGGGAGCCGGCGATGGTCCTCGCGACGATCTCTTCGTCGAATGCCGCGAGCGCCTGCCGGCTGCCGCCGCCACGTCCGACGATGATGACTTCGCTGAGGCCATGGTCGTTGAGGAGGCGCAGTGCAGCAGCGATGTCCTCGGCGGCTCCCCGACCTTCCACCTTGCACGGCGCGAGGTACAGGGTGACGCCCGGGAAGCGCTCGAAGATGCCGCGCTGGATGTCATGGAGGACCGCTCCGGCAGCACTGGTCGCGATCCCGATGGCGCGCGGGAGCTGGGGGAGCGGACGCTTTCGGGCCGGATCCAGCAGCCCTTCTTTTTTGAGCTGCCGCTTGAGGGCCTCGACCTTGCGCTGGTGAATCCCGAGCCCCAGCGGCTCGATCTCTTTGACGCTGAGCTGGATCTCGCCCTTGGTGTTCTGGAGCACCAGGCTGCCCTTGAGGAACACTTCCTCGCCCGATGCTGGCTTCCACTCCATCCGACGCGCCCGTCCGGCGAACATCACGCACCGCAGCAGGGAGCGGCTGTCCTTGATGTCGAAGTACCAGTGCCCACCCCGGGACACCATCAGCCCCTTGATCTCGCCCTTGACCCAGACGTCTGGGAAGAAGTCGTCGAGGCAGCGCTTGATCCCTCGGGCCAGCTCGGTGACCGTCAGCACGGTTCGGATCGGGGTGACGGTCTGCTCCACGAGGCTTCCGACGGTGAGGGGCCTCAGCGATGTATCCGATCTGGACTTGAGTCGGCTGCGTGGGGTGGAGTGCGATCGCGTTAGCTTCAGGTTGTGATGCTCTGGACTCTCATTGCCTGTGGAACCTTCATCGTTGGCGCCGATGTGGATGCCTGGGGCGACCGCATCGTCAGCGATGTCGGCCAGCTTCCGGTTGTTGATGCCCGCACGGCGGAGGACTGGCAGGTCGGGCACATCTCGGGTGCGTCGCAGGTTCACTGGACGGAGCTGACCGGGATGGACGACGCGGAGCTGTGGGGGGTGCTGCCGGCCGAAGAGCTGGCCGCCCGGTTCTCCGAGCGCGGGATACCCAGCGCAGCCCCGGTGGTGGTCTATGGCTCTGGCCCGTCGGGCTATGGCGACGACGGCAACGTCTACTGGGCGCTGCGCTACCTCGGGCACACCCAGGTGCGGGTGCTCAACGGCGGCTGGCCAGGCTGGCTGGCGACAGGGCAGGTGACCACGGATGCCGACGACGCCCCGGATCCGGTCGAGTTCATCGCTGAGGTCAATGTCGACGTGCTGGCCACCACTCAGCAGGTCGAGGACTTCACCGGGGTCCTGCTCGATGTGCGCTCGGAGGAGGAGTGGCTGGGTGGGCACATCCCCGGCGCGATCTGGATGGAGTGGACGGAGGTCTACGACGGTGCGCTGACCCTCCGCTCAGAGGCAGAGCTGCGTGACCTGTTCGCCGACCTCGGCATCACAGAGACCACCCCGGTGATCGTCTACTGTGCGGGCGGAATCCGCGCCGGGCACACCTTCATGGTGCTCGAAGCGCTCGGATACGCCGACGTGCGCAACTACGTCGGCTCCTGGTCTCGGTGGATCGCGGAGAGCGGCGAGGTCGAGGTTCCGTAGCCTCAGACTTCGCAGTGATCCGTCGTGCAGGATGCTCCCTCGGCGATGACCGGGGCCGGCTCATCGGCCTGACACTGTGCGAGCATCCGCTGGAACACGTCGACTGGCTGGGCACCGGAGACCGCGTACTTCTGGTTGAACACGAAGAAGGGCACCCCCTGGACGCCGATCTCTCGTGCCATCTTCTCGTCTGCGCGTACAGCATCGGTGTAGGCATCGCTGTCGAGTGCCGCGAGGACCGTCTCCGGGGGGAGGCCGACCTCCGCCAGCAGCTCCGCGAGCACCTCGGGCCGGCTGAGATCCGCCCCCTCGGTGAAGTAGGCCGCCAGCAGGCGCTCCTTGGCCGCATCCTGGCAGCCATGCTCGGCGGCGAGGTGCAGTGTGCGGTGGGCATCGAAGGTGTTGACCCGGACGCTGTCGCCGAACCGGAACGAGAGCCCCGAAGCCGCTCCCATCGCCTCGACCCGCTCCACCATCGCCTCGATCTGCGGGCGGCTCTGGCGGTACTTCGCCATCAGCACCGCCACGATGTCCGTCGATGCGTTGGGGTCTCTGGGAGTGGGGTCCAGCTCGAAGCTGTGCCAGACCACCTCGACGTCGCTCTCGGAAGTCTCCAATGCAGCCTCCAGGTGGCGCTTGCCGATGTAGCAGAAAGGACAGGCGATGTCAGACCAGATGTCGATGCGCATGGGCGCTCCCAGAGCAAGCAGAGAAGAGCCTCCGCGGTACCCGATCTACCCACCTGACGAAGGAAGGAAAGGAATGTCTGATCCAATCCGTGGGGGACGGGCATTAGCAGATCAAAGTGGCAATTTCTGGAGGGTGTATATGTCTCAATGGACGTCTGTCCTGGCGATCGTGTTGGCTGGAGGCTGTGAATCGGAGGTGCCGGATGCACCGCTGGAGGAGATGCCGCATGTCGTGCTCATCTCGGTCGACACGCTCCGCGCCGATCACGTGGGTGTCTACGGCAGCGACGTGCTGACCCCGTCAATCGATGCCTTCGCGCAGGACAGTGTGCGCTTCGCGAAGGCATGGCCTGCTGCGACGACTACGCTCGCATCGCACAGCTCGATGATGACCGGGCGGCTCCCCCACAACCACGGGGTCCCGTTCAACGGCGCGGTGCTTGATCCAGAGAACGTCACCCTCGCTGAGGTTCTCCAGGGTGCCGGTTTCTCGACGATCGGTGTCGTCGGGGGCACCCCGGTCCGGGCCAGCACCGGGCTGGACCAGGGCTTCGACACCTACCTCGGCCCGATTCGCCCCGGCACGAAGGGCAACCGGGCCATCTCTGAGGCCCTCAACGGCCTGACCGACTCGCCGCTCTTCCTGTTCGTACACTACTGGGACGCCCACTGGCCCTACACCCCGCCCGCCCCCTGGGATCGGATGTACCGCTCCGATGACCTCCCCCTCAAGGGCACCTTCGGCGAGGTCCGGACACTGCGAGCCGATCTGCGGGACGGCGTGGCGGATGCACCGGAACGCTCAGAGGCGATGAAGGGCGCCTATGCTGGCGCAGTCAGCTACACCGACAGCGCGATCGGGGCGCTCATCACCGACCTCAAGTCACGCGGACTCTACGACAGCAGTCTGATCATCCTCACCTCCGATCATGGCGAGAGCACCGACGAGCACTGGGACTACTGGACCCACGGCAAGAGCACCTACGAAGTCGCCGTCCACGTCCCGCTGATGATCAAGCTGCCTGGACAGACCAGCGCTGGCACCGTGGTCGAGATGCCGGTCTCCCTCGTCGACCTGTACCCCACCCTCCTCGAGCTCCTCGGCCTCCCCGCCTCCGATGCCGTCGACGGGGTCTCGCTCGTCGACGCCCTGATGCAGCGTCCGCAGGCGCACGGCCCTCTGTTCATCGAGGCATCCGCCCCAAGCCGACGCGACGAAATTGATGGCTCCACCTGGATAAACACCACCAATTGCGCAGCAGTCCTCGACGGGACCCTGAAGGTCCACCGCTGCCCGTGGCGTGAGACTGACGAGGTGTACGACCTCGCCGCGGACGGTGCAGAGCAGGCTGATCTTGCCACCACGCGCACTGAAGACGCCCGGCCGCTGTTCGAGGTGCTGGAGCAGGCCCGCTCGACCACCGCCGCACGCACGGTCCGGCTGGAGGAGAGCAAGGAGATGGAGGAGGCGCTTAAAACACTCGGCTACATCGAGTGAGCGGCTGGCAGGAAGTCTACTTCCCACCCATCAGCAGGTCCCGCGCCCCATCACCGTCAAGGTCACCGGCCGACATCTGACCGCCGATCTGATCGTTGCCTGCCGGTCTCCAGCCTCATCGGCGGGTCGCCCCCTACGCCCGAGGCGTTTACACCACGCTGATCCGCTACTGAACCGAAAATCAGCCGCCGGCACCGGCCATGCGAATGGCTTCCTTGATGTGGGTGTCTACATGGCCATCGCGCAGGTACTTCTCCTCGACCCGCATCTTGGCCTCCCAGGAGTCGATGCCCCAGAAGGTCGAAAGGGAGACCGCGTCCTCGTAGGTGACGCCGATCTCGTTGTAGTGGCAGCGGATCTCGCGATTGGGCATGTCGGCCAGCGCCCGGGTGCGGGCATCTCCGAGCTTGGTCTCCAGGAGACCGGCCTCGTTGCGGAGGATGAACTGCCCGATGGTGGACTTGCTCTCGTAGGTGTCCTGACCCCAGACCTTGGAGAGCACCTTGGCGTCGCAGTAGGCGTACTTGCTGTTGACGAACAGGGTGAACGGATCGGTTGGGGTCTCCGGGCTGACTGTGGGCGCTGGCGGAATGTCCGCGGCCGCCGGGCGACTGATCAGGGTGAAGCCGAGGAGGACGAGCGCGGTGAGGAGGCTTGAGATTCGCATGCCGCCAACTGTAGCAGGCTGCTCCATCGTCAGCACTGCATCGATTCAGCGAAGTGCCTCTGAAAGCCGAGCGGATCTCATTCCCGCAATGAAGCTGTGATCCATCTGCCCGGTTGGGGGAATCAAGGGGCAGAACAGCGGAGAATTGGCATGCAGGCAGAGGTTCCTCTGACGGTAGGGGTGTTGTGCGCCGGAGTAATGCTCGAGGCGGCGGTCCGGTGGGGTCCAGTGGGAATGGAGACCGCTGAGGTGGCCACGATCGCAGCTGAGCCGGTGAGCTGGACCGAGATGCTGCCCGAGGTGACCGCTCGACGAACCGGCACGCCGCCCACTCTGAAGCACAAGGCCGCAGAGAACGGACGGAGGGGCTGTCGCAAGAAGATCGTCGCCCGCAACCTGACGATGTTCAGCGACGTCGCCCTCGCCGAGCTTGGTGTGCCCACGGTCAGTCCGATCGTGGTGCTTGTCGACGGCAAGGCCCTCAACGCCCAGCCGGCCAGCGAGCCGATCGGCAGTCGCTGCCTGGGCATCTCGGCGTTTGCGCGCAGCGCGGTGGTGTTCTCTCCGCGGACTGAGGCGGGCGCGAAATTCGCCCTCGCCCTCAACCCCCAGCTTCCGATAAAGACCCCCGACGGGCCGGCGTGGTGGGTGTACGCCGGCTCGGGCATGGCGCTGTCGATGGCGGAGAAGGCTGCGCTGGCCGGGACAACGCTGACCGCCCGGGTCTGGGCGAAGCGGCTGCCCGGCACGTCCCCGAATGCGCCGATCCTCTCGGTTGCTGGAGCAGAGACCACCCTGCGCGATCTCGACGGCACCATGGTCGGCTCGCTGTCGTTCATTGTGCCCGAGGATGCCTGGACGGTGGCGGTCAGATCGCCCGCTGGCGGATCGCACTTCGTCGTGGAGCGCCTGACACTGAGTGACGGCGACCGGCGGATCGAGCTGCTGGAGGCGGTGCAATGAAGCCCGAGCACACACCGCTGGTCCTCGCCCTGATGGCCGGCCTGCTGTGGGGAGTGTTCCTCACCTGGATCGGCATCCACACGACGGCTGACTCAGTCGCCTACATCCACAGCGCGCTGTCGGTGGCGGAGTCCGGTGCCCTGTCCGCAAACCCCATCTGGCCGCCGCTGTATCCAGCCCTGCTCGGTCTGCTGACCCTGGTGACCGGGCTGCCGACAGTGGCAGCAGCAGTGCTCTCCGCGATCACGATGACCGTGCTGCTGGCCGCAGTCGGGCGGATCGTTCAGTGGGCGACTGGCAGCACTGTGATCTCCGCAGTCTCGATGCTGTTTCTCTGCGGCTGGTGGGAGGTGCTGTTCATCTTCCGGGTCGCCTGGAGCGAGCAGCTGTTTGCCGCTCTCGTTGCGCTGCACCTGCTGATGATCATCCGACACCTGGAGAGTGACCGACTCTCGGACCTCGGGCTGGCGGCCCTGTCGGTGAGCCTCGTGGCTCTGAGTCGGTACATCGGGTACGCGATGGTCGGGATCTTCCTGCTGTACGCGGCAGCCTGGGTGGTCCGACGGCGTGAGTGGCGGGGCATCGGGGTGGTCGGGCTTGGGCTGAGTCCGGTGGCGGGCTGGCTGGTGCGCAACCTCGCCTTGAGCGGCACCCTCCACGGCAATCGCAGCCCCACTGAGCGCACGGTGCTGGACAACCTCTCCCTCCTCATTGAGGTGCTCTCCGGGCAGCTCTGGCAGGCCCCGGTGCTGACCGCGCTCATCGTCGCTTCGGTGGTCGCGGGGGGCGCGGTGCTGTGGCGGGGAAGCGGGGAGGTCCGCCGGATGCTGCTGTACACCGGCGCCTGGCTGGTGGCCTACCTGCTGATGCTGATCTACGCGACATCCACCGTGAAGATGGACCACATCAACCCCCGCTTCCTCAGCCCGATCCTGCCGACGGTCCTCGCCCTGTGCGCCCTGGCGTTTGGCGGACTCGCCGCGCTGCGTCCGTCGTCCCGGTCGCTGCTCAACGGGGTCTTCGGTGCGGCGCTGCTGGTGGGGACCATCAGTGGTGGGTCGGTCTGGGTCGCCGGCATGTCTGGCCTCGTCTCCGACGTCAACACCCGCTCCTTCCACGAGCAGGCCGGCTTCTCCGCCAGCCAGACCGCCGCTGACCTCAACGTCATCATCGCCGACCGGCTCCGGGACCGGAAGCGGCTGGACATCCTCCTGCTGACCAGCGAGTCGAGCGGCCACAAGGCGCGGCTCCTGCTGATGCGACGGGGGCTGCTGTCGGGTAGCGGGCTGTCGGGTGCGACGGTCCAGACGACCGGCAAGCGCACCATGACCATCGGCGTGCAGCTGGATGGTGAGGCCCGGGAGCTGGTCGCGACGAGTCCGCTCAACTTCCGGAAGCGCACCGGGATCCGTCGTGCGTTCCGAGCGGCCCGGGAGGACAGCGTCGGCGAGCTGATGGTCCTCGCCCGGCGCAAGGCCCTGCTCAGCGCGGGAGTGGAGGACCTCACCGATGTCGAGCCAGGCTGTCGGTTGGATGTGAAGGTCGACCCCTACCTCGTGTATCGGTGCCAGTCAGCCTCTGTCCGGCGGTGATCCCACCATTCAGGACACCTCGCCAGCACATTCCGGTCTCCCTGCTGCGATCTCACCCCCTGCTGTGTGGGTAACCGTGGTTTTACAGAGCCTGCGGGAACCTGGCCGCTGTCGGATGGAGCGGGGGGATCATCGCTTTCCCGTTGAGGAGCGTCAGCAGCCGGCCGAAGGTGGGCGAGCTGACGATGGGGGAGAGGTGTGGAGACGGGCGGAGTTCAGACGAAGCCGGTCAGGTGGCTGCCTGATGTACCCGCCTGAAGTTCGACAAGTGCCGGTCGTAGACGGGCTGATTGTCGATTCGGGGAGAGGTGTGGGGACGGGCGGAGTTCAGACGAAGCCGGTCAGGTGGCTGGCTCAGTGTCCCCGCCGGTGAGTTCAGCAAGTGCCGGTCGTCAGACGGGCTGATTGCTGATTCGGGGTGAGGCGCGGGGACGGGGTGAGTCCGACGAAGCCGGTCAGGTGGCTGCCTGATGTACCTGCCTGAAGTTCGACAAGTGCCGGTC
>JBLHNG010000338.1:0-8940 GCA_047621685.1 Myxococcota bacterium | reverse complement strand
CAAGCCGACGGTAGAAGCCATGTCGTCCGGCCTCTCCGCCACCAAACGGGCTGGCACGCACCGCCTGCTTCAGCTCCTCCCACCGGGTCGCGTCCATGCCCTCACGCTTCCAGTTGCGGAGGACCCAGGCGTCTGGCGGGAAGAGGCCCTGACGCTGAATCCAGCCGTCGGGGACCTCAGTGGCTTCGGCGTCTGCTTCGTAGAGGTAGAAGGAGCTGCCGGGCCTGAGGACCCGGTAGACCTCAGCGAGCACCGCAGCAGTGTCCGTCCAGTGTTGGGCGGACTGGACCGCAGCGACCGCACTGAAGGTGCCTTCTGGGTAGATGATGTCCACGGCATCCATCAGGCGGTACGTCACATTGAGGCGGGTGCCTTTGTGTCGTTCGGCCAGCTGGAGTATCGCTTCGTTTGTGTCGATGCCGATGGCGTCGAGCTCGGGCTTGCCGGAGGCAACGTAGATGCTCAGCCAACCCGGGCCACAGCCGAGGTCGAGAAAGGCACCGGACTGCATATCAATCGCCTCAGCGATGTTGCGATAGGCAGGCTGGTAATAGCGCCCGGGGCCGACATCATATGCCAGCGCCTTCAGGCCTCCTTCGGAGAGGACGGACTTGAGCAAGGGAGCCTCACAGGATGGTGTTCGCAGGAGAATCCGGAATAATCGACTGAGCGAATCAGGTCGAGTTCAGAGCCTAACGAAGCTGCTCGGCAGCTTCACCAAGGAAGCGCGCAATGCTGCGATGCTCCACGGAGATGACCCGAGCCGGACCGCCGGAGTACTGCTCGCTCTGGGGGATTCCGGTGCCCTGCCAGAGCAGGACGACGTCGGAATTGTCCAGGTCCGAACGAATCTGCCCTGGGGTTCGGCGAGAGAGGTAGGGAACGAGCTGGAGCTTCAGGCCCCGGTGCTGGACGAGCTGCCGCAGCATCCGGTGACCGCGAGGAGAGCCACCGACGATGGAGACCCGGGTCATGCCGTTGACGAGCAGGCCGTCGATGAAGTCCCGCACCGAGCGCTTGATCTCAGAGCCACCGCAGACCTCGCACCGCTTCGCTGGCACAGTCAGTCCGGCGCGACCGGGAGGCAGCAGCTCGGTGTGGCTTTCGCAGAGCAGCGCGACCCGATCTTCGAGCCATGCGAGCAGGGCGGTGGAGTCCTCGGCCTGAAGGACGGAGATGAGTCCGTCGAGCTGCCGGGAGGCGAGCAGGCCGCGGATGAGGAAGCTGGCTTCGTCGAGGCCCTCGACCCCACGCTTCTCCAGCACATCCACGAGACGCGGGCTGGCCGGTGCTTCCGCTCCAGAGAGGCGGCGCCGGAGCCGGTCGAGGTGGAGGTGCTGCTCCTCGAAGCGACGCTCGATCTCATCGGCGCGAGAGATGGCAGCATCGCGCTCCTCTTGGAGGACATCACGCTGAACCTTGAGCTGGACACGGGCTTCCTGCTCGGCGTTGAGCGCGGAATGAACAGCGGTGAGCTGTCGCTCCAGCTCGTTGATGCGGCCGACGAGGTCCGTAGCCGTGGTGCGTGCCGGAGCTGGGGGGGCCTGGAGCACCTGACGGGCAACCTCGCGCTGGCTGTCCGCGCGTTGCTTTGGCGTCGGCGTGTGTTCCTTTGGCTTGTCCCTAAGCTTCTGAGGGCTCTTGACCACCCTGCCCATCCGGCGGACCCCCATCTGCGACATGAGGTCGTCGAAGGTGACGTCTTTCTCGGTGGGCTTAAAGCTCGGTGCCATGGTTCATTCCCTCGATGTCTGCCAGTGCATCAGCCAGGCGTGAAGCCTGGAGGCCGGCGGGTGGTATGTGGATGAATCCGGTCGGAAGTCCGGAGTGTGAGGTCTGGAGCATCTGGTAGAGCCAGGCATTGCAGACATATCGTCCAGCATCATAGCCGACTACCGCCCCCAGACGCGATGCCAGCTGGAGGGAGGGCAGGGTCACCGCGCGCTGGTCTGGTCCGTCCGACTCCAGCTGGACCCGACACTGCCCGTCAACATCAGGGGTCTCGCCGTCTGCGATGTTGCGCCCGATGGCTTCGATGGTGACCACGCTCCGGCTCCGGGCGACCCCGATCCCGACCAGCGCGATCGGGCGGATCTCCTCCACCGCAGCGAGGGTCTCCGAGACCGCACGGTCGAAGCTCACCGGCATGATCCGACCGACGAACACCACCCCGCCGCGGGTCAGCCCGTCGATCTCCCGGGCGACCCGCGCCGCAGGGTTGTCGGTGATCGTGAGAAACGGGCCGAAGCCCATCACCAGCACGCGACGGGGCACTGAGCTACCGGACCTGTCGTGCGACGCGGACGAGCAGCTCGGCGGCATGGACGAGGGGGTTGGCCCGCAGCGTCATCACCACCCCACTCCGCTCCGCGCGGAGCTCGCCGAGGCGCTCACCGCCTACGGGTGCCTGGAGGTAGCCGAGCAGGTGTCCGCCCTTCACAAGGTCACCGACCCTCACCTCAGAGATGAAGAACCCGCCACAGGGGGCACGGTGGGTCTCGATGTCTGCGTGGGCGACGTCTGCGACAGTCTGCCCGGTGCCCATGGACGGCACGATGCCGAGGTGGGCAAGGAGACAGGAGAGGCCGCCAGCGAGGATGGTGGAGAGCCGGGAGTCGAGGGTCAGCCCTCGCCCACCGACGACATGGAGCGCCTGTCGGCCGTTCTCCCGCCATGCCCCGACCAGCCCGGTGGCATCCAGTCGGGCTCCCGGACGCCGCCAGACCACCGGGAGTCCCATCGCACGGGCCAGCTCCAGCTCGGCCCCGCTCATCGGGACGCGGACCTGAGGAAGCTCGCGGACGTGGGGCGCACCGGAGTGAACATCGACGCAGACGTCGGCCTGGCTGGCCTCCAGCAGGGCATAGGCGATGCGCTGGACCGCGGTCCCTTTGGGATCGCCGGGGAAGGCGCGGTTGATGTCCTGGTCGTCAAACGGCCACCGCTTCCGCGCTTCGTCCGCGCCGAAGGTGTTGACCAGCGGAAACAGGTGAACCGTGCCCCGGGGACGCTGGACCCGCAGGGCGCTGACCAGCATGTTCACCGCGTGGATGGCGTTCAGCTCGTTGCCGTGCAGCCCGGCGACGATGGCCACCGAAGGGCTCCCGGAGCCGAAGGTCAGCCGGTGCAGCTCGTAGGGGCTGCGGTAGGGGGACTCGATGCGAAAAACAACGCTCATTGGGCCACCACGCGGGCAACCATGGTGCCCAGGAAGACTGCCGGCTGCTCTCGGATGGCGAGCAGCCTCCCGGCCACCGGGCTGAGAACCTGACAGAGGAGTTCACCGGTTGTCGCCTCGATGAGGTCCCCGATGGGCTCTCCCTTGTCGACCTCTGCCCAGAGATCACCGGTCGGCAGAAACAGGCCGCTGCGCTCGGTTCGGATGCGGAACACCTGATCGTCGGTGACCGACAGCGGGCGCTGGAGGGCGGCCCAGTGAAACGGCAGCGCGGACTCTGGGAGGACGCCCTTGGCCGACAGCAGGTTGAGCACCCCATCGCGGAGGTCCCGTCCGACGGAATCGGTGAGGCGGTTTCCGGAGCCACCCTCCAGCACGATGGACCCGGCGAACTGGTGGGCGAAGGTGCTCGGAGCGACCGGGCCTGGAGTCCGCGACCAGACCACTGCGACATTGGCGGACTTCGCCAGCTCAGCGGAAGCGGTGTGGCGCTTGCGGACGTGGGCCTGAGGAGCCTCGCGGAACGACGGTCGCGCTCCCCGAAGCTCAATGACCAGATCCGCCCCGCGCACATCGGAGCACAGGGCATGGGCGGTGCGATCGGGGGGGTGCCCGTCGATGCGTCCAGGGAACAGCCGGTTGAGGTCAACATCGAAGAAAGGCCAGCGTCGGCTGCCCTGCTCTGCGGCAAGGGGATTGGCGCAGGGGTAGATGTCGACCGTTCCGGTCAGCTGTTCCTCGATGGTGGCGAGGAACCCGGCGACCCGGTGGGCGACCCGGATTCCCTCCGGTGCGTCTCCCCGAATCCCGGCAACGACCGCGACTCTGGGGCCGGATCCGCTGCCGTATCGTCTGCGGAAGACCGAGACCTGGTCTCCGGAGGGCAGCTCCATCTCAATCAGTGATTTCAGCTCTGGCACAGTGAGAGTCTACTCTGAGAGTCGGTAATTAGGCCGCTTAGGCGAGGGGGGGGAGCACAGGCTCCGGATCCCGGATGAGCGGTCGGAATCCAGACAATACCGGCGAGCGCATGGAGAGGGTAGAAGATTGGCGACATTTTGATACCAGCGAGGGCTGCTCCCAAAAAGAGCGACGCCCGGCAATCGGGCTTCGTGACGCGCCGGGGCATTGAGATATGTACGATCCCATGCTCCTCTCGGTGGTCATCCCCACATTTCAGCAAGCTCACCGCCTCCGGCAGACCATCGCCGGAATCCGGGCGCTGGAGCGGGTCCTCCCCTACCCCATCGAGATCCTCATCTCCGATGCTGGCAGCACCGACGGCACCCCGGAGCTGTGCGAGGAAGCGGGCCTCCGCGTGCTGCGGGTCGAGGGCGGGATCGGCTGCGCCATCCGAACCGGCATGCTCAGCGCGGTGGGGATCTACCGAATCCTCATCGACGACGCCTGGAGCATCCCCCCCGAGCAGCTCCAGATGCTGCTCCCCCCGGTGCAGACCGGCTTCGACATCACCATCGCCTCCCGGTACGTCTCTGGGGCGGTGCGGCTCAACGAGCCCCTGGCTTCCTATGCAATGGGGCGGATGTTCAACCGCGTCGTGCAGACCCTCGTCCTTCCCGGCCTCTCCGACACCCAGCTCGGCTACAAGTGCTTCCGAGCAGAGGCTGCCCGCGCACTGTTCTCCCGCACCCGTGAGGACAACTCTGCCATTCATGTCGAGGTCCTCGCCCTCGCGCAGATGTTCGGCCTGAACATCGTAGAGGTCCCGGTGGACTGGACCTTCCAGCCCCTCCAGCGCATCAGTGTCCTGCTCGACGGCCCGGCGATGATGACCGCCCTCGTCCGCATCCGCACCCGCCTCTCCGCCGGCCGCTACGCCCCGCTCCAGATGGGCCACGCCCCTGAGCATGAGGCCCCGGTCTGGGGGCTCTGATTTAAGAAGACCGCACCCGCCTCTCTGGCGACTAAGGTCTTTATTATCCGCAGAATGGAAACCCACTGAAAGCTGAGGGGTCTGTACTGCGTATCCGTTTAGGACGAACCCACCGGAGGTCTGCATGACAACACCCCTCAAGATGACGCCGCTCCTCCTCCTGCTTGGCGGGCTGGGCTGTGCAGAAGCAGACTGGGGCGCGACCCACAGCGACATCGGCATCGAGAATGCCGACGCTGAGGCCATCCCCGGGCGTCTGGTCGTCGACCTTCAGGACTGGACCTCTCTCGAAGATGCCCGAGAGGCCACCGGCCTCGACCTGGAGTGGGTCAGCGAGCGCACCGAGGACGAAGCCCTCGCAGTCGTCGACGTCCCAGATCTCGCCGCCGCCCAGGATGCCCTTGAGGGCCACCCCCTCATCGAAGCCGTCGAGCCCTCGCTGGCGTTTGAGGCCTTCGGCTTCCCCGACGATCCCCTTCGCGAGAAGCAGTGGAACTTCGACAAGATCGGCGCAGAGGTCGGCTGGCGGGTTGGTGCCGGGCGCGGGGTGATCGTCGCGGTCATCGACACCGGCGTCACAAAGGTCGCCGACCTCAACAACACTCAGATCCTCGACGGCGTCTCCTTCGTCAAGGGTGCAGACACCGCCGCAGACGACAACGGACACGGCACACACGTCGCTGGAACCATCGCCCAGTCCACCAACAACTCCATCGGCGTCACCGGCCTCGCGCCAGAAGCCATCATCCTGCCCATCAAGGTGCTCTCCGGCAGCGGCTCCGGTCGCAGCGAGTGGGTCGCCGCGGGCATCGATGAAGCCGTCGACCAGGGCGCGGAGGTCATCAACCTCTCGCTCGGCGGGCCGCCCTCCCGGGTCATCCAGAACGCCACCAAGAAGGCCGTCGCGGCTGGCGTCATCGTGGTCGCAGCGGCAGGCAACAGCGGGCGCAAGGGTGTCTCCAGCCCGGCCAGCGTGCCCGGCGTCATCGCCGTCTCCGCCACCGGCCCTGACGACGAGCTGGCCCCCTACTCCTCCTGGGGCAATGAGGTCTCGATCTCCGCCCCCGGCGGCAACAAGCAGAAGGCCGGCGGCGGAATCCTCCAGGACACCATCTCCACCGAGTCCGCCGAGGGTCACGCCTTCCGGGAGTTCCAGGGCACCTCGATGGCCACTCCGCATGTCGCTGGAGCCGCCGCGATCCTGCTCTCCGCAGGTGCTGGCAGTCCCCAGCAGGTCAAGGACATCCTCATGGAGTCCAGCCTCGACCTCGGCGAGCCCGGCCCGGATCCCAAGTTCGGCCACGGCCGCCTCGACATCGCATCCGCAGTCAAGACCCTCTCCCTCCGTGAGCACGGCGGGCTGTTCGGCTTCGCGGCAATCGGCGCGCTCCTGCTCGGCCTCGTCGGTCGCATGCGCCGCAAGCGCCTCATGATGGCCGCGACGGCTGGCCTGGTCGGTGGTGGGCTGTTCTTCATGCCCATGCTGCCCTTCAACCCCCACCCGATCATCGACATGCTCGCCATGCCGTTCTTGAACTGGCCGGGCGGGGCCTGGGCGGCCAACCCCCTGTGGCTCTCCGCGCTGCTCCCGATCTCGCTGACCTTCTTCCTCGCCCCGGTGCGCTTCCTCTCCCCGATCGTCGCTGGCTTCGCCGCCGGCATCGGCGCCCACCTCCTGCACGGCGCGTTCTCTGGCAGCCTCGACGTGCTCTGGCTCTCCGGGATGGTTGGACAGGGCTGGCTCGCACTCAACGGCGTGCTCTCGCTGCTCTGTGCCCTCGCAGGCATCGGGCTGCTCAACTACCAGGACAAGAAGGCGGAGTACTGATGGCCAAGTTCAAGGGCAAGCTCGAATTCGAAGACATCGGGGCTGGGGCCTGGGTCCTGGTGACCGCCGATGGCGACCGCTACACCCTCCAGGGCAAGGTGCCCACCGGGCTCTCCGGCAAGCAGGTCACCGTCAAGGGCAAGAAGACCGGCGGGGCGTTTGGCTTCTCGATGCTCGGTGGGAGCGCCATCGAGGTCGCTGAGGTCTCCGCCGACTGAGTCCTCTCCAGCTGAGTCCTCTCCAGCTGAGTCCTCTCCGACTGAACTCTCTCCAGCCTCCAGAAGCATGAGACCCGCCACATCGGCGGGTCTCTTTCGTTCAGCTCAGCACGTCCGCTACGGGATCGTGATGGTGAACTCCTCGTCGTAGTAGACCCCGGTTTCCCACTCGAAGTCGCTGTCGTAGCAGGCGTCTTCGGAGCAGGCGCTCTGGCAGTACTCGGCGTTGAGGTCCTGGGAGTGCCCGGCGCCGAAGTGCAGGTACAGCGGGTCGAGGCTGCGCATGCAGTAGTTGTAGTCCTCCGCCACGATCCGGACCGTGTCGCCGATGCTGGCATCGAATTCGGTGGGCGGGTGGTTGTCCGTCGCGTGGTTGGAGTCGGAGAACACCGCAGAGCCGTTGACGTAGATGGTGACGTCGTCGTCCACCGACCAGTAGTCGAACAGGGTGCTGCCGCCAGTGACGGTGTACTTCAGCGGCTCCAGGGGGTCGAAGATCGAGACATCCACCGAGTCGGAGCCCTGGAGGCCCTCACTGTCCGAGCATCCCACCTTCATCGAGATGTCGCCGGTGCCCACATCTGATGCTGTCAGGACGATGCCGCCGAACTCGTCCGTGAACCCGGTCGCCTGACCCGCCAGATCCGCGTAGAGGCCGCAGAGGATTCCCGCGTTCCCATCCTCCTCGTCGTACACGGTGGCGACGACGGTGATGGTGTCGCCGTCGAGGTAGTAGTCGCCCCAGTCCGGATCGGTGATCTGCACTACTGGAGCAGCGTTCTCAGTGGGATCATCCTTGGTGTTGCCCAGCAGAATGACCGTGTACTCCGGTGTGGTCGGGTCGTTGGTCTCGATGATCAGCTCGCCCTCCCACGCCGCCTCGTCAGTGGGGGTGTAGCTGACGGGCAGCTCGATGGACTGGCCGCTCTCCATCGCGTAGGGCAGCTCCATCCAGTCAGGGACCTCCACCGAATAGACCGCATCCTCGCCGTTGGGGAACGACAGCGACTTGATCTTCAGCGCCCCGGAGCCCCGTGCAGACAGAGCGATGGTCATCTCGCGGGTGTCTCCGATGCCGACGTGGCCAAACCACAGGGTCGATGGGTCGACATCCAGCAGCGGCTCCACCCCGAACGCGCTGAGGTCCAGCTCGACCTCCGGGTCGTCTTCATCATCCGAGACGATCCGCACCCGTCCGTAGTCCTGCCCCGCGATGTCTGGGACATACCGCACCGAGATCTCCCCGATGTCGCTGGGGCCGACAACGAGCGAGGTCTCGGTCATCAGAGCGAAGTCGGTGCTGGTGGTGCCATCCAGCTCGATCAGCTCGATGGTGAGATCGCCGATGCCGGAGTTCTCGACATACACGGTGATCGTTGACTGGTGGCCGAGGACCACCTCGCCGAAGTCCAGTGTGGTCGCGGACAGCGCGATATTCGGCTTACCAGCGGAGACGCCAGTCTCAGGATCCTTGCAGGCCGTCAGGAATGGTAGCCAGAATAGCGGGTGCAGTGCGGACATGTGGGTGAGCCTCCATCAGGCAGCGGTATAGCCGCACGCGCGACCTGTTGACCACACCCATTGTATCGCCTGCTCCCTCAGACCTCGAACCTATCCTCAGCTTCCGGCGCGGATGATGAGGGAGACGACCGTCTTGTCGTCGCCGCCCATGTTCATCGTCATGCCGATCTGGGGGAGCTTGGAGACCTGATAGTCCCCGCAGCGGCCCTTCATCTGGCGGTAGATCTCCAGGGGCTGCTTGACCCCGGTGGCCCCAACAGGGTGGCCGAACCCGATGAGCCCGCCGCCGGTGTTGACCGGG
>JBLHNG010000337.1:0-8970 GCA_047621685.1 Myxococcota bacterium | reverse complement strand
GGTGGTGAGGTGGGGCAGGAACTCTGCGGCCATCTCGTACTCCGCCACCACGCCGGGCACGGGCTCGTTCTCGATGAAGTGCCGGATCAGCTCGGGGACCACCTCATCAGATGGGCTGCCCTGTGACTCCGCCACATAGGTCTCAAACGAGCCCAGCTCCCGACGGCGCGCCCGGGTCAGCTCCGCCTCCGAGAAGCCGAGGACGAACGCCCGCTGAAGCTCGGCGGCCAGGGCATCCACTGCGACAGAGATGTTGTCTCCGGTGGTCCGGGCGGTCAGGCTGACCTCGCGCTGGACTGGGGAGATCTGCTCATCGGTGACCAGGGCGGAGAGGATCTCGGGGGTGGTGCGTGCCAGCTCATCGACCCGCTCCTGGAGGATGGCCGTGACCATGCGCTCGCGGAGAAAGTCCCAGTAGTGCCCTCGGGTCTGCCCCTCCGGTCCAGGACGGATGGCGCGCAGCTCAATGTGGGTGCGGTCCAGCTCCGGGTCGTTGGCGGTGATGACCTGGATGCCCTCCGCTCCTTTCACCCGGGGGTCGGGCTCTGCGGGGGGCTTCTGCTTCGTGGGGGGCTTGAGGCGCTTGAAGCGCTTGGTGATCGCGGCCTCAAGATCCTCAGCGTTGAAGCTTCCGACCGCGATGATCGCCATGCGCTCGGGGCGATACCAGATGTCGTGGAAGGCCATGACGTCTTCCGCCGTCAGGGTGCGCAGTCCCTCCTGCTCGCCGATGGTGTTGCGCCAGGCGAACGGGGAGCCGGCGTAGAGCAGCGGGATGAGTCGATCCTGGACCCGGAAGTCCGCGCCCTGCATCCGCCGCCACTCCTCCTCGACGATCGACTTCTGGGCATTGAGGGTGTCGGTGTTGACCATCAGCTCCCCCGCCCAGGTCCGCAGCAGATCGATGGACGCCAGCAGGCTGTTCTCATCGGTGGGCCGGGTGGTGATCTGGTAGGTGGTCTGAAGCCGGGTGGTCTCGCCGTTGACCCGCAGGCTGCCCACGAAGCTCTCTCCGCGCTTGACGGAGTCGATGGAGGGGTTCGAGCTGATGATCATGTGCTCGACGAGGTGAGCGACCCCTTGCGACCCGTCGGTCTCATACGCAGAGCCCGCCTTGACCGCCATGCGCAGCTCCAGCTGGCCGGTGGGAACCGGGTTTTCCTCGACGATCACCGTCAGACCGTTGCGGAGAACGATCTTTCGCACGCCCGGATCAAACGGGAGCAGGTCGTCGAGGTTGCCAGGGGCGGCGAGGGAGAGGGCGATGAGTGTCAGTGAGTACATTGCGTCGATAATACACCCTACTGAGGTGATCCCGTCCCCATGGGCATCACTGCGAGCGGCACTCTGCCAGACGACCTACATCGCGTACATCACATCCGTGCGCATGACGTACTTACGCCCGCCCGTCACCACCGCGCCGGTGTGCAGGAGGTGATGGGGAAAGAGCAGGACCATGCCGGTCTTCGGGGTGATCGACAGGGGCCGGGCGGCCTCGTGGTGGTCGGCGAACTGCGTCTGCCCGCCGGTGAAACCCTCGTTGAGGTAGATCATCAGCGTCATCCGACTGCGCACATATGGACTGCGCACATAGGCCCCATCGCGGTGCCAGTTGAACCGCTCTCCTCGGGCGTACCGGTAGAACCGAAGCCGCTCGTTGAGCCCGACCGGATCCCAGCCGCTGAGGGGTGAGAACACCTCGGCCAGCTCCGCCCACAGCGCCCTCGCCCGGCTCACATCGTCGAGCATCACCCGGGTGTTGTTGCGCACCTCCGGGGCCATCCTCGGCCCCCGACTGGTGGTGATCGGCGCGGGTCGGTAGCCAATGCGCTCGGTCTCTTCGATGATCTCGGCGCACCGCTGAGGGGTGAGGACACCCTCGATGATCTCAATGCCCCGTCGCTCGTCCAGTGTGGTCTGCTGCATGCCAGCATCTTCATCATCAGACGGCAGCTCAGACAGGGCAGAACCGGGCAGGACCGGGATCAGGTCACCGTGATGGGAACCACCCTCGCTCGCCGTGGTCAGACACCGGCCAGCACCCCTGCCGGGATCTTGACCGGGGGGACTTCATTTTGCCTCAGGAGTGCCCGATGGCAATCTCCAGACAGACGTCCGTCCAGGATCTGCTGACCGAACACACCGGGTTCGCGGAATTCCTGGAGTGGCAGGGCGTGGATTCCCTCCCGATAGACCCCGACGAGACCCTCGAAGAGCTGTGCGAGACCTGGAACATGGAGTGGGAGGACTTCGAGGGCGAGCTGTCAGTCTGGCTGGAGGAAGAGGTGGAGGAGCGCCCGGTGCTGGACTGGAACGAGCCGGCTGGTGGAGAAGAGTGAGCAGGGGTGTAAGCCCGGGCTCACATCGCGCGTCCTCCAACCAAACGGAGACCACAATGAACATCCCGACCCACATCCTGATGGCGATGTCCGCCGCTGCCCTCTCTGCCGGCTGCGTCAGCCTCACCGCGACCACCCCACTGGCCTCCTCCGCCCCGGAGATCATGGTCACCACTGAGGTCGCCCCGGAAGAGGCACCGGACATGTCCGTGCAGCCTGAGGAGACCACACCGCATGGCTACGACGACTGCCCGCCGTGTGGTCGAGGCTGACGTCGCCTCAAAAGCCTGAGCTTGCAGCGACAATCGCGAAGACGAAGATCGCCGCATACACAGCGAGCACCGAGACCATGATGAAGGCGAAGAACGCGGAGATGAGCGTCGACATCAGCCCACCGATGAGTGCGATCTGAGACAGCGCACGATCGTCGCTCTCTGCTGGCGTCACCTGGCTCACCTGCCACCCCTTCCACGCCCCCCATGCGCCGACGGGCAGGGCGATGAAGTAGGTCATGTAGCAGGTAAACGGACCAACCGCGGAGAGACAGAGCGCACCAATGCTCGCCCAGAGAGCGGACTGGAGTGCAGGCTGAATCTCGGATGGCAGCATTGTCTCGGCAGCAGTCAGGTGATCCATTGGGTGAGGATACCAGCCTTTCCCAAGAACCTGTCATGTGGGGAGCTTCTGACGGAGCGGCCTGAAGTTCGGCAAGCTTTCGATGTTGCCGATGTGCACTGCCCCCACGCAACCCCAAAGGACCTTCCTGAGCCACTCAGAGTGCCGAATGCATCCAACAGCCTTCCTTCTGGCTCAGACCCAACCCATACAATAGAAACCCACTCCAAGCCGTAGGAGCCTCGATGGACTTCGCTGACGCCCTCCACCCCGCGATCCTGCTTTCCAGCGTGATCTACACCCTGCTCGGGCTGATCCTGTTTGGTGCCTCGCTGTGGATCGCTGCGAAGATCGCGCCGTTCTCCATCCGAAAGGAGATTGAGGAAGATCAGAACACCGCCCTGGGCATCATGCTGGGTGCCATGTTCATTGGAATTGCCATCGTCATCTCGGCGGCGATCAGCGGCTGATGTCCTTACGCCTGACCTGCCCCTCCTGCGGTGCTGAGCACACACTCCACAATCCTGGCATCACCGTCCTTGTCTGCGACAACTGCGACACGACGCTGTACCGGGAAGAGGGAATCCTGCGTGCGGGCGAAAAGTCGATCGTCGGAGAGCCGTCGAGCAACCTCGCCATCGGCAGCACCGGTCAGGTCGGGGATCGACAGGTCACCCTGCTGGGCCGGATCCAGTTCCAGGGAGCGACCTCGACCTGGGATGAGTGGTTTGGCACCGACGAGAAGGGCCGAGAGGTCTGGCTGACCGAGGACGAGAAGAACTACACCCTCGAGCGCGCCCTCCCCCAGCCGCTCCCAGGCTCCAGCCCGGACATGAGCATCGGCGCTGAGCTGTCTCTCGCCGGGCGGCGCTATCAGGTCGACGAGCGCGGCGAGGCCCGCTGCCTCGGCGGTGAGGGTCAGCTCCCCCGTCCCATCCGCCCCGGCGAGCAGTACCGGTTCATCGACGCCACCGAGATCAACGGCTCCACCCAGCTCACCGTCGAGTTCTCCCCCGACAGCCCGGCGGGAGTGGCGTTCGTCGGTCGGGACATCCCGGCGGATCAGGTCGTCTACGCTCCCCAGCCCGGCGCGGAATTCAGCACTCCCATCGAGCAGGCTGCCACCCTCCGCTGTGCGAATTGCGGCGGCAGCATTCCCCTGCCCGCTCAGGACAAGCCCGCCCTCACTGTCGGCTGCCCCTTCTGTGACTCGGTGCTGCACCTGGAGGGTGATCAGGCAAAGGTCGCGGCAAAGAACGCCAAGAAGACGCTCTTCCCGTTTGAGATCGGTGACCGCGCAGCGCTTCAGGGCCAGACCTGGGAGGTCATCGGTCGGCTGATGTACCGCATCGGGCGCTGGCAGACCCGGGAGTACCTGCTGTGGAGTGACAAGGGCGGATACCGGTGGCTCGAAGAATCTGACCGCCACTACACCCTGATGAAGCCGACCTCGGTCGGCCCGTCGCTCGCTGAGGTCCAGAGCCTCTACAAGAAGCGAAAGATCGACATCGGTGGCACGACGTTCCAGTTCTTTGAGGACGGTCGCGCAACCCTCGCCTATGTCGACGGCGCCCTGCCCTGGCAGGCCAATGTCGGGGAGTCCAACCAGTACTACGACTTCATCGCACCGCCGCGGGCCTACTCCATGGAGGTCACCGGGAACAGCGAGCTGGAGCGGTTCGTCGGCGACTACATCCCGCCGCTTGAGGTCTTCAAGGCGTTTGGCAAGGAGGATCTCTACCTCCGCCCTGCCGAGGCCGGCGCCGCACAGCCCAACCCCGTGGGAAACGCCAGGAAGCTCACCGCGCTGCTCGGTGGCATCTTCTGCCTGGTCAACCTCAACCTTGCCATGCTCACCATGGGCTCCGGCGATCTCCTGGTGGACATCTCTGCGAGTGACTTCTCCTCAGAGATTGAGACCGAGCCGTTCACCATCGAAGAAGACACCGAGGTCATCGGCCTCCACATCACCACCAACACCGACAACAGCTGGGTCTATGTGACCACCGAGCTGGTCGACGTGGACTCGGAGGTGTCGGTGGGTGCAGTGGGCAGCGAAGTGTCGTACTACCACGGGGTCGAGGGTGGAGAGAGCTGGACGGAAGGCAGCCGCAGCAACAGCCGCTACCTCAAGGCCCCCCCGCCGGGGCAGTACCAGCTCATCGCCGAGCTGGAGGGGGATCGCACTGTGCCGGTCTCCATCCAGGTCACTGCCGGCGACCGACTGACCCGCTACCCGATGATTCTCGCGCTGCTGATGGCGCTGGTCCCCATTGGGGTATTCATGCAGTGGCGGAGATTTGAGAAAGACCGATGGGATGAGGAGGACTGATGGGCGCGGTACGGATTGTGATCATGACCATGGTGATGTCGGCGACGACATTCTTTTCCTGGCAGCTCGCTGTGGCGGGCGTAGGACTCAGCGACGACCTCCAGCAGACCGCCAGTGTGCGGGCCGGTAGTGTTGGGGGAAGCCGAGTGTTGGTGGGCGGTGGAATCCACAGCGGAAAATAAACCGGGCGTACAGTCCCGTGAGATCATCCTGCTGGCTTCCGTGTTTGTTGTCGCGGTGGCAGGGCTCATCTACGAGCTGATCGCGGGCACGCTGTCGACCTACCTGCTGGGTTCCTCCGTGACCGTCTTCTCGGTGGTCATCGGGCTGTTCCTCTCTGCGATGGGGCTGGGCGCCTATGTCGCTCAGTTCGTCACGACCCGGCTGGTCCGGACGTTCATCACCGCCGAGATCCTGCTCGCCGCAGTCGGGGGCACCTCTGCACTGACGCTGTACGCCTCGTTTGTCGCCTTTGGGGGTGGCTACAAGGTGGTGCTCGGGGTGGTCTGCCTGACCTGTGGGGCGCTGGTGGGCCTGGAGATCCCGCTGCTCATCCGCATCCTGGAGGAGAAGATCGACGTCCGGGTGGCGGTCTCCCATGTCCTCGCCCTGGACTACGCCGGGGCGCTGATCGCATCGCTGGCCTTCCCGCTGTTCCTCCTGCCCTACCTCGGACTCGTCCGGACCTCCGCGCTGTTTGGACTGCTGAACCTCGTGGTGGCCGCCGCTGCCGCCCGGGTGCTGCTGCCAGACTCCTCCACCCCGATGCGTGGGGCCATCGTCGGGGTCGCTGCCGGGCTGATCGCGGTGCTGGTCAGCGGCGGGCAGGCCACGACCTGGCTGGAGGATCAGCTCTACACCGACCCGGTCCTGTTCTCTGCGACCACCCCCTACCAGCGCATCGTGGTCACCCGCTGGCGAGACGACGTGCGGCTCTATGTGGAGGGCCACCTCCAGTTCTCCTCGACGGACGAGTACCGCTACCACGAGTCCCTCGTCCACCCCGCGATGGCCAGCGCAGACAGGCGGGTCGACGTGCTCATCCTCGGCGGTGGAGACGGCCTCGCCGCCCGGGAGGTGCTCCGCTACCCGGAAGTCAAGCGGGTGGATCTGGTCGACCTCGACCCGGAGATCACCACTCTGTTCACCGAGCAGCCCCTGCTGGCCGGGCTCAACGATGGCTCCCTGACCGATCCGCGGGTCCACGTCCACAACGCCGACGCCCTGAAGTTCCTCGAAGAGGCCCCCCGCCGCTGGGACGTCATCATCATGGATCTGCCCGATCCCAACGACCCGGCGCTCTCCCGGCTCTACAGCGTCGCGGCGTTCTCCCTCGCCCGACAGCGGCTCGCCGACGGCGGCGCCCTGGTCAGCCAGGCCACCTCGCCCTACTACGCCCCCGAAGCGTTCTGGTGCATTGCCACAACCATCGAGGCCGCCTTCGCAGTCACCGGGGCTCAGGTCCACCCCTACCACGCCCTGGTCCCGAGCTTTGGGGAGTGGGGATTCGTGCTCGTCGCACCCGGTTCTCCGGGCGCACTCAGCGATGACATCCCCTTCCGCTTCCTGACAGACACCACCTACCAGGCCATGTTTGACTTCCCTGTCGATCTCCAGAAGCGTCCGGTGTCTGTGAACCACCTCGCAGACGCGATCCTGGCTCGCTATTACCGGGACGGCTGGATGCGGATACAAGCGCCATGATTCTGGAGAACCCCCCCTTGGTCACGAGATGCTGATCCCTATACTGATGGTCCTGGCAGGACTCGGCCTCCTGCTGGGTGGCGGCGAGCTGCTGGTTCGTGGTGCCTGCACGATCGCGCTGCGGGCACGCATTGCCCCGGCGGTGGTTGGCCTCACAGTCGTCGCAGCCGGCACCTCGATGCCCGAGCTGGTCGTCTCCATGTCCGCAGCCCTCGGTGGCACCCCGGATCTGGCGATGGGCAACATCGTCGGCTCGAACATCTACAACATCGCGCTCATCCTCGGCCTCACCGCCATCGTCCAGACCCTCAAGATCGAGGGCAGCACGATCAAACTGGAGTGGCCGATCCTCTTCCTGTGTGCCTGCCTGCTGCACCTCCTGGGTCGAGACGGGGTCATCGATCAGCTGGAGGGCATCTTCTTCGTCGCCGGTCTGGTCACGTTCATCGCCTGGACCGTCTACATCGCCCGGACCAACCCCAGCCACGAAGACGAAGAGATCTGGGACGAGCTGCCCCAGAACAGCGACGAGACCACCGGTGCTGCGGCCACCTTCCAGGTCATCGCGGGCGGGGCGCTGCTCACGCTCGGTGCCCAGGCAATGGTCAGCGGCGGCGTGACACTGGCCAACCTGTGGGGAGTCTCTGAGCGCATCATCGGCCTCACCATCCTCGCGCTGGGCACCTCAATGCCCGAGCTGGTCGCCAGCATGGTCGCCGCCTCGAAGGGCAAGGCAGACATCGCCGTGGCAAACGTCATCGGCTCCAACCTGTTCAACACCCTCGGCATCCTCGGTGCCACCGCAGCCATCACTCCGGTCCCGGTCAACGCACAGACCCTGGCGCTGGACAACCCGGTGATGATCGGCCTGACCCTCCTCCTGTTTCCGCTGATGCGGCGCAAGATGATTCTCGGTCGGGCAGAGGGCATCCTCCTGCTGCTCCTGCTGGCGGGCTACTCCGCCCTGCTCTACCTCCTGCCCGGGTAGCGGCTCAGGATGCGCTTGCTTCGGCCGTTCACGATCCGGGCCACCACCGGGGGTCGCCTGTTCGGCCTCATCGCCCGTCCACACACCGCTGGCCCACACCCGGCGGTGTTTGTCGTTCCAGGCGCGCTGGGATCTGGGTTTCGCATGGCGGCCAGCGAAGGAGCAGCCCAGCTGGTGGCTGCTGGAGTCGTGGTGGTGGGCTTCAACGCCGCGGGACGGGGGCGCGGTCGGCCCTGGGATCCCCGCTCGTCGGGGGTGGCAGCCCTCAACGGTCCCACAGACCAGGACGACCTCGCCGCAGTCATCGAGACCCTGTCCGCAAAGCGCTGGATCGATCAGGACCGGCTTGGGATCTCGTCGGTCTCCTATGGGCTGGTTGCTGCCGCTGGCTGCCTGCACCGACACCCGTCCCTGCCCATCCGATACCTCATCGATGAAGAGGGCCCATCGGATCGATATGCCGCAATGCTGCGGGCCTGGTGCCTCGCAGAGGTCGACGGGCCGGACTGGCCGAAGCGTGCGGAGGACCTGTTTAAAGTGACCACCGAAGATGACGGGTTCTGGCGGGTCCGAGAGCCGGTGAGGACCATCGGGACCTTCCGGGGACACTACCTCCGCCTCCAGGCTGAGGTGGATCATGTCCAGCCTCCCCGCTCAGTCGGTCACCGTCCGCTGTTCCATCGACCGCCGGAGTGGTGGCAGAACAAACATGCACTCGACATGGTCAATGCAGCCGTGGTTGGTGGCGTTCCCTGGGTCCGAGTCAACCTTCCTCCACAGGGCAACCCGATCAATTCGATCTGGCCCATAGAGAGCCCACCATGCTGGATCCCGGCCCGTATGACAGAACACCCGCAGGTGTGGCCTGAATCCGTTGTCGAGATCACAGGCCTCCTGCAACGGACCTGACACGGAAAAGAAACAAACACCGAGCTTCCCCGTTGCAGCGTGAAAACGATTCTGCAAGCCCCAACCGGACGCCTAATTGGCTC
>JBLHNG010000336.1:0-8984 GCA_047621685.1 Myxococcota bacterium | reverse complement strand
CCGTCGTCTCCGGTGAGGCGGTCGATGTTGAGATCGCAGATTCGACGGCCGTCGATCCAGGTGAGGGCGGGGTTGGGTTCGACCTGGGCCTGGCGTTGGGATGGGCGGATTGTTGGCGGTGGAGGGTCGGAGCAGGCGAGGAGGAGGAGGAGCATTGGGGTGGGAACGGTGGGGACGATGGGTTTGTTTGGTGAGTATACTGATTGGTTGGGTTGGGGAGGAGGATGGAGGCGATGGGGGCGACGGGGAGGGGAATGGCGAGGACGATGGGGGCGCCCTCAGCCCAAGGACGGAGACGTCGCGGGCACCCCCATCGTCCTCAATCAGCCACTGTCTCCAATCAGCCACTGTCTCCAATCAGCCTCAATCCAAAACCAAAACCTCTCCCTCAACAATCTCCAGAACCTCCGGCACCCCACCATAATAAGCCGCCATCCCCACATCTACCCGCCACACCTGCTCCCCACACGCCGAGTTGATCCCATCCTCCTGCACCGTGTGCGCGACCACCATCCGGTCCGCCCCGGTCATCGTCAGCACCTCATCGAGCAGCGCACAGTCCGCGTCATCCGGGTCATCGGAGTAGTGGCGACTCCAGATCGGCGGATCGCCAGAGACCATCGGATCCGACCGCGAGCCCTCGCCACGCATCCAGGCCCCGGTCTCTTCGTTGATCGCATCAATGCCGAAGTCCACGTGCTCCGGAAGCACCCCGCCGTGCACGAATATCGTGCCCTCAAGCTGGAGGATGACGAGGTGCTCCGACAGCTTCATCGCATACTCCCCGGCAGGACGAAACGCGGCCACCCGGCCCCGCTGCTCCTCGGGGTAGCCGAGGATCTCGGCATCGTCTGACTCATAGGGGACATCGGCGAAGTCGGCAAAGCCGCCATCGGTGACGTAGCGGAGGTCCAGCTCGACGTTCATGACCTCGTGGTTGCCCAGCAGCGGGTAGAACGCCCCGCCAGCCTCCACAGCCTGGATCCGGAGATCCTCGAACAGATCGAGGATCTCCCGCTCGTCGTCGCCGCGGTCGAGCTGATCGCCGACCTGGACGACCTGGGTGGCACCGCCGATCCAGGTGTCGCTGTCGTCGAGGACCCCGGCGAGCTTCAGGGCCCCCCGGGCAGCATCGACGTCTCCGTGGACATCGCCGAAGGTGACCACCCGGACAGGACCAGCCGGCTCCACGCTGTCGAGGGGATCCAATGCGCCTTTATCAGCGTTGCAGGCGAGCAGCAGGGTCAGGAGCATCAGGCACCTCCGAGGGAGCCGTATCCAGCGAGTCCTGGGCAGACTACACTCCCCGGCATGTTCATCACCGGATTGTTTCTCGCCTGCTCCGGACGTCCTGCCGAGGTCGCCATGGCCCCTGAGCCCCTCCAGGCAACCCCCGCCACCTTCGCCCCTCGGACCTTCACCCTCCCCGACGGCACCGAGATCGCCGCCCCCGGAGATCGAACCCTGGTGATCGAAGTCATCCGCTCCGCCGACTGGTGACCGTACTGCAAGACGCAGTTGCGTCAGCTCGAAGACAACCTCGACGCCATCCACGCCGCCGGAGCGGATGTGCTCGTCCTCACCTACGACGCCCCCGAGGTCATCACGGAGGCCGGCTTCGGGGTGCCCATCGCCTCGGTCCCGACGTCGCTGTGGGCGGAGCTGGGCATCGCAAACCCCGATCGTCCCGAGCTTCCCCACCCGACCACCATCATCCTTGATGCCAGCGGCCGGGTCCTGCTCCAGCAGAGCCACGTCAACTACAAGCAGCGCACACCCATCCCCGAGATGCTCGCGACCCTGGCCAACCCGCCAGCGCCGATGCTCCCGCCGATGGACGGGCCGGACTGGGAGAGCGGGGTGAGCCTCACGGCTTCGGGGGCCGACGACTGCCTGAGCCTCACCGTCCAGCTCACCGAGGGCTACCACCTCTACGGGGCGAAGGAGACCACCGCCCGGCCCCTCGCCGTCACCGTCAACGAGGCCCCCGACTGGCAGCCGCACATCCCCGACGGCACCGAGAAGATTCTCCCCGGACTCGGCTCCTCCTGGGTCCTGGAGGGCAACCACACCTTCCAGTGGCCCCTGCCCGACGGCCTGCCGCGCACCCTGACCGGCACCATCGCCTACCAGCTGTGCACCGACACCTCCTGCTCCCCGCCCGCCGAGCAGCCCCTGGAGGTCACCCGCCTTGAGGGGCACTGTTCGACGCCGGATCAGCTGGAGTGATCGCCTGTAGATCGCGGTGATCCAGCCCCGGGGCGATCCTGACGACAGTCCCTCCAGACGACGATGCAGTCCTCGGAGGGGGGTGTTTGAATTACAGTCAGCGACATGAACGACCTCGCCGCACTCTCTGCGTCTCCTGAGTCCTGGTCCCGTCTCTGCGCTGCCGTGCGTGAGGAGCCTGATCGGCTTGAGGATGCGCTGACCGCTGCGGTCGGCTGGGAGGATGCGCTGCGGGTGCTGCCGTGGTCATGGCGGGGACCGCTGCTGGACGGGGAGGCGCTGCCGCCTGGGCTGATTCGAAGCGCGGACCTCTCCCGGCTGAAGCTGGGCGGGGAGGCCGCGGGACTGCTATCTGGTCCAGTGCTCGGGCAGTCGACGCGGTGGGACCTCTCCGACAACGAGTTGGGGGCCGAGGGCGTCGCTGCGCTGGTGAAGATCGATGCGCTGGAGCAGGTCACCTCGCTGGGGCTGTACTACAACGACCTCAAGGACGACGGGGTCGCCGCACTCCTGGCAGGCGATCGGCTCGGATCCCTCCGCGAGCTCGACCTGAGCCTCAACGACATCGAGATCCAGAGTGCGAAGGCCCTGGCCGCTGCGAAATCCCTGGCCGGGCTGGAGCGGCTGAACCTGAACCACGGAAAGTTCGGCGGCGAAGGCTTCCTCGCGCTGTTGCCGTCCCCCTGCTTCTCCGGCCTCACGCACCTCTCGATGATTTACAACGAAACCAGCGGTGAAGCGCTGGAGGCCATGGCGACGGCCCCGGGGTTTGAGCGCCTGGAGTCGCTGAAGCTGGATACCGGCTGGCACACGACACCCGAGCAGCTCGCGGCATTCGCCAACAGCACGACCATGCCTGCGCTGCGAACCCTCCGCCTCAGCGGCTACAACCTGGAGCCCGAGCATGCCGCCGCCCTCGCCAATGGCGCGATGATCGGGCAGCTCCGCTCGCTCGTCGTCGACGGCAACTTCAATTTCCGATCCGCGAAGCTCCTGGCAAAGTCCGCCCACCTCACCGGCCTGGAGCACCTCAGCCTGCGGTCGAGTCGGATCAAGACCTCTGGGGCAAAGGCCCTTGCGAAGTCCGCCCACCTGGCCGGTCTGAAGCACCTGGAGCTGTTCGACAGCTTCATCGACAGCAAGGGCTTGCTCGCGCTGGCCGGCTCTCCTCACCTCGCCAACCTCACCGCGCTCAACCTCGGCGGGCGCAACCTGATCAAAGGCCCCGAGCCCATCGAGGCCCTCACCAGCGCGGCCTTCTTCCCCCGCCTGGAGTCCCTGTCGCTGGGCTGCGGCCTCAACAAAGACAGCAAGTCCAACCGCATCGGCCCCGAGGGCATCGCAGTCCTGGCGTCGGCACCGGTCTGCGCGCTCAAGACGCTCAGTCTGGACGGAAACGACCTCGAAGATGCTGGACTGGAGGCGCTCGCCGGATCCATCGCGCTGGTCGGGCTTGAGAAGCTCGATCTGCGCAGAAACTCCATCGGGCCTCGGGGAGTGCGCGCCCTGGCAGACTCCCCGGTGCTCTCAGCGGTTCGCGAGCTCGACCTCGGCCGGAACAGCATCGGCGGAGGGCTGGTCGCGCTGGCCGCTTCCCCACATGTCGGAAGCCTCCAGAGCCTGCGCCTCTCGCAGACTGCGTTGACCCGGGCGGACATCCGAGCGCTGGCCGACTCTGAGAACTTCTCCTCCCTCACCAGCCTCTCGCTGGAGTGCGCCAGCAACATGATCGGCCTCGAAGAACTTCGCTGGCTGCTCTCTGCAGCGTGGATGCCCCAGATCGAACACCTGATCCTGCGCGACTGCCGGTTCAAGGATGCCGGTGCCCAGGCCATCTCCGAGTCTCCAGCGGTGGCGAACCTCCGCTACCTCAACGTCAACTCCTGCTTCATCACCGCCGTCGGTCACGAAGCCCTTGAGAACTCGTCCTGGCTGTCCCCCGGCATCCGTCGCGGGTTTGTGCGCTGAGTCCGCTGCGTACATCGAGCGGCTCAACCCCACGACGGGAGGGTGAGGTAAAGTCTGGCCCTCTCGCTCAAAGTGGCCACACCCATGCTCCTCGTCCTCACCGGCCTCCTCTCCGCCGCTGCCTTCGGGATCCTGGTCACCCGGATCTTCCACCCGCTGCACCGACGCATTGCGCTGTTGCTGTACCTTGCCGGCTGGGTGCCGTTCCTCATCTCCGTCAAGCAGCACCGGGACCGGCTCAACCAGACCGTCGAGCCGATTCAGGGCATGCTCACTGGCTATGAGCTGCACATCGCCCTGCTGATCGCGCTGATCGTGGCTGGCTACCTCATCCGCACCCTGCTGCCCGACGAGCCCTCCCCCGCCGAGGGACTCTCGGAGGTCGAGCTGTCCGAGCTGCTTGGCCAGGACCTCAAGCTGCTGCGCTACCTCCTCGATCGGTTCGACGGTGCACTCGATGCGCTGATCGGCAGCGGGCTGATGCATCCCTCCACTGCGCCCCCCTCCGCCGAGGACAACCGACGGCTCCGCGACCTGTGGGCGGCGTACATCGAGGCCAGCTTCGAGCTGGACATGCTCAAGTACCGCCACCGCAGCTTCCACCGGCTGCCCTGGAAGAGCCCCGCCCAGGCCCAGGCGTTCTTGATCTCCTATGGGGCGTTCGCGGTCCAGTACGGCGCAGAGCTGACCCTGACCCGGGCGGTGAGCACCAACGATCGGGTCGTGACCGCGCTCAACGAGGCCGACCCCGCCATCGACCTGCCTCCTGACTGCTACGCGTCCATCCAGCGGCGGCTGCTGCACCCCGACACCCTCATCCGTCTCAACGCCGGCCGGGCCTGGATCCAGGTCATCCGCACCGACCTCTCCCAGAACGCCGCCATGCTCGACCGGGTGGAGGACGCCCTGCGATCGGTGGATCAGGCAGTGAGCAGCGACCCGCTCGGCGTGCTGCGCAACCCGATGCACTACCTGGAGAAGCGGGCGTTCGACACCTGGTTTCCAGTGCAGAAAGAAGCCGCAGTCCAGGTCAGCTACGTGCGGGCGACCTCTCGGCGCTACTTCATCTCCCGGCAGACCGCTGCTGCGATCACCGATCGGTTGAGGCCCGGAGACATCTTCTTCCAGCGCCGGGAGTGGCACCTCACCAACCTCGGCATCCCCGGCTACTGGACCCACGCCGCGCTGTACCTCGGCAGCCCGGCGGTCATCGAGGACTTCTTCGCCGGACTTCTGGAGCTGGAGGGCGGGAGCGTGGCGGACTACATCGCCGCCCGTCGGCCGGAAGCCTGGGCCGCGCTCCAGAAGACCGACAGCGAGGGCGAGCCGCTGTCGGTGATCGAGGCACTGCGACCCGGGGTGGTGCTGCACTCGGTGGCGGAGAGCTGCAGCTGCGACTCCCTCGGCGTGCTGCGTCCGCGCATCTCCCGCTCCGACCTGCTCGTCGCGGTGATCGAGGCCCTCGCCCACCTCGGCAAGCCCTACGACTACAACTTCGACTTCACCTCCGACAATGAGCTGGTCTGCTCCGAGCTGATCTACAAGGCCTTCCACGTCTCGCCGGACATCCAGCTCGAACCCGAGGACGTCAACGGACGCCTGCTGCTGTCTCCCAACCAGATGGCGATCAAGTTCGACAACGAGCTGGGCGGCGACACCGCACAGCTCGAATTCGTCCTGTTTCTCGACGGACGCGGCATCGACATCATCGAAGAGCGCGGGATCGAGGAGTTCAGAGTGGCCTGGCGGAGGCCCAAGTGGCACGTCCTGTTCACCTGACCCCGCCATCCCGGGTGACATAGGCGCCAAACCGCGCCAGCACCGTCTCATCCCATGCCTCCAGCGCCTCTGCCCCGTCCCCACCCGAGGCCACCGCAGCCACCACCGCCAGCAGGGCACGCTGGTGGCTCTCCGGGTCGTCATAGAACGACTCCGCCACGTAGGGCACCTCCCGCACCAGCCGCTCGACGGTGTTGAAGATGGTCACCGCAGCGGACTGCCCGGCAGCCTCCAGGACCGCTCGGGAGAACGCCAGGTCCGCCTCCAGACGCTCGCCGAGGGTGCCCCGGGGCAGGGTCGCGGCCAGGGCGAGTCGGGGGGCGGCACTCAGCAGGGCGGCACGGCGGGTGCGCACGAGGTGGGCGGCGATGACCCGACGAAGCTCCAGGAAGTCCGCCAGGATTGCGACCTGTCGCTGTGGCTGTCCGGCGTAGGCCTCCATCCAGAGGGGAGCCAGGGAGAGGTCCCCGCAGCGTGCTGGATCGTTGACCCGCACCCCGCTGCCCCGGACCGCACAGACCAGACCGGTGCGCTCCAGACCGGCGATGACCCGCTGGATGGTCGGCGGGGTGGTCCCAGCCTCCACGGCGAGGGCACGAATGGACGGCAGGCGACTGCCCGGCGCCCGCTCCCCGGACAGAATCTCCACCGTCAGACGCCGCTCGATGCGCTGTGCCACCGTCTCGTCGTCTCTGGATCGGCTCGCCCAGGCTGTCATCGCGATCTCCTTGCCAAGTGTATTACACAGTTGTATAACACAATCATGAACCTTGAGCAGCGCCTCCACCCCTTCCTCGACGCCGGGCTCCTCACCGCCCTGCCCACCCCCACCCAGATCCGTCAGGGTGAGCTGGAGATGATGCTCTACGTCATCAGCACAGACGTCACTGAGGAGGCTCTGTATGCCGGGGCACCCCTGGGCCACCCGATGCTGCGTCAGCCGATCATCGCCAGCCGGATCGGCCTGGACCACTTCCGCATCGGCACCGGGCTGGGGGCGAAGGCGATCTCGATGGTCCGCCACCTCCAGTTCACCATCCACCAGGACATGCCGGTCTGGGACCTCCAGCTCCTCCAGACCCACCCCGACGGGCTCGCACTTCTCACGGAGGAGACCGAGGCTCTGCTGTCTGCCGCCACCCCCGCCAGTGCCAGCAACCTGCGGCTGCTGCGGCTCATCTGCCCCGCTCCAGAGGACTACCTGCGCCGGTTCCTGGGCGACGACGGCTGGATCGCACGAGCACAGCGGCTCGACTACGCGCCCACCCCCGACTGCCTGCCCGCCGAGTTCGCCAGCCTCACCGGGTTCCTCACCCACTGCACCACCCACCCGCAGCGGCTGACCCTCCGCCGGGCCGCGTGGCTGATGGTGCGACGACTGCGAGAAGGGCGCGGCATGGGGTGGTTCGCCCCGAAGGCGCTGCGATGAGGAAGGCAGTGGTCACCGGGCGTGGCGGACCAGAGGTGCTCAGCATCGTCGAGGTCCCCTCCCCTGAGCCGAGGCGGGGTCAGGTCCGCATCCGGGTCGAGGCCGCGGGGGTGGCCTATGGCGACGTCATGCGCCGACGCGGCGTGCTGGTCCTGCCTGGTCCGTTCACGCCTGGCTACGACGTGGTCGGCATCATCGATGCGGTCGGCAGCGGCGTGGATCCCGAGCGAATCGGTGTGAGGGTCGCGGCGATGATGCCGAAGACTGGCTTCGGAGGCTACGCTGAGCAGGTCTGCATGCCTGCCGACCGAACCACCACAGTGCCCGACGGGATCGACCCCGTGGATGCGGTGGCTCTGGGGCTGAACTACATCACCGCCCGGCAGATCATCCACCGCCTCGCCGGGCTCACCGCCGGTCAGTCCCTGCTCATCCACGGCGCGGCCGGCGGGGTGGGCACCGCAGCCCTGGACATCGGCCGGGCCGCCGGGCTCACCCTCTACGGCACCGCCTCCGCGGGCAAGCACGACATCGTCCGGGATCGCGGCGGCATCCCCATCGACTACCGCAGCGAGGACTTCGTGACGGTCCTCAAGCAGCAGGCCCCCGACGGAGTAGACGCGGTGCTCGACCCAATCGGCGGCGCGCACCTGCACCGCTCATATGCGACCCTCGGCCCCCGTGGCACCCTGGTCGTGTTCGGGGTCTCCGGTGACGTCGAGCGCGGCATGGCCGGGGTGATCGCCGGGGTCGGCAGCGTCTTGTCGTTGATGCTGCGCCTCAACGGCAAGCGGGTCCGCCCCTACGGCATCTCCGTCAGCCCCGGAACCGGTCCGGCGAGCTGCTGCGCGGACTGGGCGGTGCTGCTCAACCAGCACGCCGCCGGTGAGATCACCCCCCTCGTTGGTGCCCGGCTGCCGCTGTCGGAGGTCGCTGAGGCACACCGGCTGATGGATGCCGCAAGTGTGGTCGGCAAGATCGTGCTCACGACCTGAGCATCGACTCGCGGATGTTTCTCACGAATATTCGGCACCCGTCATATCGTCCCCTTCTGGCGGACAGTCTGTGTGAGAGGATGCCAGCGCGTAGCGGGGGGCTTGGGGGTGAAGCCCCCGTTTCAGACAAAAGCGCACCAGTCCGGCCGGATGCTGTCCGGCCCGACTGGTGCCGAATATTCTCAACAATAAATGTCCGACTCTGCACCGCTGACTGCGAATGGAAGGGTGAACGACGTCGACGTGGTGCCCCTGCCGTGTCCACTCGTCAGTTCGTGGAGAGCGGCCATGACCAATGACGGTAAAAACCGATTGAACCTATCGTCTGCCCTCGTGGATCTCAACGGCTGGTACATCCGTCGCGACAAAACCGAGCACCGCCTGACCCCGACCGAGCACCGCCTGCTGTCCTGGATGCTTGCACACCCGGGGCAGCTCTTCTCTCAAGCAGAGCTGCTGCAGAACGTCTGGCATTACCACGCCGATGTGTACTCTCGAACCGTATACTCCACCATCCAGCGCCTCAGGAAGAAGCTGGAGAAGGACCCCAGCCACCCCAGGCACCTCATCTCGGTCTATGGCGC
>JBLHNG010000335.1:0-8992 GCA_047621685.1 Myxococcota bacterium | reverse complement strand
TCCCCCTCATCATCGCCGCCGCAGCCGCTGCCCCGCCCCCCAACCTCGACCTCGACGACGTCGATCCCTGGGAGGACGCCGCCTTCGCCCTGACCCACGGCCCAGCCGGGAAGTGCTGGGACTTCACCGGCGCCATCTCTGCGGAATTGGCGCTGTACCAGCCCGCCTCCGTGTTCTCCAGCGGCGGCAGCGAGCGCCTCGCTGGGATCGGCACGTTCTCTGGACGGCTGGAGGATGGCGTCTGGACTTCGTTCTCCTATGCGCTGGCGAATGCGTCGGGTGATCTGACGATGGAGCTGCCGATCATGCCGCTGGTCGGGGAGATCGAGCCGAGCATCGTCACCAACCGCAGCATTCCGCCAGAAGATGCCTCCGAGGATGGTGCGACAGGTACCGGGGTTCAGGTCGGCAAGACCTCCGATACACCAGATGAGTCCAGCACGCGAAGCGTCTCGATCTCGCTGGGCGATGGTGATCCCGGGGAGAGCGTGAGCATGCTGCGGGACTCGATCGATGCGTGGTTTGATGGCGCAATCACCACCAGCTTTGTGCGCTGGGATGACGAGCGGCATGGTGCGCAGCTGGTCATTGAGGTGCCGACCGGCGACAGCTGGAAGTCGCCCTCGCTCATGGCCACCGCGTTCTTCCCGGGTGGGGGGAAGGTGGCGACGGAGCTGGACTCTGTGCTGCCGAAGCGGCTGACGATCGGGGAGTGGCCGCTGCGGGCGAAGATCATGGATGGGCAGCTGCACCTGCGGGGACAGGTGGTGGATGGGGTGCTGCTGCCAGCGCAGGAGAGCTGGTCGGCGTTGTTCGGGGTTGCCGGGTTTACGGCGGGGTATGAGCAGCGGCTGGTGTATCGGACGGCGACGGAGTGTCTGTAGGACGGCGTGGGTGGGTGGCGGGTGTCATGCCGGGAAGGACCTTCCTGCACCACTGCGGGGCTCCCAAAGTTCCGAACGAACTTCAGCTCTCACCCTGGCCGCGGTTTGGGCGAGGTCCTCACCGCCCCACCGCCACCATCCGCGTCCCGCCCTCCGGCCGCAGCGTGATCGAAGCCGCCGGCTGCGCCACCTCCCCCGGCAGCAGCGACATCCGCAGCCGCCGCATCAGCACCCCGAGCACAATCCGAGCCTCCAGCTCCGCGAAGTGGCTGCCGATACACTTCCGCTGCCCCGCCCCAAACGGGAGGTACGCATCCTTCGGCCGCGGCGAGCCATCCGGACACACCGACCGCTCCGGGTCAAACCGCCCCGGGTCAAACCCCTCCGGGTTCTCCCAGTACCGAGGATGCCGGTGGATAAGGTAGGGCGAAACAAAAATAAACGCGCCCGCCGGAACCGGGAAGCCATCGATCACGTCGTCTTCAACCGCCCGCCGCGAGATCACCCAGGCCGGCGGGTACAGCCGCATCGACTCCTTGATGACCTTCCCCGTCCAGTCCAGCTTCATCGCCTCCCCAAACCCCACCGGCCCATCGCCAATCACCGCGTCCACCTCCGCCTCCACCTTCCGAGCGACGTCCGGGTGCCGCGAGAGCAGGATCAGCGTCCAGGCCAGGGAGTTTGCGGTGGTCTCATGGCCCGCCAGCAGCATCGTCAGCACCTCATCCCGCAGCGCCTGATCGCTCAGCCCCTCGCCGGTCTCCGGATCCCGGGCCTCCAGCAGCATCGACAGCAGGTCGTTGCCGCCGTCTTCGCCGCGCTCCATCGCCTCCCGGCGGGCAGCAATGATCTCCCGAGCCGCAGCATCGAGCGCCAGCACTGCCCGACGGTAGCGGAGGTTTCTGGGGGTGGGAATGTGCTCAAAGCCAACAAACGGGGCGGCGACCAGCCGGGTGAACTCGTCGAGCACCGCAGAGAGGGCGCTGCCGATCTCGCTGGACTCCTCGGAGATGTCCTGGCCGAAGAAGCAGCGGCCGGCGATGCGCAGGGTGAGGCGGTTCATCGCATCGGCGACGTCGAACTCTCCGCCGATGATCTCCTCGGCAAGCTCCTCTGTGGCGGCTGCCATAGCGGCTGCGAAGCCGGCGATCATCTTGCGACGGAACGCCGGGTTGGCGATGCGACGGTGCTTGCGCCACACCGAGCCCTCAGCGGTCAGCAGCCCATCGCCGAGGATCTTGCGCAGGAGAACCTGCCCCCGGGTGCCCTTCTCGTAGTTGGCGGCGTTGGTGATGAGCACATGGCGGGCGTGGCGGGGGCTGGAGAGCAGCAGGAGGTGGTTCCAGGCCACCCGCACCTGGGCGAAGTCTCCGCAGGTCTGCCAGGCGTCCATGAAGACCGCCAGCGGGTCCGCCCGGAAGTCCGCCAGGAGACCGAAGGGGCGGGAGGAATCGAGCATCGGGGGGCTGCGGGGGAGCTCGGGGAGCAGGGCGACGGCGCTCATGGGGGTCTCTGGGTGCGGGTGTTTGCGAGTTTTTGCTCGCGTTTTAAGAATACGAGCTTATACTCGCAAAATCCACTCGCCTTCACCAGGAAGCCGCCATGAGCATCATTGAGAGCCTTGAACCTCGGAAGATCCCTCGTCAGCGTCGGAGCAAGGAGATGGTCGCCGCCCTGGTTGAGGCCACTGCTCGCGTCTTGAAGGAGGACGGGTATGCGGCGGCAACGACGAATCGGATTGCGGAGGTGGCCGGGGTGTCGGTTGGATCGCTGTATCAGTACTTTCCGAACCGAGAGTCGCTGATTTATGCGCTTGCGAGTCAGCATGCGGAGGAGATGCTGGGGCTGCTGGCTGGGGTGATTGAGGTTGCGGATGCGCCGATTCCGATTGCGATTCGGGCGTTTGTGCGGGCGATGATTGAGGCGCACTCCGGGGATCCGGAGGTGCACCAGGCGCTGCTGGAGCAGACGCTCTCGGTGGGACTGGAGCACTTTCTGCACTTTCAGAACCAGGCGGTTGATCGGGTGGCGCTGTGGCTGATGGTGCGGCAGGCGGAGCTGGATGTTCCGGATGTGCGGACGGCGGCCTGGATGCTGGTGGTGACCGGGCAGTCGATCATTCATGCGGCGCTGCTGGAGGATCCGGCGAAGCTGGAGGATGTGGCGTTTGAGGATGCTTTGGTGACGATGTTGTCGCGGTATATTTTGAGGTGAGTCCGGCGGTGTGGGCTGGCATCCTTGCAACCATGCGACACACGCTGAGGTACAGGACGAGTCGCTGAGTGGGCCGATGTGCGGCCGCAGGGCGGGGATTCACCTCAGGTGTCAGAATGGAGGAATGCAGCCTGTCGGCGAATCAGCCACAGACTCCGCACAGCGCCTCGAGCTCCCCCAGAATCCCCAGCCGGGTCAGCCACGCCCGAAAGTACCGGTTCAGCCCGTCGCTGTTGGCATGAACCCCGTCGTGAAAGCGCAGGAAGTCCTTGTAGTTCTGCACCTTGTCCGCCCGCAGCATGTCATTGACCGCCGCCAATGGAGACAGCCGAATCTCCCCCAGCGCCCGCTCCCCCATCGGCGAGAGGTACGCATTCGCCACGCTGCGGTACTCCATCGCCAGGGCCATCACGACCACGTCGTCGCTGAGCGCGGTGAGGTCGGCGGCAGCGAGGTCGGCATCAGACTGGAGGATCGGGTGGATGCAGAACGCCCGCATCGCCCGCTCGTCCGCCCCCAGGTGTGCCAGCAGCGCGATGCCCTCGTCGATGTGCTGGATCAGACGAACCCCGCTCCGCCGCGCACACCGGTCGCCATAAAACGCCGAAATCGCCCGATACTCCCGCGAGTCGCGCACATCACCCGGCATACATCGCCTCAATCGCATCCGCCCAGTTCTCATCAACAATGCGGCGCTTGACCTTCAGCGTCGGGGTCAGCTCCTTGTTCTCGACGTCGAAGTCTCGGGGGAGGATGGTGAACTTGCGGATGTGCTCGACCCGGGCAAACCGGGCGTTCACGCTGTCTACTCCCTTCTGAATCTCCGCAAGAACCGCCGGATCATCGTGGCGGGCATCCGTCTCCGGATCGAGCGTGATCAGCGCGGAGAGGAACTTCCGCCGATCCCCGATGACCACCGCCTGGCTGACCAGCGTCAGGTTCTTCAGCGCCGCCTCGATGTTCTTCGGCGCGATGTTCTTGCCCCCGGCGGTGATGATGATGTCCTTCTTGCGACCGGTGATCGACAGGAAGCCGTCCGCATCAAGCTCTCCGAGGTCACCGGAGTGCAGCCAGCCGTCGATGAGGGCCTCGTCAGTGGCGGCCTGATCCTTGTAGTAGCCGAGGAAGACGTTGGGGCCAGACACCAGGATCTCGCCGTCCTTGGCGATCTTGATCTTCACCCCGGGGATCGCAGGGCCGACGGTGCCGATCTTCGTCGCACCAGGACGATTGAACGAGGTCGGCCCGCAGTCCTCGGACTGGCCGTAGACCTCGTGGATCTGGAGGTCGAGTCCGGCGAAGAAGTCGATGATCTCCGGGGCAATCGGGGCCGCGCCAGTGACCGCCACCCGCACCCGTCCCATGCCGAACTTTGGCCGGGCCTTGTCGTAGACCAGCCGCCGCGCCAGCCGATACTGGATGCGCAGCAGGAGCCCGGGAGACGCCCCCCGGTTGCGCAGGCCGTTGACCCGCTGTCCCACCCCCATCGCCCAGCCAGCGATGCGCTTCTTCATCGGCGGCGCGCCCTGAAGCCCGGTGCTGATCTTGGCGTGCATCTTCTCCCACACCCGGGGGACGCCGAGGAAGACAGTGGGCTGAACCTCGACAATGTTCTCTGCCATCGTCTCCCGGGACTCGGCGTAGTAGACCTGGCTGCCGGCGGTGATCGGGGCGAGGATGGTGAACATCTGCTCGGCGATGTGAGACAGGGGCAGGTAGGAGACGGTGCTGTCAGTCGGACCGAGGCCGACAAGGCCGATGGCGGCTTCTGCGGTCCAGGCGAGGTTGCTGTGGGAGAGCATCACCGCCTTGGGCGGGCCGGTGGTGCCCGACGTGTAGATGAAGGTCGCCGGGGCGTCTGGCTTCAGGCCGTCCAGCCGCACCTGGACCGCGCCGTCCTCCACCCCGTCGGCGACCGCGAGGAACTCCGCCCAGGACATCACCAGTGCGTCGGCAATCGGGGGCACGCCCGCGAAGGTCACCACCGCCTCCAGGTCCGGCAGCGACTCCCGGTGCTCTGCGATCTTCTCCCACTGTGATGCGCTCTCCACGAACGCGATCCGGGCCTGGGAGTGGCGGAGGATGTAGGCGACTTCTTCAGCAGAGCAGGTCTCATAGATGCCCGCAGCAACCCCGCCCGCCGCCATGCAGCCGACATCGACGAGCACCCACTCTGGTCGGTTGAACGACAGGATGCAGACCCGGCCATCGGGTTGGAGGCCGAGTCCGATGAGGGCGCGGGCGACCTGACGGGTCGAGGCGGCGTAGGTCTGCCAGTCGGTGGCGACCCACGCTCCGTCGATCTTCTGGTGGTAGGCTGCTGCGCTGCCGAGGGCGGCACCCTGGGCGAACAGGCGATGGGGAATGGTGGTCATGGGGACATTAAACCAGACGCTTCGTCGACCTCCCCGAAGCTCACGCTGGCCGGGCGCCGTCCGCTGATCGAAATCTCTGGTCCGCCGGGACGCACGCTGGCCGGCCAGGTCCACGGCGTGATCGCCACCGCAGTCTCCCCACTCCACTGGCGAAGGTCCCAGATCCACAGCCCGGTGGTCCGCTGGACCGGCTCACCAAACAGCGCGGTGGCGATGTCCCGGTAGCGTCGGATGAGGGTCTTGAATTTGAGCGGGAACAGCTCGCGGTTGATCGAGAGGTAGCGCACATCGGCGTCGAGGAGCGACTGGAGGTCTTCGCCGGAGAAGGCAAACTCATCGCCGGCTTCTCCACGCTCTAGACCTTGAAGGGCGGCGAGGAAGCTGCTCGAGGCCACCGTCGCATCCCAGGTCGCGGGACGCAGCCGATCGACCCACAGGGCGTGCCCACCGAGCAGCCGCTGTTGGTGGTAGCGCTGGTAGATGAGGGTCTGCTGGGTGGAGGCCAGGGCGGGCAGCAGGGGCGGCTCGATGAGGACGTGCCCCGGATCCTCGGCGAGGGCGGGGTAGACCGGCGGGGGCAGGGTGATCGCGGTGTACTTCGGCTGCGTCTCGATGCCCTGTGCGGTGAGGCCGATGGGAACTGAGAGCACCGCGAGCAGCGCCACCAGCGGACGCCATCGCTCTGAGAGCCGGGCCAGCAGCGCGGTCAGAGCGAGGGCGGCCCCGGCGGTCCAGGCGGCGTTGAGGAAGACCACGTGTCTCAGCGGCCACCAGAACCGTCGCAGGGGTGCGGCGAGGCCATACAGCGCCGTGTACAGCCCGCCCGCCGGTCCCAGCGAGAGGACTGCAAACAGCACCGCCACCCCGGCCAGCGCCCGCCCCTGCCAGCTGCGAATCGCGACCCCGATTCCCGCCAGTCCGAGCAGCCAGGGCACCGCGGACATGGTGTGGTGGGAGTCGAGGCCCCCTCCGATGAGCAGCCTCGGCGTGAGCGGGGCGGACTTCATCGCGGCGTGGGGGCTGGGGAAGGCCTCCTCGGCACCGGGGATCGCGGCGAAGTTGGCGACGAACAGTGCGAGCCAGGGGGCGATCAGGATCGCGGACAGCCCCAGCGCCCCGACCACCGACTTCCAGGGGATGTCTCGCCAGCGTGCCAGCAGCACCACCCCGATCGCGAGGCAGGTAAACAGGGCGTAGTACCAGTAGAAGAACCCGGTCACCGCCAGCAGCACCCCGCACACGGCCGTCCGGCGTCGGGTGGGATCATCCAGCAGCCGGAAGAACGCCGCCAGGGCAAACAGTCCCCAGCAGATGCTCACCTGACTGAACCGCCCGGCGGACAGCTCCTGGAGGGTGTACGGAAAGCAGACCGTCGCCGCCGCAGCGAGCCAGGATGCCGGCGCGCTCGCCCCGACCGACCGAGCCAGCGCCGCACCCGCGACTCCGTTGAGGGTGAGGATGGTCACCGCGTAGGGGGCCACACCGTGGGGCCAGCCGAGCAGGAGATGGAACGGCAGATACGCCAGTCCCTCCCCGCCATTGCCCGCCAGCACCGGGGCATCTCCGACGGGCCAGTAGTAGTCGCCGTTGTGCAGGATCCCCTGCCCGCTCGCCAGACGCTCCGCCACCCAGGCCAGCAGCCAGTGGTTGGACAGGGTGTCCGGATGTGCCCAGCCGCCGATCAGCACTTCGCCGGGCCGCCACCAGGCCGATCGGAGGCAGTACAGCGCCAGGAGGAAGCTGATCAGCACAGGCATGGGGGTGAGAGTACACTGGCCTCCATGCCGCTCGTCCTCGCAGCCCTCGCGGTGCTCCTGCTCGTCGCCGCCCGACTCGTGCTCAGCCCCGGTCTGCTGGCCAGCCCTGGCGGCGAGGTCTACGGACACGCCTGGGTGCAGTGGTGGCACAGCGAGGCCCTCCCGGGCTGGCCTGCGGGCACCGAGCTGGTCGAGGGCGCATCCTCCTGGCCGGTCATCGACCCGCTGCCCACCGCCTTCGCTGCCGGACTGTGGCGGCTGTTCGGACCCCTGGTCGGCTACAACGCCTGGATCCTGCTTGCGGTGGCCATGGCGTTTGCTGGCGGGGCCTTCCTGGCAAAGCAGGAGGACGGCGATCCCCTCACTGGCGGGCTGACCCTCGCGCTGTGGCCTGCGCTGCTCGGCTCGCTGATGTCCGGGCTGACCGAAGACGGCGGCATCGGACTCATCGCAGCGGGGCTCGCACTCATCGGGCGGGATCGACCGTGGGCCGGGGTGCTCGCCGGGCTCGCACTCGGACTCGCGGCGTGGTGTGGGCTGGTGATCGCCTGGGTGGCCGCGGTGGTCGCGGTCGGGCTGACCCTGGCCAGCGATCGACGGACCTGGCCGGGCCTGCTGCTCGGCGGACTGCTCGCTGGTCTCATCGTCTTCCCCCTCGCCATGACCCACGCCGACCGCCTCGGTGGGGCCGGGCACCACGCCGGCAGCGTCATCGCACGCGGTGAGCCCCTGTGGCGGCTCAACCCCTGGCACGGGGTGGACCTCCTCAGCCTCATCGCCCCCGGACGCCAGGATCCCGGCGACGCCCTCGTCCGCATCCACCCTGGCTACCTCGGCATCGTGCCGCTTCTCCTCGCGATCCGCGGCGGGTGGAGCCGGTGGTGGGTGGTGCTCATCGGCTGCGCGCTGCTCGCGCTGGGTCCGGGCATCTCCATCGCCGGGGAGCCCACCGGCATCGACAACCCGATCGCCGCCCTCGCCCACCTCCTGCCGCTGGGGGAGCTGCTCAACCACCACGGACGGGCGCTGCTGATCGGCGGGGTCGCCATGGCCGCGCTGACCGCCCGGGGAGTCGCGAGGCTCCCGGCGAAGTACCGACTGCCCGCTGCCCTCCTCCTCGCCGCGGACCTCGCCCTGCTCTCCCCCGCCCCGGTCCCGCTGCCAGTCACCCCGCTGCGTGCCCCCGACGCCGCCCACATGCTCGCCGACCTGCCCGATGGTGAGGTGCTGGTGGTGCCCGCTGCTGGTCCCGGGATCCACTTCCAGCGCCCGCTGCTCGACCAGCGCGTCCACCGCCGTCCGCTGCGGCTCTCCCCCAACCGTCCCGGCGACCCCATCGAGACCGACGCCGGGATGTGGCTCGCCGGCCTCGCCTTCCCTCAGCCGCCTCCGGTGCCCACAGAGATCGACCTGCCGCCGATGATCGTCCTGGCGATGCCCGGCTATGCCGATGCAGTGACCGCCGGGCTCGGCACCCCGGATGTCCTCGGTGCAGACGGCAGCGCGGCCTGGGTGGTGCCATGATCTGGCTGCTGGCCTGCGCCTCCGCGCCGAGCGATCAGGACCGCTACATCCAGTCCACCACCGCCGACCGTGCCGAAGCCGCTGGGATCTGCACCGCCATCGCCGACGACACCCTGCGTTCGGACTGCCTCATCCACGCCGCCGCCCGACACGCCCGCGAAGGCGACATCACCGCAGCCCAGGCCACCTGCCAGACCATCGACGCTGGCATCTGGCGGGACGAGTGCTGGTTCCTCAC
>JBLHNG010000334.1:0-9024 GCA_047621685.1 Myxococcota bacterium | reverse complement strand
GCGGACCTCGATGATGCGGCGGCCCTTGAGGTAGCTGAGCGTCACCCCGAGGTTGGTCAGCCGATCCTGCTCGCCCTGTGAAAACAGCGCGCCGACTGTGCCCGACCAGCGGGTGATCGGAAGCTCGAGGACGCTGCTGAGGGCTGCCCATGGGCTCGCCGCGCCGACTCGCGCACCGCTCTCCAATTTGCTGACTCCCTCAAAGCCTCGACCGGGGCGGACGATGAGGCCGTTGTAGCCGGCGTCACGGAAGATGACGTCTTCCATGGGCCACACCACCCGCCAGCGGACCTTCTCGGCACGGGCGGCGGTGAGGGTCAGCTTGAGGGCATCAACATCAGCAACGATCGCCCAGACCTGAGCGGGTCCGCCGACCCGCAGCGGGGTGTGTGCGGAGAGGGGCTCGCTGGAGCGAACGGAGACGCCGTCGAGGGCAGACAGACGCTTGATCAGGAGGTCACTCGGCAAAGCCACCCTCCAGACGCGCGGCAAGGGGCGCGCAGATTCGGTTGATGTCTCCAGCACCCAGAGTCACCACCACATCGCCGGGACGAATGCGGGGATGGAGGTGATCGACGGCGTCGTCGAGGGAGTCGATGGCGCTGATGGAGGTGTTGCCCTTCTCCAGCAACCCGTCGAGGATCCGGCTGTGGCTGATGCGGTGGATGGGCTTCTCCCCAGCGGCGTAGATCGGGCAGACCACGACGTGATCGGCGTCGGAGAAGCTGTCGCAGAACTCGGAGAACAGGTCCGCCACCCGGCTGTAGCGGTGCGGCTGGAAGATAGCGATCACCCTTCTGTTTGGCCAGGCCTGACGCACACCGGAGAGGGTCGCCTGGATCTCGACGGGGTGGTGGCCGTAGTCGTCGATGATCGTGACCGGAGCATCCCTGGGGCCAACCTCAGCGCGGATGGAGAACCGCCGGTCGACCCCGGTGAAGTTGTGAAGGGCTGCGGCGATGGTCGCAAACGGGATGTCGAGGTTGACTGCAACCGCGATGGTGGCGAGGGCGTTGGAGATGTTGTGGTGACCGGGCATGGCTACCTGGATTCGGCCGAGCATCTCTCCGCGGTACACCACTGAGAATGAAGTGCTAAGGCCCTCATTTTCAAGGTTGACCCCCTGGAACTCCGCGCCGTCGTTGAGCCCATAGGTCACCACCCGGCGGCGCAGCCAGGGGGCGATGGTGGCGACGGTGGGGTGGTCGGTGCAGAGCACGGCGAACCCAAAGAACGGCACCTTGCTGGCGAAGTCGAAGAAGCCATCGACCAGCGCCTTCTCCGTGCCCCAGTGCGTCATGTGCTCCGGGTCGATGTTGGTGATGATCGCCACGGTGGGGGCGAGCAGCATGAAGCTGCCGTCGGACTCGTCGGCCTCCGCGACCATGAACTCCCCGGCACCGAGGCGGGCGGAGGAGCCCATCGAGTTGAGCCGTCCGCCGATGACCACGGTCGGGTCGAGGCCGGCGTGGTGCAGACAGGTGGCGAGCATCGAGGTGGTCGTGGTCTTGCCGTGGGTACCGGCCACCGCGATGCCGTACTTCATGCGCATCAGCTCCGCGAGCATCTCCGCGCGGGGGATGACCGGGATGCCGGCCTCGGCCGCGGCGGTGATCTCGATGTTGCTCTTGGGCACAGCGGTGGACTTGACGACCACATCGACCCCGTCGACATGGCTGGCGGCGTGGCCGATGAAGACCGTCCCGCCCAGCTCTCTGAGGCGCGTCACTGCGGCCCCTTCCTTCATGTCTGAGCCGGTGACGGTGTAGCCCTGCGTCAGCAGGACCTCCGCGATCCCGGACATACCGGAGCCGCCGATGCCGACAAAGTGAATGCGATTGATGGTGCCGCGAAACATGTCGTAATCCTGCTACTTTCCGGCCGCTTGAAGCGGGGAATCCTGGGGAGGGGAGGTGGCCTTGTTGGGGCGGTGCCAGCCCTTCTCGATGGGGGTGTCGTCGGCCTCAGCGGCAATGGACAGCAGTATCCCGACCGCCCAGAGGTGCGACATCATCGCGGTCGCACCGTAGGAGAGGAACGGGAGGACGAGCCCCTTGGGGGGCAGCATGCCCATGACCACACCGAGGTTGAAGAACGCCTCGAAGCCGACCATCGCGGTGATGGTGGCGGCGAGGTAGGTGGAGAAGGCGTCTCGGGCGCGGCGAGCGATGTACAGCCCCCGCCAGACGAACAGCCCGTACAGGCCGATGACGATCACCAGCCGCACGAAGCCCAGCTCCTCGGCGATGACCGCGGCGATGTAGTCGGTCCAGGGCTCGGGGAGGAAGTGCAGCTTGGCGATGGAGTTGCCAAGTCCCTGCCCCCACAGCCCGCCGGAGTGCATGGCGAGCCAGCTCTGGATGGTGTGGAAGCCGCCGCCCTGTGCATCATCCCAGGGGTCGAGGAAGTTGGTCAGCCGAGCGACCCGGTATTCCTCTGCGAACAGGACCGGGATGCCGACCGCGATACCAACCAGGCTGGTGACCGTGATGTGCCGAATCTTCACCCCGGCGATGAACAGCATCAGCGCGGCGAGTCCGCCCATGATCGCGGTGCTGCCGAAGTCTGGCTCTGGGATGATCAGCAGCATCAGCGGCAGCGGGATGGCCAGGGACTTGAGGATGACCCGGGGATCCTCAATGTAGCCGCGCCACCGGTGGAGGTAGTCGGCCAGCACGATGAGCATCGCGATCTTGGCGAACTCCGAGGGCTGCACGTTGACCGCGCCGAAGCCCAGCCAGCGACTCGCGCCCTTGACGGAGTGGCCGATGCCCGGCACGAAGCAGAGGATGAGGCCGACGACGCAGGCGGAGTAGAACAGCATCCGGTAGCGCCGAAACGAGCGCATCGGAGTGATCGCCGAGCCGATGCACATCACGCCGCCCGCCAGGATGGCGACGAACTGACGCTTGACGTACTGCACCTCGTCTCCGGTCCAGTCCGCAGAGACCATCGCGGAGGCGGAGTAGACCATCACCAGCCCAAACGTGATGAGGGTGGCGACGATCAGCAGCAGCCAGGGATCGATCCGACGGTTCATTGTGCGCTTCCTAGCGGATCTTGAGGGTCATCAGCGCGACGAGCGCCAGAAGGATGGAGATGATCCAAAACCGCACGATGATCTTCGGCTCACTCCAGCCGAGCTTCTCATAGTGGTGGTGGATCGGTGCCATCCTGAAGACGCGGGTACCGGTCCGCTTGAACCAGAAGACCTGGATGATGACGCTGAGCGTCTCCAGGACGAAGATGCCGCCGATGAGGGCGAGCAGGAACTCATGCTTGGTCAGCACGCTGAGAATGCCCAGCGCCCCGCCCAGCGCCAATGAGCCGACGTCACCCATAAAGATCTGCGCGGGGTAGGCGTTGAACCAGAGGAAGCCGAGCCCAGCGCCGACCAGGGTGATCGAGAAGATCGTCAGCTCTCCGGCACCTGCGACATAGGGCAGCGAGAGGTAGGCGGAGAAGTCCGTGCGGCCGGCAATGTAGGCGAGGATCGCCATGGTGCCTGCTGAGGTCATCACCGGGCCGATGGCGAGACCGTCGAGTCCGTCGGTGAGGTTGACGGCGTTGGAGAACGCGGTCAGCACGAACATGCCGAAGAAGACGTAGAGCACGCCCGTCCAGGGTGCGCCGGGGATCAGCTCGTCGAGGTGGATGGTGGCGTTCTTGAAGAACGGCAGCACGAGGTCTGGCTCGATGACCCCGGTGATCCAGCCGATGCCGAGCACGACCCCGGCGATCCCGGCCTGGCCGACCAGCTTCCAGCGACCGGAGAGGCCGTCGGAGGACTTCTTGGCGACCTTGCGGTAGTCGTCGATGAAGCCCAGCATGCCGTAGCCAGCGAGGATGACGAGGCACATCCACACCACCGGCTGATCCAGTCGCGCCCACAGCAGGGTGGAGACAGTGATCGCGAACAGGATGGGGATTCCACCCATCGTCGGGGTGCCGACTTTGTTCTCGACGTGGGACTGTGGTCCCTCTGCCCGGATGATCTGCTCCATCTTCATGCGCTTCATGCGCTCGATGAACCAGGGATAGAGCGCGTAGCTGATCGCAAGCGCGGTCACCATCGCCCAGGCAGCTCGGAAGCTGATGTACTGAAAGAGATTGAAGAAGGCGGACTGATCAGCGAGCGGAACGAGCAGGTGGTACAGCATGACTCACCGCGAGGTGTTGAGAGTGTCGAGGATCCGCTCCATGGCCATCCCGCGGCTGCCCTTGAGCAGCACGACATCACCAGAAGAGATCCGCGGACCGACGAGTACCGCCAGTGCGCGGGCATCGGACGCGGAGAGCACCCCATCAGGGGCACCGGCGGCCTGGCACGCCGCGGCATAGCGCGGTCCGGCGAGGCCGATGAGATCGAGAGAGAGTGAGCGGGCAAGCGCGAGCATCTCGGCGTGTCCGCTCTCCTCCAGGTCGCCCAGCTCCAGCATGTCGCCGAGCAGGGCGATGCGACGACGCCCGGTGATGGCGGCGAGGGTGTGGAGGGAGGCGGTGGTGGAGAGAGGGTTGGCGTTGTAGGCGTCGTTGAGGACGACTGGTCCGCCGGGAATGGAGAGGATGCGCTGCCGGGCGCCGACCGGCTCGTAGTCGGTGATGGCCCGCGCCATCTGCTCGGGGGGGCAGTGCAGGGCGAGACCCACGGCGATGGCCGCTGCGGCGTTCATGGCGAGGTGGGTGCCGGGGCTGCGGATCATGGAGAGCACCGAGCCGCCGGCGGTCTCGACCTGGAAGCGGGTGTGCAGGGTGGTCGGATCGACCGCGGCGGCGGTGAGCCGAACGTCGCAGCCCGGGGCAGTGCCGAACCGGATGATGCGAACCCCATCGGGCAGGGGCAGGGCCGAGACGTGAGGGTCGTCGGCGTTGATGATGCAGACGTCTCCGGGGCGGGCGCCATCGAACAGCTCGCCCTTTGCCGCAGCGACCCCCGCGATGCCGCCGACGCCCTCGGTGTGCGCGGCACCGACGTTGGTGATCAGCCGCACGGTGGGGCGGGAGATGTCCTGGAGCAGGGCGATCTCTCCGGCGTGGTTCATGCCCATCTCCACCACCCAGGCCGCGGCATCGGCGGGGGCGGCGAGCAGGGTGAGAGGGAGGCCGATGTGGTTGTTGAGGTTGCCGCTGGTCTGGTGGATGGGACCGAGGCTGCTCAGCGCCAGCGCGGTCATGGCGCGGGTGGTGGTCTTGCCCGCACTGCCGGTGATGCCGATGACCGGCCCATCAAACCCGGCGCGCACGTAGCGGGCGATGTTCTGGAGCGCGACGAGGGTGTCTTCGACCTGGATGAAGCCGCCACTCCAGCCCTCGGGGACTCTCTGCGCGATGCAGCCGGCGCATCCTGCGGCGCCGGCGTGGGGGAGGTAGCTGTGCCCGTCGAATCGCTCGCCGACCAGGGCGACAAACCAGGCGCCCCGTCGCAGGCGACGGGAGTCGGTGTCGATGGAGCCGGACGGTCCGGCCTGCACCAGGATGCCGCCGGTGGCCTCGGCCAGCGCTGTGGCGGAGAAGATCATGGAGACTTCCTCTGTACAAGAGACCGCTGCGCGAGGGCCTGGGCGGCGACGGCTACGTCCGAGAACGGCGTGCTGGTCGTCCCGATGATTTGGTAGGTCTCGTGACCCTTTCCAGCGATCAGGATCACATCACCGGGCTGAGCGGCGGCGATGGCGGCCTCGATGGCGGCCCGGCGGTCGGGCTGCACGGTGTACTCACTGGTGATGCCGGGGAGGATGGCGTCGATGATGGCGAGGGGATCCTCATGCCGGGGATTGTCGGAGGTGACGGTGACGACGTCGCTGCCCACGCTGGCCGCAGCCCCCATCAGCGGACGCTTGCCGGCATCCCGATCTCCGCCGCAGCCGAACACGGTGTGGATGCGCCCGGGGGTGATCGGACGGAGGGTGGTCAGCACCCGGCGCAGGGCGTCGGGGGTGTGGGCGTAGTCGACGAGCACACACACGCTGTCTCCACGCACGCTGTCTCCACCCGGCACCCGCTCCAGCCGACCCGGCACGCTGGGAAGCGCGGCGAGACCGGCGAGGATGGTGGGTAGATCGAGGCCGAGTGCGAGCGCGACACCGACGGCGGCCAGGGCGTTCTCCAGGTTGTGGCTGCCGACCATCGACATCGACAGGGCGCCCTCGCCGCGTGGGGTGGTCACCGTGGCGGTGATGCCGTTGAGGGTGAAGGTGGCATCCTGTGCGGTGATGTCGGCGGGATGGTCGGGAGAAGCCTGGCGGCTGTAGGTCCAGACCGGTGCCCGGGAGGGGGTCTGTGCGGAGGCTGGATCGTCGGCGTTGAGGATGGCCACACCATCGGTGCGCAGCAGCTCGGAGAACAGCCGACGCTTGGCGGCGAGGTAGTCGGCCATGTCGGCGTGGAAGTCGAGGTGGTCCCTGGACAGCCCGGTGAACACGCCCACGGAGAACGGCAGGGCATCGCATCGGCGCAGGGCGAGCCCGATCGAGGAGACCTCCATGGCCACGGCCTCACAGCCAGCCTCCTGCATCTGCGCGAGGATGGCCTGGAGGATCGGGGCCTCGGGGGTGGTGTAGCGGGTCAGCCGGCTGTCGGGGAGGGCAGCGCCGTCGATGCGGTGACCGTTCGTGCCGAGGATCCCGCAGCGCCGACCCGCGTGTAGGAGGATCCGCTCCAGCATCCAGCAGGTGGTGGTCTTGCCGTTGGTCCCGGTGATGCCGACGACCGGCATCGTCGCGGCGGGGTCGCCGTGGAGCGCGGCGGCGGCGATGGCCAGGGCTGCCCGACTGTCGGCGACCTCAATGACCGTCACCCCGGGCTTGACGGTGACCTCGCCCTCCGCGATGACCGCAGCGACGTCGAGGCTGGGGGTGAACGTCCGCCCGTCGACCCGAGCGCCGGTGATGGCGACGAAGATGTCCGCCGGACCGACCTCCCGGGAGTCATGAGACACACCGATGATCGGGCGATCGGTGGGACCGTCGACCGAGCGGGGGCGGAGTCGGTGGATGAGCGTGGAGAGGCGCATGGTTACTGGAGCGTGACCTCTACGGCGTCGCCGAAGGACAGCGGGGTCCCCGGCTCAGGGTACTGCTGGGTGATGCGCCCGCTTCCCTGAAGGGAGACGGAGAGACCAGAGCCCTGGATGGTGGCGAGGGCATCGCGGAGGGACATGCCGGTGAGGTCCGGGACACGGAGGCTGCCGTCGGGCGTCCAGGTGACCTCGATGGGGACCTCGTCGGGCTCGGGCAGGGTGATCTCAGGCTCCTCGAAGGTTGCGCCGTCTTCATCCTCGGGGCCTTCCAGCAGCACCGGATCCGCGGGGATGCCGAGGTGGCGCATGGACTGGGCGGCGATCTGAGAGAACGCTGGACCGGCCACGATGCCGCCGTAGCTCAGGCCGATGGTCGGGGTGTCGACGGTCACCACAATGGCCAACCTGGGATCGTCTGCGGGCAGGAGGCCGACGAACGAGCCGATGCGGTCGGTGCTGGAGTAGGCGCCGTCTTCGTGCTTCCAGGCGGTGCCGGTCTTTCCGGCGACCACGTAGCCGGGGACCTGGGCGCGGGTTCCGGTGCCGCCCTGCTGGGTGACGGTGACCATCATGTCGAGGGTGGTCCGAGCGGTCTCCTCGGAGAACACCCGGCGATCAACTGCAGGCTCGTAGCGCTCGAGCACGCTGCCGTCCGGGGCGCGGACCTCGCGGATGAGCCGAGGCTCCATGCGCACGCCGCCGTTGCCGAGGGTGGCGGTGGCCGAGACGAGCTGGATGGCGTTGACGGAGACACCATGGCCGTAGCTGGTGGTGGCCAGCTCGATGGGCTTGATGCTGTGGGCGCTGCGGAGAACGCCGCGGGTCTCGCCGGGCACGGAGAGGCCGGTGGAGCGACCGAAGCCGAGGTCGGAGAGGTAGCTCAGGGCGCGCTCGGCACCGAGCTTGAACGCCAACTTCGCCGCGCCGATGTTCGAAGAGTACTTGATGACCTCCGAGACGGTGATGACTCCCTTGGGGTGATCGTCGTGGATGACGCGGCGGTTGACTGCCCACGCACCATTCTCGCAGTTGACCAGGCTCTGCGCGGTGACCAGCCCTTCCTCCAGGGCGGCTGCGGCGATGAACGGCTTGAACACCGAGCCGGGCTCGTAGGCATCCAGCGCCGCCCGGTTCTTGAACGACTCCATCTTCAGCCTGGTGGTGTTGTTGGGGTTCTGGCTGGGACGGTTGGCCAGGGCGAGGATCTCACCAGTCTTGACATCCATGACCACCACCCAGGCGGCCTCGGCACCGGTGAACTCCATGGTGAAGTCCAGCGCGGTCTCGGCGTAGTGCTGGATCTGGCGGTCGAGGGTGAGGACGACGGTGTTGCCCGGTGAGGCGGTGGGCAGGTCTGGGGTGACCTGGCGGCCCTTGCGGTCCCGGAACAGCACGTACTTGTGCCGCTCACCCCGCAGCACCCGGTCGCTGGTGCGCTCCAGGCCGGCGACTCCGACTCCGTTGTGGCCGACCATGCCGATGATCGGCGCGGCCTGGTGGCGTCCGGGGTAGAAGCGGCGCTGCTCGGCGTCGGTCCACAGCAGCCCACGGAAGGCGGAGTTCTCCTTGATGAGCGCGCGCCGGACCTCGCGGACCTCCTCAGCCTCCATCGGGGTCAGCCCACGAGACAGCAGCACATCGCGGCGATCGAACCGGGTGAGGTGGGCGGTGAGGGTCGAGACATCGAGGTCTAGGGTGGGGGAGAGGGCCTCGGCGACCTGCTCGGCGGTCTGCTCGGTGAGCTTGGAGGGGTCGGCGTGGATCGCGAACAGCTCGGCGGTGGTGGCGAGCAGAGCGTCGTCTCGATCGAGGATGTCTCCGCGCCGGCCCTGGATCTCGATGGCCTGCTCGAACTGGTCCCGGGCTTTGCTCTGGAGCTGGGAGTCCTCGGTGAGCATGATGCGCCCGGCCTGAATGACAAGGCCGGTGTAGCAGATCCCCACGATCAGCCCGATGCCCAGCGAGCGCTGCACCGCCCGGATGCGCACGACGTCATCACGCTGCCG
>JBLHNG010000333.1:0-9029 GCA_047621685.1 Myxococcota bacterium | reverse complement strand
GCGGTCAGCTCGCCGGAGTCCAGCACGTCGCCGTCGGGGCCGTCCCGAAGCTCCCAGTCGCCGTCGGTGTCGGAGCTGAAGACCACCTCGATGGCGTCTCCGACCGCGACGGTGCTGGCGGAGTAGGACTCGGTGATGATCCAGGGGCGGTCGGTGAGGAACAGCAGCTCTCCGGCGTCCGTCCCGGCGATGGTGTAGCCATCCATTGAGACCATCTCGACGGGGTCCCCCTCGCTGTCGTAGGAGAAGGAGTCGGAGAGCTTGGCGGAGACGCTGATCGTGCCGGAGTCGTACTCGTAGATCAGGAACGCACGCTGCCCGACGTCGGCGAGGATGAGGCTGGTGTTGGTGTCGACGGGTGCGACAGCGGCGATGTCATCCATGTCTGAGGAATTCAGCATGATGACGATGTTGTTGTCGGCGTTGTAACGCAGCAGACCGCTGGCTCCACCGGCGAGCAGGGCGTTGGCGCTGACAACCGCGAGGTCCTTGCCGTCTCCGTTCACGCCGGTCAGACGATTGGTCAGGCCGCCGCCGGACAGGGTGAGCTTGGACACATTGTCAGCGCTGTGCAGCGCGTAGAGGGCCAGCGAGCCTGCGGAGACGTCTGTGATGGTGTCGTAGAAGAAGGTCACCGGGTAGCCGGTCTGCCCGTCGATGGTGCTGGAGTCTGGGTCGAGGGTGTGCACGACCAGCTCTCCGTCGGTCTTTCCGATCACATACAGGATGCCGTCGGCTTCGATGATGGCGACGTTTTCATCGTCTGCCATGTTGAAGGAGGTGTCCTCGATGTCCCAGCCAGCGGAGGCGGTGTAGCTCAGCCATCCGACCGAGCCGTCGCTGCACGCAGCGAACAGTCGGGTGGTGGTGTCGATGAGGAACGCCGAGCCGACCACCGCAACGCCAGAACCACAGATCTCGAAGCCGGTGGCGTCCCAGGAGCCGGTGTCGAGGATGTAGAGCTGACTGGCACCGTCGTCAACGAACGCCACCCACTCCTCGTCCTCGGAGAGAACAATGTCTGGGATGTTGGTCCCGATGGCGGAGGAGGACGCGACCCGATCCGGGGCGGCAAAGGCAGGCAGAGCAAGCAGGAGCATCATGGGCGCAAACATTGCAAGGATTGATCCAGGGCGTGGCGACGGGGTAAGGCCGGGAGGCGTGACATCCTGTCATTGAGTCCGACAGGCGTCGGTCAACCGGTCACAGCATGCCCTCACGCCACAGCATCTGGGCGATCTGGAGGGTGTTCTCCACCGCTCCGGCGCGGATGTTGTCCATCGCAGCCCACAGGTGGATGCCGCTCCCGAGGGGGTCAGGCCGGACGCGCCCGACGTGAATGCCGGGGCGGCCAACCAGACGTCGGGGACCGGGGACCGGATCGCCGAGCCGGAGCATCGTGGACTCGGAGAGGAAGTGCTGCAGCTCCTCCTCATCTGGAAGCGGGTCGATCTGGATGTACAGGGACAAGGCAATCCCAGCGAACAGCGGGACCATCGCCACCGTCAGCCCAATGGACTGGGGCGGCATGTGGGTGAGCGCGGCGACCTCCAGGGCGATCCGACGCTCGGTGGTCGTCCAGCCGTCCTGAAGCTCACCGACCTGGGAGATGAGGTCGAAGGCGAGACCGGAAGGAAAGACGGAGCGGGGAGGCTCACCGGAGCTGTAGAGCGCGAGGACCTGCTGACCCAGCTCATCGATGCCCGCCCGCCCAGCCGCGCTCGCGGAGAGCATCACGGTTCCCTTGACTGCGTCCGCACCCAGGCGCATCAGCGGGCTGAGCACCGCCGCGAGGGCGACACCAGGCGCAGAGGGGGAGCTGATGAGGCGGGTCTCCGCGAACTGCTCCAGGGGCTCATCGGAGATGGACGGAACGCACAGCGCGGCCAGCTGCGGCAACGCGCCGCCGATGTCGATGGTGGCAATGCCCTGGTCGGCGATGGCAGGGGCATGCTGGCGGGTGACCTCCGGCGGGGTGGCGAAGATCACGAGGTCCACCCCCTCCACCACCGCGCTGTCCGCGAGGCTCTCTGGCATCAAGTGGATGCGCTGGCTCTTGCCGCTCACCTCAATGTCCAGCTGTCTGGTGCTGCGACTGGCGATGGCTCGAATGCCACCGATGGGCAGGCCGCTGTCGGGCAGAGCCTCGATAAGCTCCCTGCCGACCGCACCGGTCGCGCCGACCACGGCGATCTGAAGACCACTCATTGTTCCCTCTCCTACAGTCTGTTTTAGTTCGCCCGCAGCGGGGCTCAGCTTGCCCGGGTGCCGATGCTCTGCCCGAGTCCGCCGGGGACCTTTGCATCCGGGGGGCGCAGGTAACGCAGGGCGATGTCGCCCGGGTCGAGGGCCTCAGCACGCATCATCATCCCGAGCCTCGCGACCTCATCGGCCGGACAGCGGGCCGCATCGGGGCTGACCTGTCCGCCCGCTGCGGTGATGATCTCTGAGAAGACCAGGGCTCCCTCACCCACCGCCACAAACGCCCCCTCGGGGAGGATGTCCGCGAGCAGGGCATCATGCTCAGCGCCGATGAGGACGGGCACATCACCAGAGGCGTCGAACAGCCCGGCGTAGACCCGACCCTTTCGGGCATCGAGCAGGGACAGGGTGCGCGGATGACCGGCACAGGCAGCGCGTGCAGCCAGAGAGGACACCGCGACCACCGGCACATCCCGAGCCATCGCAATGCCCAGCGCCATCGAGACTCCGACCCGCAGGCCGGTGAACGCACCGGGACCAGTGGACACCGCGACGAGATCAATGGAGCCCACGCTGGCGAGCAGCTCCGCGATCGCTGGCATCAGCACACCATCGGCCTTGCGAACGATGCGAGCCGACCAGCTCTCCACCCAGCCGGGGTGCCAGACTGCCGCGCCGATCACCGGGCCGGCAGTGTCAATTCCGAGCACGCAGCCCATCACATGCCAACCAGCCAGCGCCGGATGTCGAACACCAGCACCATCAGCATCAGCAGGACCAGGAACAGCACACCGATCTGCTGGGCGCGCTCCCGGATGACGTGGGAGACCGGTCGACCACGGATCCCTTCGATGAGGTAGAACAGGATCTGCCCGCCATCGAGGACCGGCACCGGGACGAGGTTGATGATGCCCAGCGAGATCGACAGCATCGCCATCAGCCGTGCCCAGGAGAACAGCCCCTTCTCTGCGGCTTCGCTGGCCTGACGAACGATCTCCACCGGACCACCGAGGCTCTTCTCGACCGCAGCCTCGTTGGTGATCAGCTTGCCGAGCTGCTCGATGATGAGCCCAGAGATGAGGATGGTCTCTTCGGTCGCACGGGAGATGGCGAGGGTGAACGGGTAGTACTGGCGGGTGGTCGGACCGTCGACGTAGCCCCCACCCCGGGAGGTTCCCAGGATCGGGCGGTAGTAGTACCGGCCGCCAGCGTCGGTGTCCCGAATGACCTTGGGAGTGATGTCGAGGCTGACCAGCTCACCATCGCGGATCAGCTCAACAGCCAGGCTGCGGGCAGTGGCCTCGTCTCCGGCGCCCTCCATGGTGCCCTTCACCGCACTGAGGACATCGATCCAGGTGCGAACGGGCTCGCCGTTGAGGCGGAAGAAGCGGTCGCCGGGCTCGATGCCGGAGCTGAGCGCAGGGCTGGGGAGTGGTGCTGGACCGGGCGAGCAGCCGGCGAACAGATCGGAACCGGAGTCCTCAGCAGTCTGACCGACCTCACCAACAAACAGCGTGCCCGCAGCGAGCCCCCAGCGCTCCGAGGTCATCTCCAGGGCGCCGTTGTCGCGCGGAGTCCACTCCCCCTGGCGGAGCTGACTGGTGATGGTCTCAGTGCCCCGGGTGATGGTGAGGCTCAGGGTCTCGGCCTGGAGGGCTCCACTCAGCACAGCGGACAGCGCCACCCAGTCGCCGATCTCTGCTCCATCGACCCCGATGATGCGATCGCCGGTCTTCAGCCCGGCCTGACCGGCTGGGGAGTCCGGATCATCCACACCGATGATCGAGTCGATGCGCTGGTGCGAGATGCCGATGCGGCTGCCGGTCTCCTCGGTCAGTGTCACCGCAAGGGGCAGGCTCGCACCCGCACGCTCCACGGTCATCTCATGCTCACCCGGACCGAGCTCAGAGATCTGCTCGCTCATCCCCATCCAGGTCGCGACTTCCTGCCCGCCCACACTGACGATGCGATCGCCGGGGCGCATTCCGGCCAGGGCAGCCGGGGCGTCGGAGGTGATGTCGCCAATGACCGAGGCAGCCTGGGGCTCACCGGCCATGAACAGGGCGGTGAACACCACGATGGGGAGGAGGAGGTTGAAGCCGGGACCAGCGATCATCACCAGGAGTCGCTGCCAGACCGGTCGGCGCATGAACGAAGACTCTGGATTCTCCAGGATGTCGTCGTCTTCGTCGCCGTAGCCAAACGGATCGGCGCCGGCCATCATGACGTAGCCACCAAACGGCAGCAGCGAGATGCGGTAGTCGGTCCCGCCATACTCAAAACCAACGATCCGACGCCCGAAGCCCAGGGAGAACACCTGGACATGGACGCCGCAGAGCTTCGCGACGATGAAATGCCCGGACTCGTGGATGAACACAAGGATGGCGACCAGGGCGACTGCAGCAAAGATGTTCATGTGAGGATTGCTTAACCTGCCTGGCGTCTCAGCCCGCGGCCTCCTGCCGGACCTTCTCGAACATGAGGATCCCAGCAGTGACGCTGACGTTGAGGGAGTCCAGTCCGTGGTGTAGCGGGACGGACGCGATGGCGTCGCAGCGATCCCGCAGTGTGGAGGTCAGCCCCTTGTGCTCTCCGCCCATGACCAGGGCAATCGGCCCCTTCATCGGCACGCTCCAGCAGGGCTTGCCGTCCATGTCCGCGCCCACGATCCGGATGCCTTCTTTGCGCAGGATCTTGAGCACGCTGGAGAGGCCTTCCCGGATCACCGGGACCTCCTCTGCGCCGCCCATTGCGACCCGCTGGACGACCGGGGTGAGCCCCTTGCCCCGCCGGGTGGGGACCACGACAGCATGCACGCCTGCCCCCATCGCACTGCGGAGGATGGCGCCGAGGTTCTGCTCGTAGTTCAGCTCATCCGCGAGGATGAAGAACGGATCGATGCCCTTGACGAACAGCTCCTCCAGACGCTCCCGGGCGGTGTAGCTGTAGTGCGGCTCGGCGATGGCGATGACGCCGTTGTGGACCCCGGTCTTGCTCATCTCGTCGAGCTTTCGGCGATTCACCCGGCGCAGCGAGACGCCGTGCTGCTCGGTCAGGGCCAGCAGCTCGGTGATCTTGGGGTTGGGCTTTGCGCGCTCATCCAACAGCACCCGGTGGACTTTGCGGCGCTTGCGCTTGAGGACCTCGATGACGAGGTTGCGGCCTTCCAGCTGATCAGACACCTGGTCTCCTGAGGCCACACGGCCGCTCGTCTGTCGAGGGGGGACAGAGACTCTTCGAAAGAGTCAGGGAATGGAGAGGGTGTAGCTGCGACTTCCACCGTCGGGGGAGTCGCTGGCCCGGCGGGCGTACACCACATCCGGTCGGCTCATTGAGACGGTACCCGAGCTGTTGCTGCCCTCGCCGACGTAGATCATCAGATCGCCGCCAGTGGGGGTGTTGCTGGGCTGGGCATTGATGAGGATGGTGTTGTCGCCCTGCTTGAGGTGCGGAGCGAGATCGAGGATGACCTGCCCATCGCCCGACTTCACTTCCTTGACCAGGGCTCCGTTGACCAGGATCTGGAGGTTGTGCTCACCGGAGTTGTTGTCTTGGGTGACCAACCACCACTTCCCGGCTGTGACCGGGGGGGCATCGGAGTCGACCGTTCCGCCAGTGACCTCGATCTTGTAGTTGGGGGCATCGACCCAGACATCGCCGTTCTCGTCGACTCGGACACCGACGTCCCGAAACTCGAAGTCCCGGAGCCCGTCGGCCTTCACACCGTTGACGTACAGCGATCCGCCAGCGAAGGCATCAGCGAGGAGTGAGAGCGCGAGCAGACTGTTCATTATCCCTCCAGCCCCGCGTTAAGCCGGGCGTGCAAGAGCTTACTGGTCTTGAACTTGGGCAGCCGCTTGGCCGGAACCAGGATCTGCTGCCGAGTCCGCGGGTTGCGACCAATGTACCCTTCGTAATCCTCAACCTTGAAGCTTCCAAAACCACGGATCTCGATCCGACCGCCAGCCATGAGGGTGGACTTCATCTGATCGAAGATGATGTTGACCACCTCCTCGGCGACGCGCCGGGAGAGGTTCCGGCGCTCCGCAAGCGCGTCAATGAGCTCTGATTTCGTCATGTCTGTGCTTCTTCAGGGTCGGGGGCCTGGGTGGTGTAGCGATAAGTCGGCGGAGGGCGACGGTATTCCGTCCGGAACGAATCAGGGCTCGCCCTGACGGGCACGACGACGCTGCTCAGTCGCGGTGAGGGTCTTGGTCTCACCGTCTTCGCCTTCCTCACCCTCAGCCGGCTCGTCACTGCTCAGCGGCGAGAACATCTTCTCGAGGTGCGGGCGGAGATCCTGCATGACCAGGATGGTCGGGCTGGCCACGAAGATGGTGGAGTACGTACCGATGAACACACCGATGAGGATCGCGAGGGCGAAGGTCTCGATGACCGGGCCGCCGAGCACCAGGAACGCGGTCATGCCAAGCGCGGTGGTCAGCGAGGTCGCCAGGGTTCGGCTCATCGTCTCGTTGATCGAGTCGTTGATGAGCTCCTCCATGTCCCGCCTTCGATAGCGGGTCATGTTCTCGCGGATCCGGTCATAGATGACGATGGTGTCGTTGAGCGAGTAGCCGATGATGGTCAGCAGGGCGCCGATGATCGGGAGGTTGAACTCTCGCCCGGTGAGCACGAAGATTCCGATGACGATGATGACGTCGTGGAACAGTGCGAGGACCGCACCAGGTGCGAAGGAGAGGTTGAACCGAAAGGCGACGTAGACGAGGATGAGCGCGAGGGTCGAGGCGATGGCGATGAAGCCCTGCTTGCGAAGCTCGCCGCCGACCTTCGGGCCGACCGAGTCGGTGGAGAGGGTGATGAACTCACGCCCATCCATCTCCGCCTCAATGCTGTCGGTGATCTTGGAGGACAGTCCCGGCAGCTCGATGTAGAACGTGTTGTCATCCGGAGCCTTGCGGACCTTGGCACCCTCGATGCCCTCAACTGCGTCCTTGACATTCACGAGGGGATGGGGCCCAGCAAACTGAACCGTGGCCTTGGAGCCGATCTCTGCGGCAAAGCCAATCACTTCGCCCCAGTTCGGTCCAAACGCAGTCACCAGAGACGAAACGATCTCCTCCTGAACCCCCTCGGTTCCAAAAGTGGGATCCTGGATGCGAATCGAGAATCGGTTCTCTTCCTGCGCACCGAGCTGCTGGACCGAGTCACCGCTCACCCCGAGGTTCTCCAGGGCGTTGCGGAGGTCACCGATCGGCACCGCTGTCGCGAGAGGGACGCGATCAATGGTGGTCCTGGGAGCCCCGTCCGGGAGGGACTCGACGAACTGGAGCTGGATCTCGTTGCCGCCGGTGAAGTCGATGCCCCAGTTCGGACCCTGCACAAAGAACAGGGTGATCGAGGAGATGACGAGGATTGCGGAGAAGATTGCGGCGATGCCACGTCTTCCGACAAAGTCGATGCGGGTACCGGGTTTAATAAACTGCATGCCTGATCCCTAAATCGAGAGCCGGGAAGAGGTCTTCCGGGTGAGGAAGTCCATCATCGTTCGCGAGACGAAGATCCCGGTGAACAGGGTGGTGATGATTCCGATCATCAGCGTGACTGCGAAGCCCTTGATGGGGCCGGTGCCGTAGGTGTAGAGGACCACGCCGGCAATGAAGGTGGTGATGTTGGCGTCGAGGACAGCCAGCAGCGCCTTGTCAAAGCCAGTCCCGACCGCCGCACGGGCGTTCTTACCCAGCCGCAGTTCTTCTCGGATTCGCTCGTAGATGATGATGTTGCAGTCCACCGCCATACCAATGGTCAGCGCGATGCCCGCGATGCCCGGCAGGGTCAGGGTGGCACCGGCGCCAGCGAGGAGCGCGAAGACCAGCAGGATGTTGCTCATCAGCGCGACCACAGAGACCATGCCGGCCTTCTTGTAGTAGACGACCATGAAGGCGAGCACGAGGCAAAAGCCGACCACGGTGGCTTCCTTGCCGTCTGCGATGGCGTCCTCGCCGAGACTGGCACCAACCTGGCGAATCTCGCCGATGGTCACCGGGGCCGGCAGGGCGCCAGTCCGCAGCACCAGGGAGAGCACGCTGGCCTCCTGGAGGGCGAGGTTGTAGTCGTTGACGCCAGACTCAATGCTGGCCCGACCCCCGCCGATCTTCTCGCGGATGTTCGGAGCGGAGGAGATCTTTTTGTCGAGCACGATGGCGAACCGTCGGCCGACGTTCTCGCCAGTGACATCGGCGAAGATCTTGCCACCCCGGGGCTTGAACTCCAGCGCCGTGTAGGGCTGGTTGTACTGGTCAATGGCGACCGAGGCGTCGTTGATGTCGTCACCGGTGAGGATGATCTCGTCCTTGAGCACGAAGAAGCGCTCGGAGCGGACATCTTTGCGGGTCTCGACGTCCTTGACGTACTCCCACATCAGGATGGTGCTCGACGGGATGATGCCCTTCTGGCGGAGGTGCTCGGAGAGGGCCTCGTCGTCGACGAAGACCTCAGGGGTCAGCTCGCTCTCAGCGTCGAGGATGCCGCGGAGGATGTCCCCCTCCTGCTTCATCACATCCTCATCAACCATCATGAACTGCAGGACCGCTGCAGTGCCGATGGCGTTGATGGCGGTCTCGGGATCATCGATGCCGGGAAGCTGGATGTTGATCCGGTTGCCGCCCTTCAAGACGATGGAGGGCTCCTTCACACCGGTCTCGTCGATGCGGGAGCGGAGGGTCTCAAGCGCCTGCTCGACAGCGCGCTCGCGGATGCCCTTTGCCTCAACCTCAGTGACGGAGAAGGCGTACTGTTCGCCGTCAAAACCGTCGCGAGTGTTGGCGTACTCGTAGCCAGGGAACTTCTTCTCCATGAACGAGGTC
>JBLHNG010000332.1:0-9030 GCA_047621685.1 Myxococcota bacterium | reverse complement strand
GCACCAGGAGCACCGATGGCCACAACCTCCCGACCGTCGTCATAGAAGTTGCCCAGCGAGACGATGGCTGCGCCGAGCTCATCGCGCGCGTCGTGTCCGAGGAGTCGGGTCGCCTCGTCGGCGAGGGTCAGGGAGCCGCCCCAGGACGCGCCCTCGCCGTCCGCTCCGCAGGCGCTGCCAGCCCCATCCTCGCAGGTGGCCACCAGGTACACGGCTCCGCGTCGAGACCGGTAGCTCTCGTTGAGCGCCGGCGCGGACACCATCAGGTCGGGGTAGCCGTCGCCGGTCCAGTCCCCGATGGGCGTGATGGCGTGACCGAAGTTGCTGCCGCGCTGGTCTCCGAGCAGCTCAAGGGTCGCCTCCTCCACGGACTGCTCCTCCCCGGTCGACAAGGCTCCCTCCAGGCTGTCAGCGAGGAAGATGTACGCCGCGCCGGTGCTGCTCTGTGAGCCTCTGGCGGAGCTGGCACCGAGGATCAGGTCCATGCGCCCGTCTCCGTCGAGATCACCCACCGCCGCGCTGTCGGCGAGCCGGGTGCCCGAGGTGGATGCGGTCAGGGGGAGCAGCTCAAGGGCGCCGGTGGTGTCGGGCAGGGTGACGGAGCCCTCGACCCGCTCGGGCATGGAGCCGATCCAGACGATGCCCGTGTTGGCGGCCTCGCCGTTGTGCTGGGGGGCGGCGAGGAGGAACTCGTCGGCGCCATCGCCGTTGAGGTCGCCCAGGCTGGCCACGCTGCTGCCAAGGGTGTCCTTGCTGTCGGTGCCGTAGAGGGCAAGACCGGCATCACCGGGGAGGGTCTCCCACTGCTCCACCAGGCAGAAGCTGTCCTCGCCGGAGCAGTCCTGGTCCACCCCGTCACGGCAGGGGTCTGCGGCGTCGGGGTTCACGAGCGCGTCGTGGTCGTCACAGTCGCCGGCCTGCTGCACGTAGTCTGCGGGGGGCGCGCAGGTCTCAAGGGGAGCGCCATCATCCCCCCAGCCGTCGCTGTCGTCGTCGAGGTACCAGGTCCGGTCCAGGTCCTCGTCGATGTCGCCGTCGCAGTCGTTGTCGATCTCGTCGCACTGCTCGTGGGCCTCGGGGAAGACCTGGGCGTTGGTGTCGTCGCAGTCCCCGGCCACGCCGACATAGCGGGGATCGTCGTCGTCGCAGCTCTCGAAGGTCGCCGACTCGTCGCCGAAGCCGTCCCCGTCGGCGTCGAGGTAGAGCGTCTGAGAGATGCCCTCGTCGACGGTGCCGTCGCAGTCGTTGTCGAGGCCGTCGCAGACCTCGGGAGCGTCGGGGTAGCTGTTGTCGTTGTCGTCGTCGCAGTCGCCCTGGTAGCGGTTGAAGCCATCGCCGTCGTGATCGATGGCATGAAAGTCCGATTCTGGCGTGCATCCGGTGAGCGCGAGGATGGCGATGAGGGAAGGGATCAGGCGATGGGTCATGGGGCCTCCGGAGAGCAGTGTCCCTGCTCCCAAAGAACCTACGGGTACCCTCACTTAAGGCCGACTTAGTCTCACTTAAGACTTGTGATGACCACTGTCGGGCCCAGGCTGTAGCCATCATCGGATCGCTCCAGAGCCTCGGCCAGACCCAGCTTTCGGAGTTGGTTCAGGCCGACCCAGACCCGGTTGCGGGCCGAGTCCGCGCCGATCTGCTCGGCGGGCCACCCGGCTGCGAACAGCGCCTCCAGATCGGCGGGAGGCTCGCCTTCGCGCTGGCGACGGATGAGCTCAGCGAGCATGCCCCGGAGGCTGGCCCGGTGGGAGATGTCGATCTGCTCGCCGTGCACGCGCAGCCAGGAGCCGTCTGGAGCGATCCAGACGCCGCGCTCTACGAGGGTGAGGAGCTGGGCAAGCTCCTGCTGCTGCCAGTGACTCAGGTCGGCGGCGCTGATGCGGGCGATGGCCTCCACCGCCTCGGCGTGGGCGCCGGTGGTGATCGCGACGGTGGCGAGCCAGAGGTCGGCGGTGGCGAGCAGGGCGGCGGCGGAGGTGGTCACCGCGACGCTGTGATGGGCCTCCTGGAGTGCGACCTCGTGCTCTCCATGGCACAGAGCGAGCTTCGACGCGACCCGATGCAGAGATGCCTGGTAATGCGGGTTGGGGCGCTCGCGCAGCAGCTCGGCCACCTCGGGCAGGATGCTGGCAGCTTCGGTGAGCTGGCCGAGGTCGACGAGAATCGCCGCCTGGAGGGTGAGCGTCCTGGTCAGCCAGGCCCAGGCATGGCACTGCCGGATGTGTGCGACGGCCTGACGGGACAGCTCCAGCGCCTTGCGGGTCTCGCCCGCCCGCCACTCTGTTCGGGCGATGGTGTCGAAGGCCCCGATCCAGATCTCGCGGCTGGTGCGCGGATCTTCAATGAGCGCGCACGCCTGCCGGTGGTACTGCCGGGACTCGTCGAGGTTGCCGCGCCGACGGGCATTGCAGGAGAGGTTTACCCACAGGCGAGCCAGGGAGTCCGTGTCGTCGAAGGCCTGGGAGATCGCCAGAGACCGCTGGAGCAGGCGCTCGGTCGCGATGTCATCGCCAGCGTCCATGACGATCAGGCTCAGGTTCGCGATGATGTAGCCCTGGAGGATGAGGTCGTTGACGGCCTCAGCGGTCTCGAGCGCCCGCTCGAGTGTGCGCCTGGCCGTGCCGTAGTCCCCCTCTCGTCGCTGCACCAGGCCCAGGAAGTTGTCGGCCCAGGCGGCGATGCGCGGCGCACCGATGGCATCGCCGATCTCCCGCATCTCGTTGAGGAGGGTCGTGGCTCGGCTGAGGTGACCGAAGGAGTAAGTCGCGATGGCCCCCTCGAAGAGCAGGTCGGCCCGGACCCTGGGACCGAGGCTCTCCTTGAGCACGCGCTCGGGGAGCCCGGACTGCCAGGTGTCCGTGGTGCGTGAGCGGGCCACCGCGCTGCAGGCCAGTGCGGCAAGGGCCACATGACCGGTCTTCAGCCCATGGTTCGCCGCAGCCATGAAGTTCTCCCGCTCTGACCGAAGCACGGACATGGGGTGCTGATCCGCGACCGGCAGCAGCCGCGAGCAGCCGTGTCCAAAGTGGGCGAAGTGCTTGAGGTGGGTCAGCTGAGCGGCCTCAAGCTGCGCCGCGCTGGCGCGCTCCGTGGCGTACTGTCGCACCATGGGCATCATGCGGTAGCGGTGGTTTTCGGTGTCCTGGTAGAGCAGGCTCCACTCCAGGAGACCGTCGAGGAGGTCATCGGCATCGGAGCCGACCAGGGCCTCTGCGCCGTCGATGTCGACCCCGCCGCGCGCCACGCTCAGCGCGATCAGGGCCTGTTGGAGCCCCGCCGTGAGCAGCTCCCAGGTTCCATCCAGGGCCACAGCGAGGCTGCGGTGACGGTCGGGCACGTCCCGGTCGCGGTTGGCCAGCTCAAGCAGCCGCGGCAGGCGGCGTGCCAGGTCGGTGAGGCGCTGGCTGCGGCTCGCGGTGATCTCGATGGCCAGTGGGAGGCCGCCGGTGGCCTGGAGGATGGCGAGGACGGCGCTGGTGGTGGCGGGATCCAGCTTGAGGCGGGGCTGACGCCGACGGGCGTGCAGCAGGAAGAGGCGTCCAGCGGGGCTCTCTTCGATGGCCTCAGGGGTGTCGGCTGTGGGGAGCGTGAGGGCGCTGAGGGGGAGCCGGTGCTCTGCGCGCAGGCCGATCGGCACGCGGCTGGTCACCAGGAAGCGCAGGTGCGGGGCGGCGGAGAGCCAGCTCGAGATCATGGCCGGGGCCACCGCCATGAGCTGCTCCAGGTTGTCGAGCACCACAGTGCAGGGCTCCTGTGCCTGGAGGGCGCCCACCAGCGACTCGACCGACGATGCGGAGCCGAGTACCTCGGCTATGACGACTGCGAGGTCAGCTGAGCTCTCCGCCTCGGACAGGTCGCAGAACAGGTCGGAGGGACCGAGGATCTGCTTCGCCAGGGTGGTCTTGCCCATGCCGCCCGGACCCACGATGGTGACCAGCCGGGCGGACTCCATGAGCTGTGTGAGGAGGAAGAGCTCTTGCTGACGACCGATGAGGAAGTTCTGCACCAGCTGATCGTGTCATGGGCGAAGTGAGGGGCACAATCCCGACAGGCTCTTCTTCCTCGTCGCCACAGTCGAGCCGAACCGCGTCACAGTGATCCACCACAGCATTCTCGACGACGGGATGAGCTCTCAGGGCCACCGGGAAGGCATCCCGCAGCATGTCAGTCCTGTACAACAACCTGGATATCGGAGATGCAGGTGTCTTCGTTGTTGTATTGGACATGATGGAGGGTCAGGGTGAGGGCCTCTGCCTGAACCGGCGAAAACATCAGAGGCTCACCCCACGCCCCAAGCTGGGGGGCTGGCTGCCAGGTGTGGCGCTGCGAGCCGACCTGCACCGTGAGTCGGTCAGGCATCCCGTTGTTCTCAAACTGATCGTGGCTCTTGTGGCACCCCAGCCGCGCCCGCACGCTCTTTCAAGATACCGTTACACGATCTGCCACTTCGGTTTCTACCTGAGCGGTGTCCTCCAGTCCGAAGAACCGACCTTTCATCGCTGCCGATAGCCAGTGGCCTCCTTGAAACCAATCCAGCTCATCATCAGTATGGTTGCGGTGCCTGGCAGGATGAGTGTGAGGGGAAGAGAGCCAAGGCCACGGTACTGTAAGAACAATCCCCAGAGAAAGCTGATGCCGATGAGTGTGTGATACGGATCCGCATTGATTCGAAGCGGATCCGTAGGATGAAGATCCGCTTGCGGATTTTGCAGCGCATCGCGCTGTAGTTGGGCCGCTGAGAGCGGGTAGTGTAGGGGGATCAATCCCCCTGCAACAGGCTGCAGGGGTGTTATCTGAACACCCCATACGGTGGAGCGTCTTCAGCGCGGAACCGTATGAGGACTTCCCCCTACATAAAGCTGGAGGGGTGTCATCTGAACACCCCATACGGTGGAGCCTCCTTAGGAGTCTCCGCGAAATAACCTGCCTGAACCCGGCCCCGATCTGCTGCGCCCACCGGCCCCCCAGATCCTCGAAGTATCCAGATACGACTTCGTCTTTGTGAAACCAGTGTGCTTGCATCTCAGAACCGATTTCGAAGCAGGTTACTTCGCGGTGCCTCCTTAGTGCGAAACCGGGCACCAGTCACCGGGCCGGACAGTATCCGGCCCGACTGGTGCGCTTTTGTCTGAGAAAGGGGTTTCACCCCCAAACCCCCCGCTTCGCGCAGAACCAGTCACCGGGCCGGACAGTATCCGGCCCGACTGGTGCGCTTTTGTCTGAGAAAGGGGTTTCACCCCCAAACCCCCCGCTTCGCGCAGAACCAGTCATCGGGCCGGACAGTATTTGGCCCGACTGGTGCGCTTTTGTCTGAAACGGGGGTTTCACCCCCAAGCCCCCCGCTACGCGCTGACATCCTCTCACACAGATCTGTCCACCAGAAGGGAGCGACATGACGGGTGCCGAAATTCAAGAGGTGTTTGGCGGCGCGGTTCCGTGTGTGGAGGCCACGAGCCTGACGAGCCTGATGGGTATCACGACCTTGTTCGATCCCTTTGCTATAGACCGAAGCGGTTCTGAGTCCATAGAGACTGAATTTACAAGGCTGGTCTGCAAAGGGATCGATGAGCAGCTGCGCCACGGGAAATGGACGACCCGGGAGATGAGCACCAGTCTCTGAAACAGACTTTTTTCCCTGTCAACGGGGAGACCGGCTGGCCTTCACGACCTCTGCAGGTCGACGGGCGAGGCCGGGCTGGGAAAAATACGCCTTGAAACTGAGTTTGGTGTTGTATTGACGACCAAGAGCGGTTCTTGTATGGTGTCGTGGACGGTGAGAACGTCTTCTTTTCAGACACCGAAGGCTTCGTGAGGGATCTCAAGGGGGTGTGCTCGCCAACGCCGGGTGCGATATCACACGCCCCATCGAGAAGTCCCGGCAAGCCCCTGTCACCGATGGCTTTGCTGAGGTCCGTAATGGGGCACGGAGCGATGCTGCCCGGCCTTGGCGAGCACACCCATCTCAAGGTGCACTTCGAGGCCGAGAAGTGTGAGCTCCCGGACGATGGTGCCATCGTCTAACTGTATTGAGGCTGGAATACGGACAGCATTAGACCGGCTTGAAAAGCGCGAGCAGAGCGTAGAGCTCGTAGAGCCCTTGCAGAACTGGAGTTCGTTGAGCCGGGGGACATTTTCCTACCCGGAAAGCCCCGCCAGCACCCGGTGTGGAGCACGCCTTCAGACGAGGCCTGGAGCCGAAAAACGCTGCTTGTTTTTCTTACCCACTTTCGGCCAAAGTATACCCATGAGGCATAGTCAACCGTCAGGCCAAGGCGGCCAATGCAGAGGAAGCCTCAAGTGTGAGTAGTCTGCCGGACGGCTTGTTGGCCGCCACCCTATAGTTTAGCCGCTCTTGCTTCGAACAATAGGGCCCGACGCTCGAGGCTGGATAGCGACCAATACTCAGAAGCCTTGTAGTACTCGGGCACGCTTGGAATGCTCGAATCCAATGTAATCCACGGTTGCTTCGACACTGTGAAGATGTGGATACTGGGTCGTAGGGAGTCGGCAGCGCTAAGAGTTCCTACTCGAACAAAGCTCATTGCGCTACCGATTCCTGGATAGGCGTAGTGGCTCCAGAGAGCCACCTTGCAGGTCGGACAACGAGATATGCGCTGGCCCGAACCACTGTTCGTTGGTGTCTGTATGATCTCAACCTCGCCGCTCTGCACCTCTACCCGGTCTGACTCGATCAACGCATTGACTGCGTACGAACTTCCCGTCTCACGCTGGCACCAGCGGCAATGGCAGCAATGCACAATCATTGGCTGGGAGGTCAGTCGAAATTGCACATGGGAACAAATGCACCGTCCTTCGTAGCTGGTGGTGTTCGGGCTCATGTTGCGTCCTCGATCCGTTCTTGTGTGTCGGTGGAACGGACTATTTTGGCGTTCAGCGGCCCGCAAGAGCACTGACCTGCCCTGATCTTCGTATCCTATCATGCTGCCAAGTGGAAACCAGGGCCAATGGAACCGAGCCGGCACCGGTGCCAAGGTTCGGGTATTATGCTGGAGGCTACTTGAGGCTAAGCTGGCCAATGGGCCTGGGTCTCGCCAGTTGTCGGCCCTGCTCAGCCTCCGCTGCTGTCTCTTGTCGACAGCTCAAGTATTGAACGTTCCGCACTGGAACACAGGCTGGGCTCGCGAATGGGGCTGAGGTTCGCCGAGTCTGTTGAAGTGTCTAGCCAGCTTCGCCAACCAGCCGGACAGTTCGAGTCTGGCCGGGCAGCGCCGGCCAGCAGATTGGGCCTGCCAGTGGACCCTCCGTTCGGCAAGGCCATTCGGTGGCGAGACTGCCCACCAGCACGGCTTCGGACCGGGCGCGGAGGGGAAAAACCCTGCTTGTTTTGCTTACCCACCCCAACCAGAACTTGGCGTGGATTGTGGTGGGCCTGCTGTGCAGCATCGCCCCGTTAGGAGCCACGACGGGGCGTCGTGAGACCCATAAATTCATCACTGAAAACCCAATTTCGTTCGCGGGATTACCCCCCTTGGCATTCAAGGCGTTCTTGCGATGGTCGCTCGTCTCGCAGTGGTATTTCGTCTTGCACCTCGGGTGCGCCTTCGACCGACCTCGACGTCTCGGAATACTATAGAGCACCTGCCAAGCCCTCTCCTATACCCACCGAGAAGGCTCTATTTCGATACGTACACCAACGCCGGGCTCGGGCGAGACACTAACGTGGGATCAGTCTGATTCCCTGCTCGATTGGAAAGAGGACAACGGGTGACGAGTCGAGCGCAATGGCTTGAATCTCAGTGCCCACTGGCAGTGCTTGATGGACCGCGTGATTCTCGAAGACGAGCGTGTGTTGTTCAGACCCTCTGCTGGTTTCCGCACGGACATAAACCACCGCATTGCGCTTGCCATCTCGCATCGGCGTCCGGCCCCATTGGGTATCGTGGCCCGTCACGATTGCGGTCGTTAGGTTGCCTTCGGTCCAGACCAGCTGGCGCTGCGCGGCACCCTTGTAGCCGTGAGCCAGCATCACGCCACCGACAGCAAACACGAAGAGGCTCAACGCGAGCAACGGCATTGGGATCCATCGCATCACCGATCGCCCGTTTCGGATCCCATGCGCCAAGGCCCCGGAGATGGGAAGCCACGGAAATCCTAGAGCCAGGATTCCCAGCCAGAACCAATGGTGTAGCCGAAACCAAGTCTCGAAGGCCGTGTCGTCAGCGGTGCGTGGGACATTGATCTTGAACTCCACCGTTTGCCTAAAAAGGTCTTCCATCAGCATCTCCTTGAAGATCAGCAAAACAATGAAATGTCTCTACAACAAATCTAACGTCTTTCGCACGTTTGGAGTGCGGGGCGAGAGGGCCTGGGGTGCACCAGAGTTTTTGTGGGCAGGTGATAAGGATGTCCCGGGAGGAATCCGATGCCCCAAAGTCCCCGTTCCCATCGCGGTCGATTCTCAGCCAAGCGCAAGCGTGATGACCGAGACACCCAGATCGCAAACCTCCAGCGAAAGCTCGGTGCAGGATTGGAGGGGGTCGCACCTGGCATTGAGCGGCGATGAACCTCAGCCAGAGTCAGCGATAGCTCTGTTTTCAGGATGGTATGAGGACAGTATTAGACCGGCTTGAAAAGTGCGAGCAGAGCGTAGAGCTCGTAGAGCCCTTGCAGAACTGGAGTTCGTTGAGCCGGGGGACATTTTCCTACCCGGAAAGCCCCACCAGCACCCGGTGTGGAGCACGCCTTCAGACGAGGCCAAGAGCCGAAAAACGCTGCTTGTTTTTCTACCCGCTCTGCGAGACGAGATCCACCACATCAACCAGCGGAACCGGCACACCGAGCCTGATCGCCTCGTTCCAGTGCTTCTCGTGCAGTCCTTTGGCGCCCAGACTCGTCAGCCCCGGGGCGGAGACCTGCAAGAGGAAGCCATAGACGAGAAGGAGGGCTGCTGCGTGGATATTGGCACGAGTCGACACAGCTGAGGGGTATCCAAATAACAACCATTAATCGGCACCAGTCATGTCGCCCCCTTCTGGCGTACAGTCTGTGTGAAAGGATGCCTGCGCGAAG
>JBLHNG010000331.1:0-9046 GCA_047621685.1 Myxococcota bacterium | reverse complement strand
AGCGGTCTCCTCCAGATAGGCTCCCTGCCCCGCCCCGACGGCTCCGCACAGGTCCTGGAGATCCCGGCTCCGCCGACGATCTTCCAGTATCGCTCCGGTCAGAGCGGCGGTGGCTGGGATGAGGTGCAGGAGCGGACGTACATCCTCCAGCCGGTGCTGAATACCAACGCTGTGCTGCGGATCCGGACGGACACCTGGGAAGTTGAGAATACCTGGGAGTGAGCGGCTGTTGCCCTCGCTGAGGCACCGGACGGTCCGGTGAGGTTGCGGTGGGTGGTGAGGTCTTGGTGTCATGCTGGGGGGTCGCAGGGGGAGCGGCGACTGGAGAGAGCCGACGTAAGGCGGCGAATGGATGGAGTGCAGCCCCCCTTGAGCGAAGCGCCACAAGCAGGCCGGAGCGAAGCGACTGCCTGCGCTGGTGCGGAGTGGCCAGGAAAAGCATGGCGCCGACGCTGAACACCCTCAACAATCCGGTGAGGGAGAACCCACCGTCATCCCATCGCCACGACGCTGCGAAGCCGGAGGCGAGCAGAACAGGTAGGCAACATCGAAAGCAGAGATGGGCGAAGCCTTGAAGTGAGGCGGCACTGCCAGCGCTCTGGAGCCCCACAGCCGGGGGCCCACAGCCGGAGACGGTGGTAGTGCCTCCATACTCCAGCGATGCGAGGATCGTGGGTTCTGATGTTGCCTACCTGTTCTGCTCGCCCTTTGGGCTTCTCAGCGTCGGGGCTCTCGATTCCGAAGGGTCCTCCCTCCCCGGATGGTTGAGATTCGCCATCGTCGGCGCCATGCTTTTTCTGGCCACTCCGCACCAACGCTGGCCTGTCGGCCGTGCCCGCTCCAGCCGCTTGTGGCGCTGCGCTCAAGGGGGCTGCACTCCATGCGTTGAATACCCGCTCCAGCGGCCGCCTTACGTCGGCTCACCTCCAGTCCCTGCCCCCTGGGCTACCCACCTTGTGGCCCCACCCGGACACCCGCTTGCGAATCCCCGCCCTGCGGCCGCCCACCGCAGGCTCAACGGACCGTCCTGAACCTCAACGGGTGCCGCATCCTTACTCAGTGCGCGATCCGCTCCAGGTGCCCGCTCAGCTCCCAGTCCTCATCCCACGCCGGGGTGTGACAGGAGGTACAGATCGCCTCAATCACGCACTCCGGACAGCTCTCGCCAAGGCCAATGATGTTGGCGGCGGTGGGAGCGGCGATGTGGTCAGTGCCGGGGCCGTGGCACGACTCACAGCCCACGCCCTCGTCAATGCGGTAGCCCGCAAGGGTGTCGGCGGGGGGGCCACTGGCGGCGGGGGTGGCGTGGCAGCGCACGCACTCGACCTTCTCCGCGTCCTCCCCGACCAACCTGCGCATGGCCTTGGCGTGTGGGGCGCGCTTGAGCTTGCGGTGCTCGGTCCGGTGGCAGCTCTTGCATGCCGCGGCACCGACTGTCGGCCCCTCCGGAAACGCCAGCAGGGGCCGGGCGGCCTCACCCCGCGATATCGCCGAGACCCTGGCCTGAAGCTCCTCGGTGGTGAGGTCGTTGGCGGCGAAGTGGTCGATGTGGGGCAGGCCCTTCTCGAGGCTGAATGCGACGGAGTGGTCGGCGTCGTGGCAGCCCTCGCAGCTCGCGGAGGCATCGGAGGTCTCGCCGTCGTGGGGACCGGACGGACCGTGGCAGGCCTCGCAGGTCACCGAGGTCATCGGTGAGAGGTGGTCGCCCATCTTGAAGCCGCCTTCCTCACCCATTCCGGTGACGTGGCAGCGCACGCACTTCGACTCTTCGACTCGCTCCCGGACGTAGAGGGTGTAGTAGGCCTGGGCGTGGTGGGTGATCGCCCAGCTCAGGGCCTCCTGCTCGTGGCAGGTCGAGCAGGCGGTGTCGCCGATGTAGCCCTCGAAGTGGGCGAACGGATCATCGGCCTGTCGCATCAGCAAGACCGCGCCCATGCCCCGGGAGAACGGGCTGTAGCCCTCCAGGATCTCAAACGACTTCGGGGTGGTGTTGTAGGTCAGCGGATCCACCGGGGCATCCGGGTCGATCACCCGGGGCTGCACGATGTAGACGTTGGGGGTGGAGCGAGCGCCCACGGCGAGGGCGAAGCCACGGTCAGCATCGATGATGGTCTCAAACGTCGCCCCATAGGTCTGCTCGAACTCATCGATCTGCCCCCGGGTCGCGCTGCCGGATGCGATGCCGATGAGGGGAAGGTCGGTCTTCTCCAGCAGGGCGTTGATCTCGGGCATGACCTGCTGACAGTGGGGACAGGTCGGCGAGTAGTAGAACAGGATGGTGCGATCGGTCACCTTCGGGGCGACGGAGTCTGGCAGGTTCACCGGCAGGGGCTCGACGGCACCGAGCGCCCGGGCAGTGCCTGCAGCGACCTGCCCCTCGCTCCAGCCGGTGATGCTGTGGTGTCCGGCAGCGATGAGCAGCAGGGCGCAGAGGATGATGATCAGTCTTCGCATAGTGACAGGAGACTACCTGCACCGGACTTCGACCGGGGATGGTATCCCGGCCGACCGGTGCCCTTCTCTTCGCCACGGATTCAACAACCCAATACGGAGGGTGCGTAAAAAACCGGAGAGGCAGGATGAGCGACCGTTGGCAGAAGCGGGAGGATGTGGCCCGGCAACAGCTTGCCGCGCTGTCGTTTCTGGTCGGCGAGTGGGAGGGGAGTGGTACTGCCGGGGGGCAGCCGATCCGGGGCCGCCTGAGCGCCACAATGCGACTCGGAGAGACCTTCCTTGAGGTCCGCGAGCAGCTCTTTCTCCCCAACGGCACCCTCGACCACGAGGACATCTGCTTCTATCGCTACGACACCAGTCAGGAGCAGCTTCGAGTGCTCCAGATGGTGCAGCCAGCCTGGACCGCGGAGCGACCAGTGGTCCTCCTCGACGGCGGCGGGCTGCGCTGGTTCGATGGTCCCCTCGGACCCCAGGTCTCTCTCACCCCAACGCAAGGCGGGCTGACCGTGATGGTCCGGCTGCCGGACGTCTCACAGCCAGCTGTGGAGCTTCACTACCGTCATGCCTGATCTTCTTCGATGCGCGCTTCCTGCCCCCGATCCCACGGTCCTCCTCGACCGCCCCTTCCTCACCGACGCCGCCCTCGCCGCCCTCGACAGCGCCCGGGAGCAGCCCGACGCCGCCGGTGCAGCGCTGTCGCGGTGGTTTCGCAAGGACCGTCGCCTGGGCAGCAAGACCCGACGGCGCGTCTCCGAGGCAGTCTACGGAGTCATCCGACAGGAAGGCATCCTGAGACGCGCCGGGGCAAGCACCGACGCCGAGCTGATCGCTGGCTACAACGCGCTGCTGAGCGGCGACCGGCTGGAGAGCCTCGCCAGCGAGGGAGCCATCGCGGACTACACGACCGCGCTTGCGCTGCCGGAAGCCATCGCTGCGGAGTGGCTGGAGGTCCTGGGCGAAGAGGCCGCCGCTGCGCTTGGGGCGGCGATGGGGGGCCGGGCACCGACGATTCTGCGGGCCAACACCGCCCGATGCACTGCTGCAAAGCTCATCGAGCGCCTTGCCACAGAGGGGGTCTCATCGGCTCCCGGCGGGGTCGAGGGCGCAGTGGTCCTCACCCAGCGGGCCAACCTCACCGGGCTCGCGGCGTTTCGGGCGGGATGGTTTGAGGTCCAGGACGAAGCCAGCCAGCGGCTCTGCGCAGCGATCCCAATGCATGCCGGGCAGACCGTGCTCGACCTGTGCGCCGGCGCTGGGGGCAAGAGCCTCGCGCTGGCTGCTCGGGGAGGACGGGTCACCGCATCGGATCCCCGACAGCGGGCGCTCGACGAGCTGCGGAAGCGGGCGAAGCGGGCTGGGGCGAAGATCCGGGTGGGGAACCCCAAGCCGGCGGATGTGGTGCTCGTCGACGTGCCTTGCTCGGGGACCGGGCGGCTGCGTCGGGAGCCCGCGCTGCGGTGGCGTCTCGATGACCTGGACCTGACTGAGACGTTCAAGCTCCAGCGAAAGCTGCTGGCAGAGGGAGCGGATCAGGTGCGGTCTGGTGGGGTGCTGGTCTATGCGGTCTGCTCGTTGATCGCGGCAGAGCTTACCCACGCCGACCCGGCAGGCTTTATTCGGCTTTCTGAGCAGACACTCTGGCCGCACGTTGATGGTACAGATGGATTTTCCTGGATCATCTGGCAGCGGGCCTGAGCTCTAAGGTTTGGTCATCGAGTGAGCGGACGTGTGGTGAGCGGCGACTGGTGGCCGGCTGGGGCTCGCTAGAGCGCAGCGCCACAAGCCGCTGGAGCGGGCACGGCCGACAGGCCTGCGTTGGGGCGGAGCGGCCAGAAAAAGAATGGCGCCGACGATGAACGTCCTCAGCTCATGGGTGAGGGAGGCCCCTTCGGAATCCATCGCCCCGAGGCTGAGAAGCCGGAGGCGATCAGTGCAGGTCGGCAACCTATAGCGCAGCGAGGGGCGAATCCTGGCACCCGTCATGTCGCCCCCTTCTGGTGGACAGTCTGTGTGAGAGGATGTCAGCGCGTAGCGGGGGGCTTGGGGGTGAAAGCCCTGTCTCAGACAAAGAGCACCAGTCAAGCGGGATAACTGTCCACCGCGATGACTGGTGCCCGAACCCTTGAAGTGAGGCGGTGACTCCAGCGACGTCTCCGTCCCTGGGCGGAGGGCGGCCCCTGAACCTCACTCCGGCAAACTCTCCGCGGATCCCTCCACTTCAGACTCCTCCAGGCTCACCGGAAGCCCCCACTGCAGGCGAATCCGACGCAGCACCGGGTTGCCGGGCAGGTCGGCCCAGGCGGTGTCGAGCAGGGCGATGCCCTCCGCCTCATGGCCCTCGGCGGCGAAGACATCGGCGGCGGCTTCGAGCACCTTGAGCGAGCTGGGCGCGCGCTGGAGGGCATCCCGGGCGGTCGGGAGCCCGCCAGGGACCGCATAGTCCGCATGAACCCGGAGCAGCCCGACGAGGGGGCGGAGGTCGTCGGGGTCAATCCCCAGCGCCTGCTCGTAGGACTTCATCGCCTCCGCGGGCTTGCCGGCGCGGTACCAGGCGTCCCCGACCTCTCGGGCGGGCTCCCAGGAGCGTGGATGGAACCGGTGACGCCGTCGGGCCTCGACCAGCTCGTCGGGATCGGTCAGCAGGACGCTGGCGAGCACCCGGTCCACCAGCGGATCGTAGCTGGCGGCGGCATCGGCGAGGGCCTGAAACAGCACCCGGTGCTCATAGACCCCTCGGGCCAGCACCAGGGCGGTGATGTGCTGGGGCTCGTCGGAGAGGTCGAACACCATCACCAGCCGACAGGCGTCCCAGCCCTGCACCTTGAGAGACTCCCGGACGAGGATCTCCGGCTTCTTGCCACCAGAGTCAATGCGGTCGATGAGGTTGTCAGCGACATCCGAAGCACTGATCGGGCGAGGGTGCACGATGGTGGCGATGGAGAGGTTGGCCTGGAGGGTCGGTGAGAACCAGCCGCGATCACCGGTAAACGTCCATCCTTCTCGCCACTGATCGGGGCGGGAGACGTGCCAGCCGTGCGCGTCGTCGTTCTCGGTCAGATCGACCAGCCGGGTGCCCGCGAGGGTGATCACGAGGCAGACCGTGAGCAGGAAGCCCAGGGCGAGCTGTCGGACCCGGACGTTGCTCTTTCGATGCTCGGGCATGGCGACCGGGTCGAGGACCGTCATCAACACCATGCCGCCCATCAGCCCACCGAGGTGCCCCCAGTTGTCGACGTTCTCCGAGGAGAGTCCGCTGATGATCGAGAAGCCGAGGTAGGGAGCCAGCGCCCAGCCGAAGTGCTTTCGGGACTCCCGAGGGAGGTTCTCCCAGTGCTTCCAGCCCAGCACCACCACCGCCGCGAGCAGCCCGAACACCCCACCGCTCGCGCCGAGGCTGGGACGCTCGGGGGCCATGTACATCGACAGCAGGCCGCCGGTGAACACGCTGAAGAAGTACAGCAGCGCGAGGTTGGACCGGCCCAGCGCGCGCTCTAAGTGGTAGGCGGTGTAGGCGAGGAAGACGAGGTTGAACAGCAGGTGGGTGAAGCTGGTCTGAAGGAGACCGTAGGTAAACAGCCGATAGACCTGGCCCTGCTCGATGATGCCCGGTGCCCAGTTGGTGAGGTTTCGCTCCAGCCAGTCCTCCGCACCAGACAGGCCGGAGATCATGTAGATGCGGATCTGGATGCCGACCAGGATGGCGGTCACCAGGGGGATGCCCACCTTCGTGAGCTTCTTGCGGAACGCCATCCGCTGGGGGTCGGCGAGGGCGTGGTACAGCTCCAGCTCGCCCGCCGGTCGGAACTCCTCGCCGGTGACCACCTCGAAGCGGATGAGGGTCTCCGGAGAGATCTCGCCGTCGCGGATGCGCTCCTCGAAGTCCTCATAGGTCATCCGCTGGATCTGCGACTTGCGCTTGATCTCGACGATCACGGTGTGCTCTCTCCCCACAGCCGCCACAGCTGCACCATCGGCAGCAGGGCGACGACCAGACCGCCACCCCAGCTCAGCACTGCATACAGACGCCCACCACCCCCGCGATGTTCCCCCCAGACACCGACACCCCAGGTAATTCCACCGAGGATGGTGAGGATCCAGGGGTAGGACAGCATCGGCTGGACGGGCTCAGTGGTCTCTCCGCTCCAGATCGCCAGCCCCATCGCCAGGAACGGGCCGACCGTCGCAATCGCGACCGCGCCCACCGCCCCGCCGAGGACGAGTCCGCCGGTGGTGAGGCTGGAGATCGCCTTGACGAGGGAGCGGGTGGAGGAGTCGGGCACCCCAGGAACGTAGCAGGTTAGCCCGATGCGATGAGCACCCTCGGAACACAGCGACCTGTCCTGGTCACCTCCCTGCCCGGCCCGACGTCGAGCGCCTGGATCGACCGGCTCGCCGCCCGGGAGTGTCCAGCGATCACCGCCCGACGGGCACGACGCGCGCAGGCACTCGGAGCCGCCGCAGATGATCCGATCGTCTGGGAGGAAGCCGTCGGGGCCAACGTGGTCGATGTCGACGGCAACATCCTCGTCGACATGACCGCCGGCTTTGGGGTCGCCAGCGTCGGGCACCGCAACCCCGCAGTGGTCGCCGCCGGGACCGCGCAGCTCGCCCACCTCCCCCATGCCATGGGCGATGCCTTCCCCGACCCGGTGCGCATCCGGCTGCTGGAGCGCCTCGCGGAGCTGTCGGGCATGGACCGCGCCATCCTCGGCAGCAGCGGCTCGGATGCAGTCGAGGCGGCACTGAAGACCGCCCGAATCGCGACGGGCCGCGACGGGGTGCTCACCTTCTCCGGCAGCTACCACGGGCTGTCGTATGGGGCGCTCTCGGTCACTCGATACAAGGCCGGCGCGTTCCGGGCACCGTTCGCCGGGCAGCTCGGAAATCACACCATCGAGGCAGACTTTGGCGGCGAAATCCCCGACCTCTCCGAGATCGGCGCGATCATTGTCGAGCCGATCCAGGGGCGGGGTGGGGTCCGGGTTCCGCCGGATGGATGGCTGGCCGGACTCATCGACGCCGCCCATGCTGCGGGCGCGGTGGTCATCTTCGACGAGATCTACACCGGCTTCGGCCGCACCGGACGCTGGCTCGCACTCCAGGGTCCCGCGCTGAACGGGAGACGACCCGACCTCGTCTGCGTGGGCAAGGGCATGGCCGGTGGCTACCCGATCTCCGCCTGCCTCGGCACCGCCGCGGTGATGGACGCCTGGGGCGCGAGTCGGGGCGAGGCACTGCACACCCAGACCTTCCTCGGCAATCCGGTCGGCTGCGCGATGGCCCTGGCCTGCATTGCGGAGGTCGAACGGTTGATGCCGGAGGTTGAGGGCAAGGGGGCTGGCCTGAAGGCCGCGCTGGAGGCCACCGGGCTGGTCGTGCGGGGAGCCGGGATGCTGCTCGGAGTCGAGATCGAGCGCAGCCTCGCGGTCAGCCGGGGGCTCATGCAGCGGGGCTACATCGCCCTGCCCGCCGGAGAGTCCGCCGAAGTCCTCGCCCTGACCCCGCCGCTGATGATCCACCCCGACCAGCTCACCGGCTTCCTCGAAGCGCTGGCCGATGTGCGCGCGGAGCTGTCGGTATGAGAGACGCCATCGCCGCCTTCCTCGATGAGCCCGGGAACTTCGACCGCACCGCCCTCGCACTGTTCCAGTGGCAGAAGGTCAACAACCCCGACTACGCCGCCATCGTCGGCAAGGCCAGTCCGCGCCGGTGGCAGGAGATCCCTGCGGTCCCGGTCGCCCTGTTCCGCGACCTCCCGCTGACCTGTTTCCCCGTGGAGACCGCCACCACCGTCTTCCGAACCTCCGGCACCACCGGGCGACGTGGGGTGATCCGGCTGGCGGACACCGCGCTGTATGACCGGGGCGCACGGATGTGGGCGGAGTCCTGCCTCGGACCGCTGCCGACCGCAGGCATCTCCCTGGTCACCCCTGCTGCCGACTCCTCGCTGGGCCACATGTGCCAGGCGTTCGTGCCCGGCATGCCGACGTTCTTCGACGCCGACACCGGCATCCGCGCCTCAGACGCCTGGGCCGCGCTCCGGGCTGCACAGGAGGCGGTGTTCATCCCCGGCACCGCGTTCGCCTTCGCCGACCTTCTCGATGCGGATCCCGGCGCAGTCTGCCCGCTGCCCTCTGGCTCGATCCTGATGGTCACCGGCGGGTTCAAGGGGCATCGTCGGGCACTGACTGAGGCCGACCTCACCGCCGCCCTGCGCCGGGCGTTCCCCACCGTCCGGCTGGTCGGGGAGTATGGGATGAGCGAGCTGTCCAGCCAGCTGTGGAGCGTGCCGCTGGGCGGAGACTTCCAGGCGCCACCGTGGATGCGCATCCTGGCGGTGGATCCGCTGACCGGCGCACCCACAGATCGGGGCGTGCTGCGGTTCTTCGACCTCGCCAACCACCAGACCGTGCTCGCGGTGGAGACCCGAGACGTCGGCATCGTGCGTCCTGGCAACCGGGTCACTCTGCTCGGTCGGCTGCCCGGCTCCCCTCACCGGGGCTGCTCGCTGACCGTCGAGGAGGCCGGGACCCCCCCGGTCTCTGCGCCATCGGTCGACCTGCCGCTGTACGACCACTTCACCGACGCCGTG
>JBLHNG010000330.1:0-9069 GCA_047621685.1 Myxococcota bacterium | reverse complement strand
CCCGTCTCCAGGCTCACCCCCTGCCAGGAGAGGGTGACGTTGTGGGTGTTGCCAGCACAGGCGGCGGAGTAGTCGTTGATGGTAACGCTCGGATCCGGGTTTCCGCCGAATGCGTCCCAGCGGCGGCCCTTGGGCGGGGTGCCGGAGAAGTCGACCTCACACAGCAGCACCCCGTCGCGGATCGCACTGGAGGCGTCTGCTTCGCGCAGGGCGGCGTCGGTGTCCATGAGCTGCGGCATCCCGCAGGAGCCAGTGCCGGCCCACTCCGGGCGGCCAGTGACCGGTGCACTCGGCAGCGGCTCAGGCGCGACCGCAGGTGCGACCGCAGGGGGAGGGGGGACTGAGGGCGTCTGAGACGGCACCGCTGGCAGCTCGGCTTCCTGGGATGCCAGGCCCCCACAGGCCAGCGTGAGGATGGAAGTGAAGGCAATGAACAAGCGCATGTTGGGAGCATACCGCTCTCCGAAGCGCTCAGCCCTCGTCGCTGGATGAGGCCGTGATTACGATCCTGGCATGATGTTCGATCCGCTCTACATGCTCGTGATGGGGCTCGGCTTCCTGCTGAGTCTCGGCGCTCAGGCCTGGGTCAAGGCCGCCACCAGGAAGTGGGATCGGGTGCCCATCGGGCGCGGACTGACCGGCGCAGACGTCGCCAAAGCGATCCTCAAGGTTCGCGGCATCCACGATGTCACCGTCGAGCAGGTCGGCGGCATCCTCACCGACCACTACGACCCCTCCTCCCGGACGCTTCGGCTGTCCCCGGCCAACTACTCCGGCCGCTCAATCACCGCTGCGGGCATCGCTGCCCATGAGGTCGGCCACGCCGTCCAGCACGCCGAGGGCTACGCGCCGATGCGGCTGCGCCAGAGGATGGTCCCGGTCGCCAACATCGGCACCAACGTCGGCGTCTGGATCGTCATCGCTGGTGTCTTCACCGGGATCACCGGGCTGGCAAAGATCGGCGTGGTGGTGTTCGCCGGCTTCGTGCTGTTCACCATCGTCACCCTGCCCGTCGAGTTCGATGCCTCCTTCCGTGCCCGAAAGGCGCTCCTGGAGACCGGAATCGTCACCGAGCAGGAGGCGAAGGGCGTCTCTGCAGTGCTCACCGCTGCCGCCGCGACCTACCTCGCCGCCGCAGTCTCCGCGATGCTCCAGCTCCTCTACTGGGCGATGCGGGCCGGGCTGCTCGGCGGTCGGAGAGACTGAGCCCGCACAGGGCATCCTCAGCGGATATGACTCCCTCCGCCAACAAAGGAGGGATCGCCGTGGTCTCCGACATCTTCAACCCCGACCGATGGAAGCTGGTCGAGGGCTTCTCGTTCACCGACATCACCTACCACCGGGCCATCGATCAGGGCACTGTGCGCATCGCGTTCAACCGCCCCGAGGTGCGCAACGCCTTTCGACCCCGCACAGTCGATGAGCTGTTCGTCGCGCTGGACCACGCCCGTCAGACCTCCGACGTCGGCTGCGTGCTGCTCACTGGCAACGGCCCCTCCCCCAAGGACGGCGGCTGGGCGTTCTGCAGCGGCGGCGACCAGCGGATCCGCGGTCGTGATGGCTACAAGTACTCCGATGACGAGAAGACCGTCATCGACCCGGCCCGGCTGGGTCGGCTGCACATCCTGGAGGTCCAGCGCCTCATCCGGTTCATGCCCAAGGTCGTCATCGCCGTGGTGCCGGGCTGGGCAGTGGGCGGCGGACACAGCCTGCATGTCGTCTGCGACCTGACCCTCGCCAGCCGTGAGCACGCCATCTTCAAGCAGACTGACGCAGACGTCGCCAGCTTCGACGGTGGCTTCGGCTCGGCCTACCTCGCCCGCCAGGTCGGCCAGAAGCGCGCCCGGGAGATCTTCTTCCTCGGCCGCAACTACTCCGCCCAGGATGCCTTCGACATGGGCATGGCAAACGCGGTGGTCGACCACGAGCAGCTCGAAGAGGTCGCCCTGGAGTGGGCTTCTGAGATCAACGCCAAGTCTCCGACTGCACAGCGCATGCTGAAGTTCGCTTTCAACCTCATCGACGATGGGCTGGTCGGCCAGCAGATATTCGCCGGAGAGGCCACCCGGCTCGCGTATGCGACTGACGAGGCGGAGGAGGGGCGCGATGCCTTCCTGGAGAAGCGGGAGATGAACTTTAAGAAGTTCCCCTGGATGTATTAACAACCCGTCTATGCGGCTTCAGCGATGACCTCGTAGTTCATTGCTGAGGCCACTTCTGAAGCCACTTCTGAAGCCACTGCTGAAGCCACTGCTGAAGCCACTTCTGAAGCCACTGCTGAGCAGCTCGGACAGCAGTAGCCCCGGGCGAGGGTGTACTGCCAGCCAGCCCGACGGGCGAGCTTCGAGCCGCTCTCGTTGAGCCCGTAGAACTCCTGGGCATCGCCGCAGGTGCCACAGCTGATGATCCACCGAAGTCGAATCTGACCGCGTTCCTGTTCCATGATCCACCTCTTGTTGAGATCAATGTAGTGGGATCGTGGGTCTATAACCGGTCCATTTATGTCCGATTTAAGAGTCTTAACACTGAACAACTGCGGGGTCTCTGCGGGCTTACCGCTTCGCATCACAGCGTCTGCAATAAGACTCAATGTTGGTCCGTACTCTCTGAGATGTCGCGGGTCCTATTTTGCCATGGTAGCGTTTAAACCATGACATCTCGCGACAAAGAGACCGTTGACTTCGCACGTCGGGTGGAGAGGTAAATGCATGACGCATCCTTCGCATCGAGGTCTGGCCACATGACGCTGTTCTCTGTTCGCGGCATTCCCATTCGACTGCACTCCTCCTTCCTGATCCTGGCGGCGGTGTTCATCGGCGCTGATCTGGTGCGGTCTGGCCTCAGCAGTGCTGCAATCACTGCGGTCTTCGGGTTCGCGCTGTTCGGCTCGGTGCTGCTGCACGAGCTGGGGCACGCCCTGACTGCACGGCACTTCGGCATCCTCACCCGCTCCATCACGCTCTACCCGTTCGGCGGTGTCGCCGCGCTGGCCCGGGAGCCGATGCGCTCCGCGGAGGAGCTGTGGATCGCCCTGGCTGGTCCTGCGGTCAACGGTGCGCTGGCCCTCATCGCCCTGCCGCTGGCCCTGATCGGCGTCCCCGGGGCAGGCCTGTTCGCTGCGATGAACCTCGTGCTGGGTGTCTTCAACCTCATCCCTGCCTTTCCCATGGACGGCGGCCGCGTCCTCCGGGCATGGCTGAGCCGCCGAAAGGGCCGCTACCTGGCGACCGAGCAGGCGCTGAACATCTCGAAGTGGTTCGCCTGGGGCTTCCTGGCGCTGGGCATCGGGACGACTTCGTTCAATCTCTTGCTGATCGGCGGCTTCCTGCTGTTTGCGATCAACATGGAGCGTAAGCGGATGGCGTTCTTTATGGCGGGGAAGAAGCGGCGGTTCTCGGTGTCAGCAGACTGATCTCCGCAGGTTTGTTTTGCTGAGTCGGCTGGCAAGTGTGCAGGGCAAAACCCTGGTGTCGGTCCTGACGGGTATGAGGCTGCTCAGAAGGACGGCATCGAGTCCTTCAGTTGGTTGCACTGATCGATGAAGCCAACGGTGCCCTCAGGGGCAGCTCTCAGCGACCTGATAGGTGACCGTCACGGACGACTTCTCGTCGAGTTCATCGACGACGACGGCATTCAGGTCGACGTCATAGCGCCAGTCGCTTGCCTCGGTGCCGTCGATGGTGACGACGATGGAGTCCTCCACGGGGGTGCTCGACAACGGCAGGTCGTACAGCCAGGACAGCGAGGCCTCCGCGAGGGTGGCCGCATAGCTGCTCCAGCTCCCGCTGCAGATCGACAGCGCCTCTCCGCCGGTCGCGGCGATGATCTCCGCGTAGCCAGCGTCTCCCTCGCTGCACCCATCGGTGTCGATCACCCCGGAGACCACCAGGGGGTCCGCGTGTCCCGACAGCTCGTCCAGCCAGTATTCCCAGGTCCACGCGGAGGCCTGCTCGGTGCTCCGCTCCGGCTCATCGGAGATGATCACGACGTGAAGGGCCGCCTCTTCGCGGAGGAAGCCTTCGTTACACTCACCGGCAACCGACAGCGACGCTGCCCGCTCGGCGAGCTGGAGGAGTGCCTCATCGTCGCTGATCTCCCGGTCCTCTCCAGCGACCACCGCATCGGCAAAGACCTCCGCGAGGTCGGGGGTCTGCGCGGTGAGGATGCCGCTGTTGAGGCAGCCGGTGTCGTAGGTGACCACCCCGAGCTGCCAGTCGGGGGTGCCCTGCTCCAGCACTTCGATGAACGCGGAGAAGTTCTCCCCAAGTTGGGTGGCGTCGTCGTCCATTGAGCAGGACTGATCGACGGCAAACAGCACATCGATCGGGCCAGCCTGCTCGTCGGTGAAGGTGTCTGTGACCAACACACTGGCCATCACCTCCGCCACTCCCTCGCCACTCACTGGCCCCTGGTCGCTGTCGGGGGTCGCGATGAGGGTCGCAGCGGTGGTGCCGTCCTCAGAGGCGAGCAGGGTCAGGGTGGCGGTCGTGTAGGCCCCTGGCGCGAGGGAGAGTGGCGTCTGGGGAGCATCGGTGAGGCTCCACTGCGCGCCGGCATCCAGGCTCAGCTCCGAGAGCATCACTCCGTCACTGCCGACGTTCTGGATGGTGAAGGTGGCCTCGCCGCCGCAGCCGTTGAGCACCTCGCCGAGATCGATGGTGGGCGGGGAGATGCTCAGCCATGGCCCCAGGCCGTTGCCGTCGAGGCCGACCTCGACCTCAGGGGTCAGCGGATCGTTTGAGCGTACCGGCAGCGTCCCGACGTAGGTCTCTGGAGACTCCGGGGTGAACCAGACGGACAGCTCCGCGGACTCTCCTCCAGCCAGCGCCACCGAGGGGGACTCCGTGGAGAAGACCCCTGCCCCGAGGATCTCGGGGGCCTCGACGGTCAGCAGCCCGGTCCCGACATTCTGGACAGTCACCGTGCGCTCGATGGCGCTTCCCGTCGAGGTGGCGGGGAAGCTGATCGACAGCGGGCTGACCAGGATCTCCGGCTCGCCCTCTGCCCCGGCAGGCGTCGGGATCCCGAGCTGGTAGTCGTTGCAGCCCCACAGCAGCAGCCACATCATGGCGTCCCCCCTCTCCAGCGGTATCCGATTGTCGGCGCGACGCTTCGTGCACGGTCCTCGCCTGCCAGCAGGCCGCCTGGCGCGAGGAGGGTGTAGTGGATCCCCCCGAGGACCTCTCCGGCCCCCAGCGGGCTCAAGATGCCTGCCCCAGCCGAGAAGCCGAAGCTCGCCCGAGCCTCTCGGGTCTCACTGAGTGTGGTGCCAGCGACAGTGCCCCCGGCGGTGGTCACCGAGAGGTTCAGCAGCGGCTCGGCGAGCAGGTAGGGGCTCAGGCCATCCACAAGCAGCGCGACCTCCAGGCCCGCCCCCAGCATCACCGCGAGCAGCCGGGTCTCGTGGAGCAGCACCTCAGGGAGCCTGGGATCCTCCAGCTCACCGGATGCACTGGTCCGGGTCAGGCCAGCGGAGAGGAGCGGACGGATCCGACCGTCCCAGGTCGGCAGCGCCCGGCTGACCGACACCACCCCGACCGGCGCGACCGAGACCGGATCGACCGGCAGGCCCAGCCCGGCAGCGGCACCGACACGCCAGCAGACCGGCGACACCTCCTCAGCGACCACCAGACCAGAGAGGTCGAGCGGCTCGCTGAGTGACTCTTCATCTTCTGCGGCCCCGACGAGGCCAACCAGCATGAGCACGAGCATCAGTAGTTCGTCCAGTCAGTCGAGGTGGTCGCACCAGCGGTGTCAGTCTCACCACCCACCACAAAGATCACTGAGGACTCCTGCGCTGAGCCGGGCAGGAGGCGCGCCTCGGACAGCGAGGTGCCGAGGCTGTTCCAGTTGCTGATCTCCGGCATCGGAGAGGTCACCTCTGCGGAGGTTCCACCAGCGGAGGTGCGGAATTGCTGGCCGCCGAAGGCGTAGAGGGTGTCGCTTGCAGAGGCCAGACCGAAGCCGGCGCGTGCGGGAGACATGCCATCGACCTCCTGCCAGTCCTCCAGCTCGCCGTCTGCCATGACCCGCCCAGCATCGACCTCGCCGGTCGCCCGGTCCTCGGTGTCCGCTCCGCCAGCGAAGAACACCCAGTCCTCGCCCGGCTCGACGACAGTGTGGAAGTCCGCCGAGACGGTGTAGGCCCCGCAGGCATAGCGCGCCTCAGAGAGCGTGAGATCGCTGAGCGACCAGCTCCCGGCGGTCTGAGAGCGCTCGGAGGTGACCGTGATGTCCAGCCGCTCGATGGAGTCCAGGACCACCCCGGAGTCATCAATGCCCCCGGCAACGTAGAGGTAGAGCCGCTCTGGATCCGGGCTCGGATCCGCGGCGATGGTGAGGCAGCCCGCGCTGCGGGGGGTGGTCATGCTCGCCAGCGGCACCCACTGCCCCAGCTCCCCGACGGTCAGCGGCACGGTGCTGCCATCCGCGCTCAGTCCGGTGTCTGTCAGCGTGGTCTCCTCGACATCCGCGATCCAGCCCAGGTCCTCAGCGTCCGCGCCTGTCGAGCGGTACACCCGATAGCCGATGGCATCCTCAGCCACCGCCCAGCTCAGCCGGGGCTGGTAGCGGTCGCCGCTGAGGGCTGGAAGTTGCAGGGTGAGCCGCTCGCTCGCCAGCGACTCTCCGCCCGGGTTGAGTTCGTCGGCGGCATCATAGAGAGCACTGACGGCGTACTGCCAGGAGCCCTCCTCCAGGCCATCCTCGCCGAGGAACATCGACGGTGTGTTGAGCTGCGGGGCCTCCTCTGGGATGAGGATCTGTGCCCGCCAGACCGCATCGACCGCGCCGGTGCCGTCGTCTCCGCCGACGAGGTAGAGGTAGCGCCCGATCACCCCGAGCCCGGCAAGGGTGCGCGGCCCGGGCAGCGCGGCGGTCAGCACCGTCCAGTCGCCGAGATCGCCGAACACCCCGACCTCCGCCTGCTCGATGGAGGAGAGCGCGCTCGATGCATCGCCGCTGTCGCCGCCGAGGGCGTAGAGGTAGCGGGAGACGGAGTCGACCCGACCCGCCCCCACCGCTGGCGCCCGTCTCGCGATGTTGAGATCCGTGCCGGCGGACCAGGGGAACAGGTTGCTGGAGGGGTTGGTGATGGAGACCGAGGCATACCGGGCTGCGGTTTCGTCGCTGTTGACGACATGGAGGAGGCAGACCGTCTGCCCGAGCTGACTGGAGCTCACCTCGACAGTGATCTCTCCATACGACCAGGAGAGCACCGTCGCGGTGGTGTCGCCATCTCGACACTCCAGCCAGACCTCCGGGTCGCGGAAGTCCTGCCCGGAGAGGGTCACGGTGGTGTCCTGGGAGGTGGAGAGGCTCAGCGGGCGGACTGTGGAGATGGTCGGGGGTGCGCTGGTGGTCACGGTGACCGCGTCTCGGAGCAGCCCCAGTGCGCCACCGGGGTTCTCGACCAGCAGGTGGTAGCTGCCCGCCTCCAGCTCTGCGGGAATCGTAGCGGTGAGTCGGGCATCGGAGCGGTGTGTGACCCCGGTCAGCGCGCGGACCACTCCGGTCTCACCGATCAGCACCATGGTCGGTGTCTCCTCAAAGCCCTCCATGTCTGCCGGTGTCGGATCCGATGCGAACACCTCGACGGGGGTGGCGTCGAAGGTCCAGGCAAACGAGGGCGCAACAGAGGTGACCGCCACCGCACTGTCTTCGACGATCCGCAGCACCGCGCTGGAGGTGCCGCCGCAGGCGCCGGCCAGCGACACCCCGACGCTGTACTCGCCGACGTCGAGGTCATCGGGGATGGTGATCACCACCTCTCCGCCCTCTGCGGCGTCCCACTGCCAGTCGACCGCGATGCTCGCGCCGACGCTGTCTTCCAGCCAGACATCGACCACCTCGTCGATGATGTTGGCGACATACACCGAGACCTCCGCGGAGAGGCCCTCTGGAAGCGACGACGGAGAGGCGTCGTAGGCCAGCGGGGAGCTGACGACCTCGACTGCGGCGGCGAGGGTGTCGCTGCACCCGCCGGGCGAGGTGACCGTGACATCGTGGGTGCCAGAGGGCAGTCCTGATGGCAGGATGACGGTCATGCTGGTGCCGCCTGCGTAGTCGGAGATCTCCGCCTCGACGCCACCCACGGTGACGAGCGTGTCGTCTCGCAGCTCCTCGCCGGTCACCACCAGTGCTCCCCCGTCGGTGCACAGCGCCTCTGGAGAGACCGCGGAGATGCTCGGTGGCGAGCGAACCTCGACGGTCGTGGTCACCGCACCACAGGATGCCGCCGCCGGGTTCTCCAGGCTCACGCTGACCCAACCCAGGGGCAGCGCGGCAGCATCGACCTCAACATCCATCGAGTCGCACAGGCTGACCAGCGACGGGCCGCCGGTCACCACGCAGTCGTTCATCGACAGCACCGATGTCGGCTGGTCCGCGACGGTGACAGTGGGAGTCTCGGAGCCGACCAGCGCGATCCCGATGCCAGACAGGTGGAGGGGGGCATCGGAGCGGGCGTGGCAGAGGCTGGCCGGGGTGAGCGCGTCGAGCTCCGGTCGGGCCAGGGCATCGAGGGCCGCGGTGAGGCTGGCGGAGGAGCCATCCACCCGAGAGACCGAGACGTCCCAGACCCCGGCTGCGAGACCGACATCCAGCGCGAGGGTCAGCTCGGAGTCGCTGACCCAGCGCAGCTGTGTGTCGTCTCCGGTGATCTCCACCGCACGGTCTCCCTGCGACAGCCTCACCGAAGGAAGGTAGAGCGCGGCGTCCTCTCCCAGCCCGCCGATGATGGTGGGAGAGAGGTTCTCACCGAGCAGGCTGAGCGGTGCGGGCTGCGATGCACAGACCACGCCCGGCTCGACTCCGGTGAGCGCAGGCTCAGGGATGGCGCAGCCCACAAGGGCACTTACGAGCAAGGCAAGGGCAGTCCTCATGAGACCATCCTACGACGTCTCGGCTTGAAGCGTATGTCAGGAGGTCCTTCGGTTCGTCTTGCTCCCTCCACAAGCGTCATCCATTGGCACCCGTCACCGGGCCGGACAGTATCCGGCCCGACTGGTGCAGTTTTGTCTGAGACGGGGTTTTCACCCCCAAGCCCCCCGCTACGCGCTGACATCCTCT
>JBLHNG010000329.1:0-9076 GCA_047621685.1 Myxococcota bacterium | reverse complement strand
TCCTGTGTGCTCCCCGACATGAAGGCGGAGTTCCAGAAGTACGACGCGGAGAAGTACAAGGACTTCAACTGCTCCACCTGCCACGGCGACAACGAGGACAAGAGCTTCGCAATGCCGGCGGTCTTCTCGCTGGACTTCGACAAAGTCGACTTCTCGGGTCCCGGGTACGCCTTCATGAACGATGTCGTCACCCCGATGATGGTCGACATCCTCGATGTTGCTCCCTACGACCCGAAGACCTACCAGGGCTTCGGCTGCTACGGCTGCCACCAGTCCCCGCAGTAAGCTCAGTCAGGCTGTAGTCGCGGGAAGGATCGGATAGGCTGGTCGGGATGCACATCTACCGATGGGACCTCGACAAGACCTACCTCGACACGAACTTCAGCTCGTTTCGTGGGCTGGTCCGTGCCGCAACCGAGGCTGCGGAAGAGAAGCGCGCGGTGCCCGGTGCCACTGCCCTCATTCGGGGGCTGGCTGCCGTCAGCAGCGCGCGAATCTACATCCTCTCTGGATCACCGACCCAGATGCGCGCCGTCCTGGAGGAGAAGCTCCGCCTGGACGGCGTTCGCTATGACGGCCTCGTCCTCAAGGACAACCTCACCAACCTCCGCAAGGGGCGCTTTCGGGCGATCCGTGGGCAGTTTGGCTACAAGTTGCCGGCTCTGCTGGCTGCCCGCCGGGGGATCGGTACTGCAGTGCACGAGTCGCTGTTCGGCGACGACGCTGAGGTCGATGCGCTGATCTACTCGGTCTACGCCGACGCCCTCTCCGGTCGGCTCTCCCCCGCGCAGGTCTCCCGGATCATGGAGACCGCTGGCGCCTACCCCGATCGCATCGAGGTCGCGCTGACCGCCATCGCGCAGCTGCCGACGGGGGAGGTGGTCGATCACGTCTTCATCCACCTGGAGCGAGCCAGCCCGCCGTCCCGATTCGAGGCGCTCGGCCCGCGCGTGGTGCCGGTGTTCTCCTGGTGGCAGGCCGCCCTGGTGCTCCATGGTCAGGGCCGGCTGTCAGTCGAGGGGGTCTCAGAAGTCACCGATGAGGTGATCGCGACGGAGGGCCTGGATGACTGGGCGTTCTCGTCGCTGGCCCAGGACATCGTGCGTCGGGGGCACCTCAAGCCCGGCGTCCTCGACGCGATTGCCGGTGAGCGCGAGCTGTTTGGCCGCTGCGCTGTTGCTGCCGGGCGCATCACCCCGGCCACGCTGCCCGCCCAGCCGACCACGATCGACTACCTCAGCATCCTCCAGCGCTGGTCTTGATCGGGGATCATGCGATAGGCTCCCTCCATCATGCTGCCTGTCCTCCTCAATCTCGCTGTCGCCGCCCCGCCGCAGGCGTCGGCGATTGTCTCCTCCGACGGTCAGTACTCCCTCATCTTGCGCTCAGACGTGAGCTGGGAGGAGGCCGAGATATCGATCTCGGGTGACGGCGCGGAGGATCTCGGACCCATCGAGGCCGGTGCTGAGGTGCGCATCGACGGCACCGTCAGCGGCACCGGAGTCATCTGGGTCAACCTCAACGCCGCCATCGACGATGACACCGGGATCAACTGGGTCTTCTCCGTCGATCCCGAGGTGGTCCCGGCCCGCTCCCCGAAGCTGGATCGGATGTCCCGGCGCACGCTGCGCTGGTGTCCGCTCAAGCGGAGGAAGGGTTGAGGCTGGAGGACGTCCCCTCAGCGGCACTCGACGAGCTGATCGAGGATCTCTCGGATCTCCGCCACGACCTTGGGAAGTACCTCATCTTTGAGGTCCGCTTCCTCGGAGAAGCGCCGGAGACCGAGGCGCTGAGAGCTGCCCTTCGTGCCGACATCCTCCAGACGCACAAGCGCGGAGATGAGCACGCCACGGCCTGGCAGGTCTGGGCAGGGCTGCGTCCAGCGCTGCTCGACGGCGATGTCGACATCGTGCAGATCGAAGAGAGCCTCATGGCCCTGGCTGGCGTAGACCTCTCAGGATCTCGCGCTGAGCTGGACCAGGCCGCAGCGCTGGCGGGAGAAGTCGCCACCGCAACCCGCTCTCTTTGTAAGAGGGCGCTGTTGATGCGGGATGCATTGTTGGAGTGAGAGATGGCAGACATTCTTGTGATTGACGACCGTGATCGGACCGCGGATCTCTGCCGGCGGATCATGCCGGAGTACACCTGGCACGGCCCGGCCCGCAGCTGGGAGGAAGCCCGTCAGCTCCTCAAGAAGCTCCGCCGTCAGGTCGAGCTGGTGCTGCTGGATGTGCACTTCGACATCCCAGACGACCAGCTCCTCGGCCTCCCCGCCGATCCCACACCCCGAGACATCTCCCGGGCGAAGCGAACTCAGGGGGCGCACATCCTCGAGGCCCTCCGGCGCAGCTGGCCCGATCTGCCGGTGGTCCTGATGACCGCGCGCGGCGGGGTCGGCCTGGAGCGTGTGGCGGATCGGCACCAGGCGGAGGAGTACACCTACTTCCTCCAAGACGAAGACCTCGACGCCCGCTCGCTCAACGCCCAGGTCGCTGGAATCCTCCAGGCCCGGCGCGGTCGGGAGCAGGACGGGCCGGTGTACTGGGGCCGCTCGATGACCATGCGGCGGATTCGCCAGCGGCTCACCGTGCTGGCCCGGGGGCGGCTGCCGGTCATCATGGCTGGCCCCACCGGCACCGGGAAGTCCCTCATCGCCCGGCACTTCATCCACCCCCGCTCCAATCGAAAGGGCCGCTTCGTCTCCGTCGATCTGGCGACCATCCCCCAGGATCTGGTCGCCGCCCACCTGTTCGGCTCGGTCCGCGGGGCCTACACCGGCTCGGTGTCTGATCGGAAGGGCGCCTTTGAGGAAGCCGACGGGGGCACCCTGTTCCTCGATGAGATCGGCAACCTCCGGATGGAGCACCAGAAGATGCTGCTGACCGTCCTCCAGGAGGGGGCTGTCACCCGGCTGGGCGACATCCGGGAGCGTCAGGTCAACGTCAAGCTGGTGGTTGCCACCAACGAGGATCTCGGCGGGATGGTCCGCAAGGGCACCTTCCGGGCTGACCTCTACATGCGGCTCAACCCCGCCGCGACCGTCGCCCTGCCCCCGCTGCGGGATCGTCAGGTCGACATGGATCGGCTGCTGACCTCGATGGTCCAGCGGGGCATCGAGATGCCGCACCTCGCCGAGCTGCTCGATGAGTACTGCGACCAGAACACCATCGGCAACCTGCCCTCCGGTGGGCGCGCGGTGCGGGTGATCTCTGGCGGTGAGGTCCCACAGCCCGCTGCTGGTGTCGTGCTGATGTACTTCCCCGAGCGCACCGTCCGGCAGATCCGCAAGCACAGCTGGCCGGGTAATCTCCGGGAATTCGCCATGACCCTGGAGAACGCCCTGATGCTCTGCCTTGCAGAGGCTGTCGATGCCGCTTCCGCAGAGGGGAGGGCGGACGTCATTCAGGTGCGCCCCAAGCTCGTCCGGGACCTCCTCCTGGCGACCGCCACCGAGGACGAGGTCGACAGCGGGCTGAAGATGGAGCTGCACATCAGACCAGCGGAAGGGCTGAACAAGGTCGCCCAGGACATCGAGCGGCAGTACTTCACCCGGCTCTACCTCCAGGAGAGGGGTGACTTCTCCGCGATGGCCTCGATCCTGCTCGGAGACAGCGACGCCGCTCGCAAGGTGCAGCTGCGGTTCAACCAGCTTGGCCTCAAGGTCCGCGAGCTGAAGACCCAGCTGACATGATCGGGCTCGTCCTCCTGCTGACCGCGTCTGCGGATCCAGACGCTCTGCTCCTGCCGGTCAGCGGCTCGACCCGGATGCTGCTCATCGCAGAGGAGTGGGAGGCTACGGGGGACCTGGAGAAGGCGGAGCGGCAGTACCGCCGCCTGCTGCGTGCGGATCCGACCGACGACGGCGCGGCATTGGGGCTGGCGCGGGTGCTGGTGAGGCGCGGCAACCGCTCCGAGGCCATCGCGACCTATCGACTGGGCATCCTCGACTATGAGCCGGAAGCCGTCGAGGCCCTGGCCGGTCTGCTGGAGGAGAAGAGTCCCGAGGAGGCCGCCGCCCTCTACCGCAAGACCCGCCAGCTCAACCGCGGCCGTGATCCATCCCCCTGGCTGCTCGCCGAGGCCCGCTGCCTGTGCCGGGCGGAGAGGCTGGAGGACTCGATGGCCGCGCTGCGCAGCTTCCTCAAGAAGTCTCGCAGCCCGTCTGGCGCGGAGTCCGTCCTGCTCTGCCATGCGATCTGGCACTACGAGGCCGACGACGTAGACACCGCCTCCGCGATGCTCCGGGAGATCCTCCGCCTGGAGCCCGAGGCGCTCGATCCGGCGATCATCGAGGAGGCCCAGGCCCGGCTGGATCGCATCCAGGTCATCGCCCAGGCGCGGCGGATGAGCCACGGTGGTGGCCGGGGACTGACGGCAGGGGAGCGGGTGAGGGTCGATGCCGCGCTGGACTCCGCGCGGTCGGGTCGGCTGGAGGAGGCCACCCGCTCGCTGCGGCTGGTGGTCGCCGATGCTCCAGAAGCCACTGAGGCCTGGGCGTCACTGGGCGACGTCCTGAGTGCAGACGATCGCATCGCCGATGCCGAGCGGGCCTACGTCATCGCTGTCGCGCTGAGCCCGGAGGATCCCCGCTGGCATGCCCGGCTCGGGCTGCTGCTGGCAGATGCCTACCGCGGGCGCCGTCATGTCGAGGCCGCTGAGGAGCTTCGAAGCGCCCTGGAGCTGCGGCCTTCCTGGGGGGAGATCCGGTTTCGACTGGCGGAGGTGCAGCACGGACTGTGTGATTTTGAGGACGCTGCGCAGACCCTGGATGCCTACCTCGCCGGAGAGCCGGAGGGTGTCCACGCTCTGGAGGCTGCGGAGCTTCTCGCCGGCCTCCGCCGGGAGGTCCCGACTGCCGATGACCTGCCCGACCCCACCGAGGGCGCTGCAGAGGTCGCCCCGGCGATCCTGGAGCGGTTCCATGTGGCAAAGGTGTACTGGAACCAGGGCAAGACCGACGCCGCCCGCAGCGAGCTGGATGCCCTGCTCGGAGAGGCCCCGGAGTGGCATCGGGCCTACAACCTCCAGGCGATGATGGCGCAGACCCCCGCAGATGCTGTCGTAGCCTGGGAGCAGTCCCTCGACCTGCGCGCCGATCAGCCGCAGATCCAGACCTCGCTGGGTGAGGAATTGCGGCGGCAGGGGGAGACCCGTCGGGGGCTGATGCTCCTCATGTCCGCAGCAGATGGCGGCAGCGCTGAGGCCCAGTATCTTCTCGCCGAGAATGCCTTCCAGCACGGCGACTTCGAGACCGCGCGCAAGCGACTGGGGGAGTTCTTCCTGTCGTCGTATGGCGGGCCGTTCTATGAGCCGGCTCAGGCGCTGCGGGACAAGCTGGAGCGGCGGCGACTCCAGCGACGACAGGCCCTCGGTGTGGTCGCCGGGCTGCTCAGCCTCACCGTGCTGGTGTGGTGGGTGCGTCGGCGCCAGGGCCGCACCCTCGACGACCTCCTCACCGCCGCTCCGGAGTGCGCCCATGACCTCGCCCGGCTGCTCGCGGCCATCCGCCACGAGGTCCTCAAGCACAACACCACCCTGCTCGAAGAGATGGCCCACGCCTTCAGCAACGGGGACTACTCTGCGGTCCGCTGGGCAGCGGAGCGGCTGTTTGGGGACGGAGAGAGCGAGGGCGTCATCGAGCGGTACACCATCTACCGTGCCGGCATCGAGCGGCTGGGTCGCAAGCACGGGGTGCGGCTGGACCTTCGGCGGAGCGATCCGGTCTTTTCGCCGATGAGCCAGGCCATGCAGCGCCTGTCTGCGCTTCAACCGAAGCTCCTTCGTCCTGAGCGCGCCCGGGATCTGGAGGGACCGCTGCTGGCCCTGTCTGAGGCGCTCAACGTGGACGCCTACCGTGCGCTCGGGCGGCTCATCTCCTCGATGGGCACGGTGATGATTGACGCCTCGGTGATCCGACCGGTCGACGCTCGGGTCCGAGACGAGCCGGGGCTGGCGGAGCAGACGCTGCCGGAGCTGTCGGTCGCTGGAGAGCCCCTGCCAGCCCGGGTGTTCCGGGGAGACCTCGACGACATCGTCGCCAACCTCCTGCGCAACGCCTACTTCGCCCTCCTCGAAGCACCGCCTCAGCTGCGTCGGGTCGGGGTGGTGCTTGAAGAGGACGACGATCCAATCACCGGCCTCGAGCTGGTCGTGCTGCGGTTCTGCGACACCGCCCCCGGCACCCTGACCGACGCCATGATCCAGAGCCGCAGCATCGGCCGCGGGCTGGGGTTGGCGGTGGATCTCATCACCCGGCACAACGGCAGCATCACCGTCGAGGATGAGCCGGGCTACTCCAAGGCGGTGGTCGTCCGGCTGCCCCGGGCCGAAGAAGACGAAGAGCCACCCGAGCCGATGCAGGTTGCTGCCGAGGCGTGGGTGATGGAGGAGGACTGATGGAGCGCGTTCTGGTGGTCGAGGATGGCTTTGAGTACATCCACAACCTCACCCGATTCCTGGGAGAAGACTTCGCCTTCGAGCGCGCCGGAGACGGCCACGCAGCGCTGAAGATGCTCTCCGGCGGGGGGTTCTCCGCGATCTTTCTGGACATGAAGTTCGACCGGGCCGAGAAGCTGCTCGGAGACCTCACCCAGCTCCACCGCCGCTTCGCCGGGGACGAGTCTCGGGCAAAGCGGTTCCTGGAGAACAACCAGGGTACCTATGTGCTGGCCGCGATCCGGGAAGCTGGCGTGAGCCTGCCGGTCGTCTTCAGCTATGATTTCGACTCTGAGCCGCGGCGCTTCCGCAACCTCCACCGCCGGTACGCACCGCTGACCTACCTCACCGACACCGCCTCTCCTGCCCAGATGCGCCAGACCTTCCGAGACGCCATCGATGCCCTCTGAGAATCCAGACCCCTCCGGCGATGTTCGACGCATCCAGCACGCGCTCAACCGCATCGAGCGAGACGCGAAGAAGCTGCCCTGGTCCAAGGAGCGGCCGTGGAAGACCGACACCCACGTGTGGGCCGAGGACGGGCTGCCAGTGGTCGATCTCCACGACCTCTCGGTCTCCCTGGGGCGCAAGGTCACCGATCGGGTCATCAAGCTGACCATCGGCACCGGTGCGGTCAGCTTCATCACTGGTCAGGGGAACCACTCCGTCGGCCCTGCGCAGCTGAAGGGCGCGGTGTCGTCGATCCTGATGAAAGCGGTCGATAACCACGACGGCTGGAGCTTTCGGCCTGATGGCCCTGGCCGGTACGTGCTGATTACGGATCCGAGCAAGGCTCCGCGGGTGGCCCAGACCTCGCTGCCGGTCGGGTTCTGGATCCTGGTCGCCGGGTTCTTGGCTGCGCTGATGTTTGCGTTTTTGAACAACACCTTTGGGTGGTTTTAGTTGGGACCGCTGACGAACCCGCCATTGAGTCACGGCAGCAGCCGGTCGTAGACGGGTGGGGTTCGACGGAGCCGGTCAGGTGGCTGGCTGGCTGACCTGACACTGAGTCACGGCAGCAGCCGGTCAGGTGGCTGTCTAATTCTCTTCCCGGTGAGTGACGGCAGTAGCCGGTCTTTAGGCGGGGTAAACTGCCGATTGGGGGTGGGCACGGGGACGGGCGGAGTTCATACGGAGCCGGTCAGGTGGCTGGCTCAGTGTCCCCGCCGTTTAGTTCAGCAAGTGCCGGTCGTCAGACGGGCTGATTGCTGATTCGGGGAGCGACACGGGGACGGGGTGAGTCCTACGAAGCCGGTCAGGTGGCTGCCTTCCCCCCTAATTTTGTTGATTGTATTGTTTTGGATCGCCTTGCCTGGAGTCTCAGTTCGCCCGGGCGCGCGCAAGGGGAGCCCGCAGAGGGCCGTGCTGGAGGGGCCGCACGCCAGATTCTCTGGCGGCCCCGGAGGCAGCAAGCGACCCGAGGCTTGAGAGGTCGGCAGTGACTCTGAGAATGGACGCCGACAGGGAGTGAAGCGCGGACCACGGAGGGGACCCGTAGCGATCAGCGCCCAAGGACGGAGACGTCGCTGGAATCACCGCCAGTCGAGGATTCGCCCATCTCTGCTTTTGATGTTGCTTGCCCTTCGCTCTGGCCTGCTCATGGCGCTGCGCTCAAGGGGCTTGCACTTCTTGCGTTGAGTGCCCGCTCCAGCGGCCGCCTTACGTCGGCTCACCTCCAGGAGTGCCCGCATTGCGGCCGCTCCCCTGGACTACCCGCCCAGCGGACCCACCCGGACAGCCGCTGTGAATCCCCGCGGCCACCGTCCGCAGGCTCAAAGGACCGTCCTGCAGACCTCAGAGCGTCGAGCGGTTCACGGAGATCAGCCTCGCCAGAGCCTCTGCCAGAACACCATACTGCTCAATACGATTATAAGCAGAGAACGCCGAGATTCGCAGCAGTGCCCGATCCTTCCAGGGCAGCACAAAGCACTCGATGTCCGCAGCGAGCAGGCCCTGGTAGATCCGCTCAGCATCGTCCGCAGTGGTCGGCAGGAGCATCGCAGCCATCGCACAGCGCAGCGCCGGATGCCCAGCACCGTGCTGGAGGTCAAGTCGGTCACACAGCAAGTCAGCGGCAGCCTTCGACAAGGCGATGTTGGCGGCCTCGAACACCGGACCGCCGAGGTCTGCGTGGTGGTCGAGGGCGGCAGTGCTGGCGAGCCAGGGGGTCGGATCGTCGGTACCGCACCAGTCAAACTCCCGGTGCAGCCCCTGTCCGTAGCGAAGCGAGATGACCGAGGGATGGAGAATGTCGTGGTGCTCTGGCGCGGCCCACAGCACTGCGGAGCCCTTCGGCGCACAGGGCCACTTGTGCAGGTTGCCGACCCAGAAGTCCGCGCCCAGGTCTGTCAGCGACAGCGGGATGTGCCCCGGCGCGTGCGCCCCATCGACCAGCACGATGCAGCCCTTCTCCCGGGCCGCAGCAGCGATCTCGGCCACTGGCATGACCAGGGCGGTCATTGAGCTGATGTGATCGACCACCAGCAGACGGGTGCGCGGGGTGATGGCATCGATCAGGCGGTCGGTGATGACCTGCGGATCATCAAGCGGGAAGGGGATCTCCACGACATCCAGGCTCGCCCCGGCGCGCTGGGCGGTGTGCTCCAGGGTGTGGCCGACCGCCTCGTAGCGATGATCGGTG
>JBLHNG010000328.1:0-9079 GCA_047621685.1 Myxococcota bacterium | reverse complement strand
AGGCCCCGACCGAGACGGACTCCCCTGGCGACCAGTCCCGGAGCACCAGCCGCCGACCATCCGGCAGCGCCGTGCCGTCCTCGCCGCCAGGAAGCACGACGCCGTCGCGTACGAACCGAAGCTCGCCCTCGGATGTTGAGGGTTGAGACGGCGCACAGGACGCCAGAGAGAGCGCGATTGGGAGCATGAAGTGATCTCCTCCCTCAACGAAGCGGGAGGTTGACACACAGCAATGCATCGACCCCACCCCTTCTCCCCGAGGGACGGTGTGTCATGTCACACAGGCCGGTCTCCTGGCTTCCGAATCATCAGGTGATGGCACCTTCCCGGAGCATTCTCCAGTGGTGTATTGCCATCACCCTCCACGGATACAGTGGCGGGGGCCGCGTCGGTATTGAACCGACTTCCCAGTTTCACCCCGATGTCTCGGGGCACCTGTGCAAACGATTGTGGATACAAAGAGCGCGGACGGCTCTCGCCGTGGTCCGCTATCTACCGCACCAGATGGCATCGCACAAGTCACACCAGGGCTGGAGCAGGCCTCGAAAACACCGCATCAATGGCCGCCAGCAGGCGCTCTCCAGCATCCGGGGTCCGGGGGGAGATGCGGATGCGCTGTGGCAGTCCGAGCGAGGTGCAGTCCCGAACCAGCACACCGTGCGCCAGCAGCGCCGTGCGTGCCTGAGTGGCGTCAGGGACCACCACCAGGAAGAACGGCGCGGCCCCCTGCTCGACGGTGAGCCCCCGATCCTCAATGGCACCAATCAGCCGCTCACGCTCCACCCACATCGCATCGATTGCGTCCTCAAAGGGTGCTTCGCAGTCCAACACCGCCAGCGCCGCGAGCTGTGCGAGGTGGTTGACGCCCCATGGCGTGAGGACCACCGAGAGCGGACGGAGGATCGCCGGAGCGGCCACCGCATAGCCAATTCGCAGCCCAGCGAGTCCCCGATCCTTGGTCAGCGAGCGCAGCACGAGGCGGCTGCTCCCCCATCCCGGTGCAGGCGTCGGGCGCAGAAAGCCGGCATAGGCCTCGTCGAGGATCACAAAGACCGTCTCCGCGATTCGGTCGATGTCGTCGGCAGACCAGCGCTTCCCTGTCGGGTTGTTGGGGTTGCAGAGGAACAGCAGCCGGGGGCGATGCTCTGCGACGGCGGCCAGCACTGCCTCGACATCCTCAGTGACAACCTCGATCGCCTGCGCGCCGGTCAGGTCGATCGCGAGGCGGTACTCCCCAAAGGTCGGGCCGACGATGAGCGCGGTGTGCCCGGGCGCCAGGCAGCAGCGCGCCGCAGCGTGGATGAGTGCGACGGAGCCGTTGGCGCAGAGGATGTGGTCCATCGGCAGGTCATGCCGCTCCCCGATGGCCTGACGAAGCCGCGTGCAGGCCGGATCCGGGTAGGCGGTCAGCGACACCTCGGTGAGCACCGCACGGACTGCCGGCGGGGATGGAACCGGCAGGGTGGTCGCGCTGAAGTCGTCAATCGCTGACGGGTCCAGCCCGTCGGCGACGAGCTGCATGGCCCCACCATGAGGGACCGGCGTGAGGTCCTGGAGGTGGGGAAGCTGGGGAAGTGGGAAGCCTGGGATGGGATCCTCCGCCTCCTGTATCTCCGGGCTGCATGCCTCGGCTACCGCGCCACCAGGACCGGGATCGGTGAGCGGCGGATGACTCGCTCCGCGACGCTGCCGATGAGCACTCGATCCAGCCCGGTTCGGCCGTGGGTGCCCATCACGATGAGGTCGAAGTCGCCGGAGTCCAGCACGCTGAGGATCTGCTCGGGAGCGTGACCAGAGCGCAGCGCGACCGGGCCGCGATAGGGCGCCGGGAGCTGCTCGTCGGCCTTCTGCTGGAGGATGTCCAGCTGCTCGTCTGCCATCCGCTGCGACAGCTCGCTGACGGTGTTGAGCATCGAGCCCGTCAACCCCCAGGTCGCATAGATCTCCGGGGTGACCCCGATGTGCAGCAGGGTGATCTTCCCATGACTCATCGTCGCCACCGACACCGCCAGATCGATCGCCTTGTCTGCTCCCTCCGAGAAGTCCGTGGGAACCAGGATTCGCTGAAATGCCATCGCTACACCTCCTGCCCCCGGTAGGAGCAAGGGTCGTGCCACGGATACAGCGGACTCATCCGTGAATTGGTGTGGCAATTCACACAGTCAAACGCTGGAATTACCACACTCCTCAGCGCACCCGATCCTTCCAGTACGACGACACCCCGCTCTCCCGGTGCACGGTCTCACCCATCATCGGTGAGAGGAGCTGCACGTCGTTGGAACCCGCCAGCTCGATGAGACGGCGGATCGGCTGGTCCCAGGCGTGGGTGGAGAGGTTGAACGTGCCCCAGTGAACCGGCATCATCGTGCGCCCGCGCACCAGCTGATGGGTGCGCAGTGCATTGTCGGGGCCAAGGTGGACGTTTGCCCAGTGCGGGTTCCAGGCACCCGACTCCACCAGGGTCAGATCGAAGCCACCAAATCGCTCGCCGATCTCGGCGAAACCCTCTTCAAACGGGCCGGTGTCTCCTGAGAACCAGACCGAGCTCTTCGGACCCCGAATCGCCCAGGAGGACCAGAACGTGGCCGCCGCGGTGCCTGGTCCCCGTCCAGCGAAGTGTCGGGCGGGCGTCGCGGTCACCTGTACCTCACCGACCGCGGTCTCTTCCCACCATCCCAGCTCAGTGATGTTGCTCGCCGATACCCCCCAGGTCTCCAGGTGTGCACCCACCCCCAGCGAGGTGATGAACCGGGTGTTGCGACCGGCGAGCTTTGTGATCGTCGGGTAGTCGAGGTGGTCGTAGTGATCGTGGGAGAGGATGATTGCATCGAGAGGTGGGAGGCGCTCGACAGGCACCGGGGCAGGATGAAACCGCTTCGGACCCAGCCAGGACACCGGGGCGGCACGGGGACCAAACACCGGATCGGTCAGGATGAGCCGTCCGTCCACTTCGATGAGCACTGAGCTGTGCCCCAACCAGGTCACCCGCAGTGCCTCGCCCTGTCCTGGGAGCAGGCTGCCGGTCTGAGGGGTGAGGATCGGGAAGGGCTTCAGGGGCTCCCGCTCCTCCCGTCCAGCGACGTACATCCAGGCCAGCCCACCAGGGTCGGAGATCGACTGTGGGGTGGTGATTGGGTTGTTGAACCGGGTGCCATCGAAGTGGGGAGAGGACTGAATGCGCTCCAGGCGGGCACCGAGCACCTGCCCTCCGAGCGCAGGCATGCCCAGCTTCGCCCCACAGGAGCGAAGCCCGGTAGCCTGGGCGAGGGTATCGGGCATCGCAGTTGCGTCAACGGGCATCAGGCTCTCCGGGTGATGGCCTGAATGTACGCCACAGGCATGCCTGAATGTACGCCACAGGCATGGGGGTGGCACTCGCAGATCGCGCCAGCTCCACCCCCGATGACGCCTTCAGACCTCGCAGCCATCGGGAGCGCAGGCATCGCTTGTGATGGCGACCGGCTCCGGCGGTGCGTCGGCCTGACACTGTGCGATCACGCGCTGGAACGCATCGACCGGCTGGGCACCGGAGAGGGCGTACTTCTGGTTGAAGACAAAGTAGGGCACCCCCTGGATGCTGAGCTGCTTCGCCATCTGCTCGTCGGTGCGCACGGCATCGGCGTAGTCATCACCGCTCAAGGCGGCGAGGACGGACTCCGGGGCGATGCCCACCTCCGCCAGAAGCTCCGCGAGCACCGTGGGATCGCTGAGGTCAGCGCCCTCGGTGAAGTAGGCCGCCAGCAGGCGCTCCTTGGCGGCATCCTGGCGACCGCTCTCAGCCGCGAGGTGGAGCGTGCGGTGTGCGTCGAAGGTGTTGACCCGGACGCTGCCTTGAAACTGGAACTGGAGCCCGGCCTGTGCCCCCATCTCCACGACCCGCCCAACCATCGCCTCGGTCTGCGCTCGGCTCTGGCGGTACTTCGCCATCAGCACCGCGACGATGTCTGTGTCGACGCTGGCACTTCGTGGGGTGGGATCCAGCTCAAAGCTGTGCCAGACCACCTCCGCTTTGGTCCCGGCAGCCTCCAGCGCGGCCTCCAGGTGGCGCTTGCCGATGTAGCAGAAGGGACAGGCGATGTCCGACCAGATGTCGATGCGCATGAGCGCTCCCGGGGCGAGAAGGGCGTAGAGGAGTCCACGTCATACCTCTATCCTCAGCGGATGAGGATGCCTCGGAGTGCGACGGTGTCGGCGGTCATTGCTTCGAGTCGATCTTCGGGGACCGCGCCGGTGTGCCCGAAGGCCGCACCCACGACCGCGCAGACTCCACCGCCCTCCTCGACCGGGATCGCCACCGCTGCGCCGGCGTTGACCGCGCGGGCACCGGGCCGGACGTCTCCAGAGGCATCATCCTGGAGGTTGCAGGTCTGGACGGGCTGACGCCGCACCATGGCGAGGCCGGCCATGCCCTTGCCGGGCGGGACGAGGGCGACCGCAGCGCGAACCGGGGGCGGGATGTTGACGTGCGCGGCCAGGTGGAGCGCCCCGTCGTGGGTGACGTGGACCGTCCCGGCGACCGCCTGATGCGTGCTCAGCCACGCCTCCAGCCAGGTCTGGATCGCTTCGCTGTGGATGGGTGGGTTCATCGCTCAAGCTCCTTCAGCCAGATGCTCTCCGGCACGACGGGAGCATTATCCCAACCGGGGCCAATGGAAGAGTAACGATAGGAGTTGCCCCCACAACCTGGCACCAGTCACCGGGCCGGACCGTATCCGGCCCGACTGGTGCGTTTTTGTCTGAAACGGGGGTTTCACCCCCAAGCCCCCCGCTACGCGCTGACATCCTCTCACACAGACTGTCCGCCAGAAGGGGGCGACATGACTGGTGCCCACAACCTCACTATGTTGATGATCCTAAGGAAGGGGGGTTTATGATCTGGTTGATTCTTGCGGGCTGCAGCGGTCGTGATTGTGCATCGGTGGACGCTGACGGTGACGGCGCGCCCGCCGCGTGTCCCGGCGAGGAAGCCACCGCGGATGGGTTCATCGACTGCGACGACAGTGACGGCAGCACCCGACCGGGTGCCGATGAGGTGTGCGACGGGGTGGACAACGACTGCGACGGCACCGCCGACGAGGGCCTCACCCTGACGTACTTCCTCGATGAAGACGGCGACGGCTACGGCGGCACTGCGCTGGAGACCTGCGAGCCACCGTCGGGGTATGTTCGCCTCGGCGGGGACTGCGACGACACCGACGCTACACTCACCCCCGGTGCCACCGAGGTCTGCGACGGCATCGACAACGACTGCGACGGCACCGCCGATGATGGTGCTGGAGAGCAGCTGTGGTACGCCGACCTCGACGAAGACGGTCACCCCGGCGAGGGCGACTCCGTGCAAGCCTGCGAGCCCCCTGACGGCTACCAGGCGGCGCCAGCGGTCTGGGACTGCGACGATACCGACGCAGCCATCAGCCCCGGCGCCGAGGAGGCGTGCGATGAGCTGGACAACGACTGCGACGGCGACATCGACGAGGGTGTCCCGAGCGTCTGGTACACCGACGCCGACGGCGACGGTTTCGGCAATGACACCGTCACCACTGGCGAGAACTGCCTGCCCGACGACGGCTACACCCTCAATTCCGGCGACTGCGACGACAACGATGCCAGCGTCGGTGAGGTCTTCTCCGAGCCGCTGGATGGCGACGGGGTCATCGTTGAGGCGGCGGACATGGCCGACCTCTGCCCCTGCTACACCGAGATCAGCGGCGAGCTTCGCATCCGAACCCTCTCCGACAGCACGGATCTGGCGGGTCTGTCCTGCATTGAAAGCGTCGAGAGCATCTTAATCTACGACAGCGACAGCCTCACCTCACTCGACGGCCTGAACAACCTCCAGTTCGTCGAGAAGGACATCACGATTCAGGACAACGCCCTGCTCAGTGACCTCTCGGCGCTCTCCAACATCACCACGCTCAGCGAGTACCTCAGCGTTGAGGACAACGACGCCCTGACCGATCTCTCCGGTCTCTCCGGCCTCACCACCATCGACGGCGCGCTGATCCTCACCTCCAATGCGTCCATGACCCGCATCGGTCTCGACGCCCTGGAGCAGCTCGGCAGCCTCAGCCTCTCCTCCTCCACAGCGCTGGAGGAGATCACTGGCCTGACGTCGCTCGCCGAAGTGGAGCGCAGCTTCAACGTCGAGAACTGTAGCGCGCTCACCACCATCGACCTGCCCGCCCTCACCAGCATCGGCAGCGCCCTCTACCTCTACAACAACGCCGACCTCACCGATCTCTCCGCGCCCCTGCTGTCAGACGTCGGCGGAGAGCTGAGGCTGCACTGGGCGGCGGGCGTGACCAATCTCGACGGGCTGAGCGGAATGCGCGAGGTCGGCGGCGACCTCGTCCTGTGGGGCAACGCCGATCTGTCGGACGTCACCGGGCTGCACGACGTCGAGTTCATCGGCGGCGACCTCAACATCAGCAACAACCCGGACCTCGTCACCGAAGACGCTGAGGCCCTCCAGGACGACATCGAGACCATCCGCGGTGAGGTCACCATCAGCAACAACGGCTGAGGCACACCGCACGTCTCCTGGATGCTGGGCCTGACCGGAGGGGTGCTCATGTTCGAAGATCTTCACTCCGTTGGGGTTCGCTCCAGCGGCGCTTCTCTGCAGGAAGCGTGGAGGCAGGAGGAAGGGGCATGGTGACTCCGATGAGGGACATCGAATCTAATCGGGGACCTGGTTTGAGCTACCGTCTGCCACATGCACCGCACGCGCGACAGCAGCGCCGAACAAACCACCCAGGACAGCATCGTGACCACCAATGCGCTCAAGCCCAACACACTGTTCATCGAAGTGTCTGGATCCGGTATTCCAGAGGTGGACGGGCTCTTTGTGCCATCGACGGCGCCGCCCGTAGAGTCCGAATCAGGAACAGTGTCGAGTCTCGGCTACTGGAACGGCAAGATGGCGTGGGATCGTGCCGACGGGAAAGGCGCTCGAAGCCCCGCGCTTTCCTACTCCAACAGCTACACGTCCTGGCGAATCTGTCGTCTCGATGGGCACCTCGCCTACGACATCACCAGCGAGGATGCACTGCCCCCCACTGACCGGGAGTGGCACGTCTACAAGAAGGGCGTCGCCCCGGCCCCCTCAGTAGTCCTTCACCACTTCGACCCCAGGGAGCCTCTCCCCAAGGCCAACGTCGTCTTCGTTCTCGGTGGCCCTGGCAGCGGCAAGGGCACCATGTGCGCGCTCGCTCAAGCACAGCTCGGCTGGACCCATCTGTCGACCGGGGACCTCCTTCGTGCCGAGCGTAAGACAGGGGGAGCAGCGGCCGCCACCATCGAGAAGTACATCACCGCCGGGGAGCTTGTGCCAAACGAGATCACGGTGACGCTCCTCAAGGACGCCATGGAGACGGCCATGCGAAGGACCGGCAGGGTCAACTTCCTGCTCGACGGCTTCCCGCGCTCTCTCGACAACATGGAGGGGTGGTACGAGATCTTTGGGCGCGAGGCGGAGCTGCCCGGGATGCTCCACTTCGAGTGCCCTTACGAGGTGCTGGAGAAGCGCATCCTGGGCCGCGCGAAGTATTCAGGTCGCAGCGATGACAACATCGAGAGCATGAAGCTGAGGTTCGATACGTTCAAGGCGAAGACGCTGCCCACGCTGGAGCTGTTTAAGAGCAAGAACAAGGTGGTCGAGGTGGACGCCAGCCAGGGCCGCGAGGATGTCTACGCCCTGGTCAGGAAGAGCCTTGAGGCCTACACCGACCCGGAGCTGGCGGCCCAGCCACTCACCGAACACTCTGAGATGCTGCTGGGCTTGAGGCCCTACCCGAAGCGGAGTTAGCGCACTGACCCGCTCCCTCATCGTGCCGTAGGCGAGGCACAGAACATCATGCAGCTGACGGGAAGCGCCGTGACTCAGCCGGTGTCTGCATCTTCTCCGGTGTCCTTGTCGGTGTCCTTGTCGGTGTCTGCATCGCAGTCGCCGATGTCCACCTCTGAGGTGACCTCGATCTCCGACAGCAGCGTGTTGATCTCATCGCAGCCCAGCTGCGGGTTCCCGGCAATATACAGATCCCCGACCCGCTCCAGCGAGGACGCCAGGCCGCCGAGGTCGCTGAGCAGGGTGTTATCGAACAGGACAAGCTGACCGGAGACTTCACGCAGGGCAGAGAGGCCATCCAGCGCGGTGAGGCCGGGGAAGCCCGCGATGCGTAGCTCCGCTGCAGTCTCGAGGCTCTCGAGGCCGCTGAGCGAGGTGTAGCCGCGTGGCTCAAGCCTGACCTGACCCATCGCCGTGGTGCCCGAGAAGGCGCTGAGGTCGTCCAGCGCCGCGGAGGAGCCGATGTAGACATCGGCGTTGGTCCAGTCCATCCCCGACAGCGCGGAGATGTCGTCCAGCCAGGCGTTGTCAATGATGTACAGCTCGATGTCGTCCGCCTCGCCGGTGTTGTTCAGCGAAGAGAGCGCCTCCAGACCGCTGAGGTCGGTCAGCCTGCTGTTCTCCTGGATCCCGAGGGACTGGAGGCTGGTCAGGCTGGAGAGCAGGCCGAGGTCTTCTAAGAGGGTGCCATAGATCAACACCGATCCGCCGACCCGGGTCACTGGCAGCGCCCTCGCCTCTGAGAGCAGGGGCAGACTGGAGAGGGTGAGGTCGCCGCCGACCTCGGTCAGCCCGCCGAAGGCATCGACTCGGGTGAGCGCCGACAGGCTGGTGAGGGAGAGAGCACCACCGACCTGCTCCAGCCTGTTTAGCCCGGTGAGTTCAGGAAACAGCAGCGCATTTCGGATGGTCAGATCGCCGCCGACCTGCTCCAGCCGGGGCAGCAGATCAGGGGCCGCTTCGCCACCGGTGCCGTAGAGGGTGAGGTCATCGGAGACCGAGACCAGGCACTCCAGCCCGGCGGCATCCTCCAGCGACATCACCACGCTGCCGCTCACCGCGATCCGCCGGTAAGACTCGCAGTGCGCCAGCAGCACCTCACCGGTAAACACACCGTTTACTACGGTCTCCCGTCCGCAGGAGAGCAGAGTGAGCAGGATCAGCATGGCCCGTTGTCCTCGCGACGGATGTAGCCGATGGCGTCCTCTCCGATCTGAATGATCAGGTCGTCGA
>JBLHNG010000327.1:0-9081 GCA_047621685.1 Myxococcota bacterium | reverse complement strand
CGTCGTCCTGGTCGGGCATGGCGGCTGCGGGAAGACTTCCCTGGCAGAAGCGATGCTCTTCCTGTCTGGTGCCACCAGTCGGCTCGGCAGCACGCTGAACCAAACCTCCATCCTCGACTTCGAGCCTGAAGAGCAGAAGCGCCAGGGCACCATCGGCACCAGCCTCGCGTGGCTGGAGCACGAGGGGTACAAGATCAACCTCCTGGACACCCCCGGCGACCAGAACTTCATCTTCGACAGCTTCAACGCCATGCGCGGTGCCGACGCCGCGATCATCGTGCTCAGCGCACCAGACGGCGTGGAGGTCCAGACCGAGCGGGTCTACCATCAGGCCCGTCAGCTCGGCCTTCCGGTGGTGTTCTTCATCAACAAGAACGATCGCGAGCGCGCAGACGCCGATGCCTGTGTCCGTGAGCTGGAAGAGGTCCTCAAGGCATCACCGGTGCCGCTCCAGATTCCCATCGGGGCGGAGTCGGACTTCACCGGCATCGTCAGCCTGTTCCAGAAGAAGGCGATGATCTTCGCTACAGACGGCAGCGGCAAGTACGACAAGACTGACATCCCCGCTGAGCTGGCTGACGAGGCCGCAGGGGCGTGGGAGAAGGTGGTCGAGACCGTCGCAGAGACCGACGAAGAGCTGCTCATGGAGTACCTGGAGACCTTCGAGCTGTCCGATGAGCAGGTCCGCACCGCCTTCCGAGCGGCCCTCAAGCGCGGCGTCATCGCCCCGGTTATCTACGGATCCGCCACCAACTGCATCGGTGCGCTGGGGCTGATGGAGCTGATCACCTGGGCGCTGCCGGGCCCCCTGGAGCGCGGCGGGGTCGCGGCGATGGATGGCAAGAGCCGCGTCGAGATCACCCCGAGCGAGGAGGGCGCATTCGTCGCTCAGGTCATCCGAACCTCCATCGACGAGTCCGCCGGCAAGACCTCGATATTTCGGGTCTTCAGCGGCTCACCCCCCTCTGACGGTCAGGTCTACAACACCACCCAGAGCGTCGACGAGCGGCTCAGTGGTCTCTACGCCCTGCGTGGCCGGGAGCGTGACGGGATCTCCATCCCGGTCTGCGGTGACATCCTCTCCGTCGCCAAGCTCAAGGGCACCACCGGAGACACCCTCACCGCTCCTGGCTCCAGGGTGCAGCTGGAGCGGCAGACCTACCCCTCGCCGATGATGTCCTACTGCATCCAGCCCACCGCCAAGGGGGGTGAGGGCAAGCTGAAGAGCGCCCTGGAGCGCATGCTCGACGAGGACCCGACCCTCTCCACTTCCATCGAGACCCTCACCCACCAGATCGTGCTTCAGGGCATGGGGCAGGCCCACCTCGACATTTCCATCGCGCGCATGAAGCGGAAGTACAAGGCCGATGTCACCACCTCCCTGCCGCCGATTCCCTACCGGGAGACCATCCAGCGTCGGATCGACGGTGTGGAGGGCAGATACGCGAAGCAGACCGGTGGCTCGGGTCAGTACGGCGTCTGCTACCTCAATGTCGCGCCCCTCGGCTCCGGTGAGGGCTTCCAGTTCGAGGATCGGACCACCGGCGGCTCGATCCCCCGGCAGCTCATCCCGTCCGTCGAGAAGGGGATCCGGAAGCGCATGAACAACGGATTCCTCGCGGGCTACCCCATCATCGATGTCCGGGTTGAGGTGTACGACGGCAAATACCACGCCGTCGATTCCAGAGATGCTGCCTTCCAGATGGCGGGCTCCAGGGGCCTCAAGGCAGCATTTGAGCAGGCCGGTACTCGCCTCCTGGAGCCGATCTGCGCGCTGGAGATCGCCGTGCCCTCTGAGGTCATGGGCGACATCATGGGCGACATCACCTCCCGCCGGGGGCGGGTGATGGGCATGGAACCCAAGGGCAAGAACACCATCATCAAGGCCCTCTGTCCGCTGGCCGAGATCCAGGAGTACGCCCCGCTGCTCCGTAGAATGACGGGCGGAAAGGGAACCTTCACGATGCAGCTCGCGAGCTACGAGTCGGTCCCCCGCAACCTCATCGACAAGATCGTCTCGGCCTCTCCGTTCCGTCGGGATGACGACGAGTAGACGCAGAGAGTAGGATCCTTGTCGAGCAGGAGACCCCGTTGGCAGAGATTCCCTACGACCGGCTTCAGATTCCCGACAACCTCCAGGAGAAGTTCCGGGCTGGACTGTCAAAGAAAGAGCGACTGGCGCTGGCCCGTGCGGTCATCCCGATGGACGACTACGCCACCCTCGGGGTCTGCTATCTGCTGCTGGGTGACGACACCGAGGCTATCGCGACGGCGGCCCGCAAGACCATGCTGACGATGCCCACCGCGCGCATCCTCGGCGCGATCGACCGCAACACCCACCCCAAGGTGATGGAGTTTCTCGCAGAGTTTCGCACCGAGTCTGACAACCAACTGGCGGAGGCCCTCTGCCGCAACCCGGCCGCCAATGATCGCACCGTTCGCATACTGGCCCGCAGCGCTGACGCATCTCTCTGCGAGGCCATCGCCAGCAACCAGACCCGGATGCTGCTGACGCCGGACATCTACACCGACCTCGCCGCCAACCCCGCCTGTCCGCCCACGGTGCTCTCCCGGGTCCACTCCTTCCTCCGCATGCAGCGCTCCCTGCCTGAGGGCACCCGCGATCCCCATGCGGAGTCGGAGCCGGAGCCGGAGCCCGAGCCCGAGCCCGAGGTGAAGCGGCTCTCGGCGAGCAGCCCGAAGGACCTGGAGGCGGAGATCGAGGCTGCCCTGGCTGGTCGGCAGTCCCCCGCACTCCAGAAGCGGGCGCTCAAGATGTTCGACCTCGATCAGTTCGACGAGGAGCCCGCCGCCGAGAAGGTCGACGTCCTCGGCAGCTTCGACTTTGACTTCCAGGAGGTCGACGACAACTTCTCCTGGGATCTGACCACCGAGCGCGAGGACCGCACCGGCGATGAAGTGGAGGAGACCCGGAGCTTGGAGGGCAGGCTCAAGGACCTGTCGGTCGGTCAGCTCATCAAGCTGGCGTTTAAGGGAAACAAAGAGGTCCGCAGTCTGCTGCTGCGCAACACCAACAAGAGCATTGCCTCGGCGGTCATCAAGTCCGGGCGCATGACCGACGGCGAGATCGTCTCTGCGGCATCAAACCGCAACCTCGCCGACGACGTGATCCGGACCATCGCCGGCAACAAGGAATTCCTGCGGAAGTACCCCGTCAAGGTCGCTCTGGTGAACAACTCCAAGACCCCGGTTCCCACTGCGCTGTCCCTGCTGAAGTCGATGCATAAGAAGGATCTCAAGCAGGTCTCCCGCAACCACAACGTGTCCAGCATCATCGCCAACTCCGCCAAGAAGCTGTTTAAGCAGAAGTTCCAGAAGGGTTAGCACCAGCGATCGGTGCGGAATCCGCCTTCTATGGGTTAGGCTTGGGTGCTGAGGCTGCGGACGGGGTGCCGGATCATGTCCCCGCTCGGCAGACTGTTCTCATCTTGAGGTGCCCCATCCAGAGTGGAAAAGTGCCAGACGTGCGTGATGAAGGTGGCCACACCCTGCGCGGTGCGGTCCAGGAGACCAACGACGCCCGTCATCCGCTTCGCGGAACACTGACCATCACCGACCCCCGGATGCTGCGTGAGCTGGTCGGGGAGCTGAACCAGCACCTCAAGATCATCGAGCGGGTCCTGTCCGTTCGGGTCAGTCAGCGCGGGGATCAGCTCATCGTGTTGGGCACCGCCAGGTCGCTCACGCTCGCGCAAGTCGTCCTGGAGCAGCTCTGCGAGCTGGCAGGCACCGGTCATGCACTCCACGCTGCCGATGTCGATCAGGCCGTGCGGCTGCTGTCCAACGATCCCGGCGTCCGGCTGGCGGACCTCTACAGCGACACCGTCTACGTCGGCGCGCAGAAGAAGCGCATCCATCCCCGGTCGGCTCGGCAGGGGGAGTACATCCAGGCGATGCGGGATCATGCCCTCGTCTTCGGAATCGGCCCGGCGGGCACTGGCAAGACCTACCTCGCGATGGCGGTGGCGCTCTCCGCCCTGTTTCGCGACGAGGTGCGCAAGATCATCCTGTGCCGTCCGGCAGTCGAGGCCGGCGAGAAGCTGGGCTTCCTCCCCGGCGATCTGGTCGCCAAGGTCAACCCGTACCTCCGACCCCTCTACGACGCCCTCTACGACCTCGTCGGACACGACCGGTCCATCCGGCTCATCGAGAAGGGCATCATCGAGGTCGCCCCCCTGGCGTTCATGCGCGGGCGCACCCTCGCGGGCGCCTACGTCATCCTCGACGAGGCCCAGAACACCACCCCCGAGCAGATGAAGATGTTCCTCACCCGGATCGGCTCAGACTCCCGGGTCGTGGTCACCGGAGACACCACCCAGATCGACCTCCCCCGGGGTCGGCAGAGCGGGCTGGTCGATGCGCTGCGGGTGCTCGACGGAATGAAGGGCGCCCGGGTCGTGGCGTTCGAGCCGGTCGATGTCGTCCGACACGCCCTCGTGTCGTCGATCATCAAGGCCTACGAGAAAGACGCCAATCGACAGGGATCCTGGAAGGAGCAGGCGCGTGGCCCCGACGGCGAAGAATAACGGCAGCGGAGCCCCTGAGGGCCCGATCACACCGTCGCTGCTGGAGCGCATCCGCAGCCCGGTCGCCCGGCGCATCATCGCCCTGTTCGTGTTGTCGGTGGGCATGTCGCTGCTGGTGGTGGAGTACGTTCGCGTCCCGACCGCCACCTACGACGCCGGGGAGGTCGCTGAGCGCGACATCCGAGCGGCCCAGTCGTTCAACTACACCGACTGGGAGGAGAGCCTGGAGCGGGAGCGGCGGGCGGAAGAGTCGGTGCTCCCGGTCTATGACTACGACGCCACCAGCGCCGGCCGCCTCCAGGAGCGGGTGCTGCGTGCCTTCTCGGTCGCCCGAAACCGCCACACCGACGCTGTGCTCGCGGCACGAATGGAGGGCGGCGAGGTGGTCGACGAGGCGACCCTCAATGAGATCACCCGGGACTTCCACTCTCAGCTGGAGCTGTCCCTGAGCCCTGAGTCACTCCAGAGCATCGTCAACGCCCGATGGTCCGAGCGCATCGGGCGCCTCGCCGGGGAGCTCATCGGCTGGGGCATGCAGGGCTACATCGTCGCTGATCAGGCGCTGCTGCCCGCCGGGAGCCCCTCACTGAGCGTGGTGCGCATCTTCCAGGACAGCCGCGACGAGGTCCGGCTCGACGACTACGACCAGATCAAGGTGCCCACCAAGGCCCGGGAGATGATGGGCGTCTACGCCCTCAACCAGCTCGTCGAAGTGTCCGACGAGCAGCGGGTCGCCGCCCTGGCACTCGCCAGCGCTGCGGTCCGACCCAACTTCTCCTACAACCAGCTCCTCACCGAGGACCGTCGCCGCGACAAGCGCGACAAGACCGCCGAGGTCATCATCCAGGTCCAGCGCGGCACCGCGATCATCCGGGAGGGTGACGTCCTCACCCGCCAGCAGGTCGAGATGCTGAATGCGCTCCAGGATAGCCAGGCTGGCTACGGCATGTTTGGGGTCATCCTGGCGCTGATGGCGTTCTGCGGGCTGCTGTTTGGCACCCTCTACAACTTCGGCTCGGAGTTCATCAAGAAGTTCTCCACCCGCCCTGAAGACATCGAAGCCATCGCGTTCCTCGCCCTGCTCACCGCGCTGATTGCCCGGGTGTTTGTGGCAGCCAGCGTGCCGATGGCCAGCGTCGTGGGGCTCGGGATCGCGCCGTCGTCGCTGTGGTATGCCGCGCCGTTTGCCGGCGGCGCGATGCTGGTGCGGATCCTGGTGAACTCAGAGACCGCGCTCATCTGGGTGCTGGCGACCAGCGCGATGCTCGGGCTGATGATGGACCAGGAGGTCCTGCTCACCCTGTTCTTCGCCATCTCCGGCATCACCGCCGTCTCTGGCATCGCCCACACCCGGGAGCGGGCCAACGTCCTGCGCGCCGGTGTGGTCACCGGGGCGGTCAGTGCCGGGGCGGTGCTGCTCATCCAGCTCATCCAGGTCCACCTCTCCGACTCTCCCGCGATGGCCGAGAGCGCTCAGCCGATCTGGGACGTCGCCTTCGCGTTCACCAGCGGCATCCTCTCGGCGTTCCTGGTGCTCGGTCTGGTTCCGATCTTCGAGCTGTTCGGCTTCGTGACCGACTTCAAGCTGCTGGAGCTGGCAAACCTCAACCACCCGCTGCTCCGCCAGCTCATGCTGCGCGCACCAGGGACCTACCACCACTCCATGACCGTCGCCTCGCTGTCGGAGGCCGCCGCGGAGTCCATTGGTGCCCACACCCTGCGCACCCGAGTGGCCTGCTACTTCCACGACATCGGCAAGGCGCTCCAGCCGCAGTTCTTCATCGAGAACCAGCGCGGCGGTCCCAACCCCCACGACCGCCTCAAGCCCCACCAGTCCGCCCGGGTCATCATCAACCACGTCGTTGATGGCGCCGCCATCGGTGAGCAGCACAAGCTCCCTGAGGCCGTGCTCGACGCCATCCTGATGCACCACGGCACCAGCATCATCAAGTACTTCTACGTCAAAGCACTTGAGCAGGCCGGTCCCGACGAGATCATCGACGAGGGCGACTTCCGCTACCCCGGTGTGCGTCCCAACACCCGGGAGGCTGGCATCATCTTCCTCGCCGACCGGGTCGAGGCTGCCTGCCGGACCATCAAGGAGCCCACCGCCCACAACTTCCGGTCGATGATCCAGAAGCTGGTCAACGACGCGGTGACCGACGGTCAGCTTGAGGAGTGCCCCCTGACCCTCAAGGAGCTGTACACCATCATCGATGCGTTCACGAACACCCTGCTGGGCATCCACCACCACCGCATCGAGTATCCGCTCCTGCCGCCGATCCGCCGCTCCCCCCGGGACGCCATGCCCTCCTCTCCGATCATCACCCTGGAGATGACCAATCCCCTCGCCGGGGAGCACGCCAGGAAGGCAGACGCCGAGGAGAGCTCGGAGGAGGCACCCCCCGCACCAGACGAGCCGCCGAGCCCGCTGCCCCCGGTGCCCGATGAGCCGCAAGAGAACAAGCCCGATGCCGGCTGACCTCGCTGCCTTTGTCGATCCACCGGACAACACCGTCATCGAAGACGCCGAGCGGCTGCTGGTGCTCTTGAAGCTGCCCCAGGCAGAGCTGTCCATTGTGCTGTGCGACGACGCCTTCATCCAGCCCCTCAACCGGGACTTTCGCGGCAAGGACGCCCCGACCGATGTGCTGTCGTTCTCCCAGCGAGAGGGCGAGGATGCTGACCCCAACGATCCCATCCTCGGCGATGTCATCATCAGCGTGGAGACCGCACAGCGGCAGGCCACCGGGCGCGGCTACGGGGTCGACAAGGAGCTTCGGGTGCTGCTCGTCCACGGCCTCCTCCACCTCCTCGGTCACGACCACATCGAGCCTGAGGAAGCGCGCGAGATGCAGACCGAGGAGCGCCGCCTGCTCGCTTTGCTCGGCGAGGATCCCGAGGTAGTCCGTCCGCTGACCGTGTTTTAGCTCAAAGAAGAGGTTACGGGCTCCGCTCTTCATCCCAGAGGACGATGCCATGAGCCTTGATTTCTCCGAGCTGCACAAGGATCTCAGCGGGCGCATTAATGCGCTCCGGGGGCATCTTTGACGTCGAGACCCTGAACCGACGCATCAAAGAGCTTGAGGAGATGTCCGGCTTCCCTGACTTCTGGACCGATCAGAAGAGGTCCACCGTGCTGATGCGCGAGAAGGCCAGTCTGGAGCGGAAGGTCACTGGCTACGAAGACCTCCAGGAGGCCATCGAAGAGGCAGAGACGCTGTTTGAGATGGGTGAGGAAGAAGAAGACGAAGAGACCATCCATGAGTCCGTGGCGGCGCTGGAGGTCCTGGAGCCAAAGATCCGCGCTGCGGAGATCCGCCGGCTGTTCACCGACGAGGCTGACGAGTGCGACGCCATCCTGGAGATCAACTCCGGGGCCGGCGGGGTAGACGCCTGTGACTGGGCCGACATGATCCGCCGGATGTACATCCAGTGGGCCAGCAGCAACGGCTACAAGGTCTCGATCATGGACGAGCAGTCCAACGACGACGGCGGCATCAAGAGCTGCACCCTGGAGGTCAAGGGCCTCTACGCCTACGGCTACCTCCGCTCGGAGTGCGGGGTCCATCGCCTGGTCCGCATCTCGCCGTTCGATGCCTCTGCCCGTCGCCACACTGCGTTCGCCTCGGTCAACGCCACCCCCGACATCGACGACTCCATCGAGGTCGAGATCAACGACGGCGACCTGCGCATCGACACCATGCGAGCCGGCGGCGCGGGCGGCCAGCACGTCAACACCACCGACTCCGCAGTCCGCATCACCCACCTCCCCACCGGGATCGTGGTGAAGTGCCAGAACGAGCGCAGCCAGCACAAGAACAAGGCCCGGGCGATGAAGGTCCTCAAGGCTCGCATCTACCAGCACGAGCTGGATAAACGTCAGGAGGAGGTCGACTCTTTGAACGCCGACAAGAAGAAGATCGAGTGGGGCAGCCAGATCCGCAGCTACGTCCTGCAGCCCTACCGGATGGTCAAGGATCTCCGAACCGAGCACCAGACCGGCAACACCGACGCTGTGCTCGGCGGGGATCTCAATGGCTTCATGGAGTCCTGGCTGGCGAAGAAAGCGGTAGGGGAGGTGTAATGATCATCACAGCACTGCTGCTCGGCTGCTCCGAGCCCGGCTTCACCATGACCGGCGACGTCTCTCTCGACGGGTACGACCACACCGGCGCCCTGGTCGCGGTCACCGCGTTCGCCCATGCCCAGGATGGCACGCTGGGGGCGTACATCTCCTCCAGCCCAGACACCACCTGCGACGACGTGGTCACCTACCTCTCCGATCCCAACTTCGATCCGTCGTCCATGTTCCTCGCCGGGCACTGCAACCTGTTCATCAACATCAGCGGCGACTACGACTCCGCTGGATTTGCCGTCGAGGACGACCTCATCTATGGCGTCTCTTCGAACATGAGCTGTGCGATGGGTGAGGGGGAGTTCACCGCGGAGGCCGGCTCAAGCTACACCTGGAGCGGTCAGTGGTGGCAGGGCGCGCCCACGCTGTTCTCCTACGACTTCTCCGACGACGGAG
>JBLHNG010000326.1:0-9083 GCA_047621685.1 Myxococcota bacterium | reverse complement strand
GGGCCCCAAAGAAGAGATCGCCGGAGCGTGGTTCTCCGACCTCGACGGCGACGGAAAGCTCGACCTCGCCACCCACCTCTGGGTGACCGAAGGGAGCTGGTTTGGTGCCACCGCCCGGTTCCGCATCTTCAGCGGCACCGGCAGCGCGTTCACCCCGCTCCAGACCCTCCAGACCGACAGCGCAGCGGTAGATGTCCGGCTGCTGGACTTCGACGGCGACGGCGATCAGGACCTGCTCGTCTCCCAGGTCGACATCGGGCTGGGCAACCTCGGCCGGGCGCTGCTGTCCCGTCAGGTGCAGGTCGAGGTCGGCTTGTATGCAATGGATGGCGGGCGCTATCCCGAGCAGCCAGCCACCCTGCGCACGCTGACCTTCTCCATCGAGAACACCGACGATCTTCAGCTGGCACTGGAGGGCGACATCGACGGCGACGGGCTCATCGATCTGGTCACCAACGACGGCGGGGACTGGATCCGGGTCTACCGAAACGAGCTGACCGCCTTCTCCGAGCAGCCCATCGCAGACATCGCCCTGCCGATTCCCAGGGTCGACGATGCCCTGTTCGTGCATGACCTCACCGGCGACGGTCGCGCGGAGATCTTCGTCTGGGAGCCTGGCGCTTCAGAGGGCACGCTGCTCCGCCTGGAGTAGTCAGCGATTCCTTATCAGCGCTTTCGCCGTCGTCTTCGCCACCAGAGCCCGCCGCCGATCAGGGTCAGCAGGCCGGGCAGCGCACCGACATAGGCGGCCATCTTCCAGGTGGCGTTGGCCAGCAGCGCGCTCGGCGCCCAGGAGTCGACTCGCACCAGCCGCACCTCGGAGACCAGCCCCTCATGGGGGATGTCCGCCACCCCGTCGCTGTCGGTGTCTGGGAAGCTGGAGAGGTGCTCAAACAGCGCCCGCCATGCCTTGACCTCCTGGACCCCGGGTCTCGACGGGTTCGCATCGAGCAGCAGGGTGGAGAGGTCGGTGACCGGGTCGCCGTCGGCGTCTCTGGGGGTGACCGACAGCAGGCCGAAGCTGGTCTCCTTCACTGTGGGAAAGAACCCGGCGATATAGGACGTTACGGCAACGGAGTACAGGGCATCATCTGTCAGCTCGGCGGTCTGGCTGTACCCGCTGGCGTCGTCTCCGAGCTGGATCTGAACCACCCGGTCAAACATCACCCGGTGGTTGTTGTAGGTGACCTGCGCGCCGGAGAGCCGGGGGTAGTAGGAGTCGCCCTTGAGCTGGTAGCCGACCAGCAGGAACTCCACCGCACTCTTGAGGTCTTCCCCGGTCATGAACATCTTCATCAAGGGATAACCAGGGCTCTCATCGACCACACCGATGCCGAGTGCCGAGATCCGGAACAGGTCAGAGACCCACTGCACCCCAGGGCGCAGGTCATCACGGATGGTGCCGTTGCCGGTAAACGCCATGTCCGCACCCGCAGCGACCCGGAACGCATCGGTGACGTGGTTGCCCAGCGTGTGGGACTCAAACGAGCGCTTGAGGTGAACCGGGGTCTCGGCGAGGGGCTGGGAGAAGGTGTAGCCCTCCGGCTGGAGCACCTGAGCGGTCACGATCTCCTTGATGCTGTCGATGAACACCGAGACCGCCGGGTCGCCGAGGGTGGTGTCGTCGATGGAGTGGAGGGTGTAGCTCGCCACCTGCCAGCCCTCGCCAGCACGCTCAAGCACCAGCTCCCCCAGGAAGCGCCCGTCGGAGCCCGCCTGGACCACCGGTCGTCCCTCGACCATGATCGGCTCGTGCAGCGGGGTGTGAGAGTGACCGCCGATCACAGCATCGATCTCAGAGATCTCGCGCGCGAATTCCACCTCCTCACCACCCCAGCCCAGCGGATCGTCGTCGACCTCCTTGACCCCGCTGTGGGACATCAGCAGCACGATGTCTGCGTCCTGCTCGCCCCGGAGGAGCTGAGCGGTCTGCCGGATGGTCGAGATGGGGTCGGAGATGGTGACCGGCTCGGCCTGGCCGATGACCTCGTAGCCCTCCTCCCCAAGCACCCCGATCAGCCCGATGCGCACCCCGCCGCGCTCGATGAGCATCCACGGCAGGATGGCCCCGACCTCCGCCAGCGCTGCGAGTCGGTCGTCTCCGGGGTGGGTGTCGCTGAACACGAGGTTGGTGGCAACGATGGGCGGACAGCCCTTCCCGGCACGGGCGGCCTCGATCATGTCGGCGAGGCCATCGGGCCGGAAGTCGAACTCGTGGTTGCCCAGAGTCACCGCGTCGTAGCCGATCATCGACATCAGCTGAAGCTCGGCGCCGGTCTGGCGGGCGACGGTGTGAAACAGCGAGCCCATGGTGATGTCGCCGCCGTCGAGCAGCACCACCGGTCCCTCTGCCGCACTGCGTCGCGTCTCGATGAGCGCTGCGAGCCGGGCGATGCCGCCGATGGTGTCGTCGTCTCCGGTGGTCTGGGGGCTGTAGGCGGAGTTGGGACCGAAGCCGAGGAGGCGGGACTGCCAGTCGTTGGTGTGGAGGATGGTGAGCTGCTGTGCCTCAGCGGTCACCATCAGTCCGAGGAGCGAGATCATTGGCAGCCTGCGGTGTACGGGGGAAGCTGGATATCCCGATATTCGCTTGTCGCCAGAGAGAGCCGCTGGTATCGTCAAGGACTGAGAACCTGGAGAGAACGGTTGAGCTACCTCCTGCTGATTCAGCAGCCGGCTGAGGACACAGGCCACCGAGGCAGTCGGCGGGATCAGCTCCGGGACCGCGAGGAGGCCCTGCACCAGCTCGCCGGCAGCGTTCTGAAGCCGCCTGCCGAGGGTCTCGCGACCCAGGACACAGAGAGTGCCGAGTCGCGCGCGTCCTACCGGGCACTCCCCGCGCTGGGGATCCTGCTGGCTCACCGAGATGACCTCGACGAGGAGCGGCTGAATGGCACCGAGGGGGTCGAGCTCCTGGAAGCGGGCATGGCGACCCTGCCCGCACTGACCCACGAGCCCGGCGGCATCGATGCGCCCTGGTATCTCGACAGCATGGGGCTGAGCACGACCGCCGATCGCCCGACCGGTGCGGGTGTGCTGGTTGGCGTGCTGGACACCGGCATCGATCCCACCCACCCCGAGCTGGATCCCGAGCGCATCCACTTCGCCGAATTCAGCGTGCAGGGCGAGCTGATCTCCACCCGCCCCCGGGATGCCCAGGCCCACGGAACCGGGGTCGCCGGGCTGATCGCCGGGAAGACAATGGGAGTCGCGCCGGGTGCAGCGATCGCCATGGCTGCGGTCCTGACCACGGAGGTGAGGGGCAAGATGCGCGGAGATCTTCCCCAGGTCCTCGCCGGACTGAACTGGCTGCTGAGCTATGAATTCCGCGGACCGGAGGGGCCACTGGGGGTCGACATCATCAACGCCTCCCTCACCCTCCCCCCAGACAACAACGGCCAGCTCTATGCCCTCCTCAACCGGGCCTGCGTCCTCAACGGGGTGCTGATGTGCGCGGCGGTGGGCAACAACGGCATCAACGGCCCCGGCCACGTCGGCAGCCCGGCGAGCTACGACATCGTCCTCGGAGTGGGCGCGACCAACCAGGCGGGCGTGGTGGCCTGGTTCAGCGACTGGGGCGCCACCACCAAGCCCGATCTCTGCGCACCGGGGGTCAACATCCCGCTGTGCACCCCCGATCAAGCGATCACGAGCGGGGGCCGCGGGACTTCTCTGGCCGCCCCGCTGGTCTGCGGAGTCGGCGCGCTCCTCCTGGAGCAGGATCCCGATCAGATGGAAGACCCGAACACACTCCGGGCGGCCCTGCTCGCGATGGCCACCGGACCAGCCACCCCCTCCCCCGGTGGGAACCTCGGCGGGAAGGGAAGCATTGAGTTTTAAGGAGGGTGCGCGGCAGGCCGCTCAGCCTTCCTTGAGCATTCCGCGCAGGGTGCCGATGAGCTGCTGGGTGGTGAACGGCTTCTGGAGCACTGCCGCGGCGGGGTCTTCTTTGATGACCCGGGCATCCTCGCGGGTGAGCCGGGCGCCGATGTAGAGCTGCTGAAGTCCGGGATGCTGGCTGCGGATCTCACCGAGAAGCTCCGCCATGGACCAGACTTCCTGATCGACCACGACCACCCGGATGTCAGGCCGGGCTTTGAGGAAGTCCGTGGCCTCCGCAGCGGACTGCGCGACGTGGGCCTCGATCTCGGCGGCCTGGAGTGAGCGGAGCAGACGGGCGTTGAGGTTCGGGTCATCGTCGACCAGGAGCACCGAGCCCCGGGCCACGCTCTGCCACATCGGCCCTGGCGTGTCCTCACCCGCGACCAGTGCTGGGAACGAGAGGGTGAACCGGGTTCCCTGGCCTGGCGTGCTGCTCAGCACGACCATTCCGCGCCCCTGCTCGACCAGCCGCTGCACCATCGACAGCCCCAGACCGGTTCCGCCGATGGCGCCAGGCTGTCGGGTGGAGAAGAACGGCTCGAAGATGCGGCCCTGGAGCGCGTCAGGGATGCCCTCGCCGGTGTCGGTCACCGAGACCTGAACCCAGTCCCCGCCTGATCCAGAGACCAGCCCGGCGGACAGGGTGATTCGCCCCTCCCCCGGGATCGCTTCATAGGCATTGAAGCAGAGGTTGAGCAGGCACAGCTCCAGGCGACCCGCCCCCATGAGGATGTCCGGCAGCTCGGGGGCGATGTCAGTCTCCAGGGTGATCCGGGAGATGTCGATCACCCGTCGCACGAGGCGGGCGATGCGACGGGTGGCCTCCTCGACCGAGATCGATCGGGGGGTGGTCGGTGCGTCTCGGAAGAGAGAGAGGAGCTGCTGACTGATGTCGGCGGCCTGCTTCGCGGTCTCTTCGATGTCGACCGCACACTCCTCCAGCAGCGGGTTGTTCTGGTGGTAGCGGATGGTGCCCGCGCAGCTGAGGATGACGGTGAGCAGGTTGTTGAACTCATGCACCAGCCCGCCAGCAAGGCTCCCGACCGTCCCCATGCGCTGCACCTGCTGGAGCCGGCTGCGGAGCTGACTGCCCTCCTGGAGGGCGGCGCGCTGAGCGGTCAGATCGAGCACCGAGGCCTCGATCTGGATGCCGCCATCGACCGCGCTGCCCGATGCCTTGAGCAGCGCATGGCTCTCTCCGCCGTCTTCAGTGATCAGGACCACCTCGCGCTGGACGGTGCCGGCGGTCTTCAGCTCACCGACCAGCACCTCCCAGGTGCCCACCGGGCGGATCCGCGCCGCGAGGTCTGTGCCGATGAGGCTCGCGCCGGACTCGGCTCGGAGGGTCGCGCACAGGGCGGGGTTGGCCTGGAGGAGCTGGCCGGCCTCGGTGGCGACCAGCAGACCGACCAGGGCGTTGTCGAAGATCGCCCGGTGGCGTGCCTCGGAGCGACGCAGTGCCTCTTGAGCCTGGCGATGCTCGATGCCGCGCTGGACGAGGTTGAGCAGGAGGTCGTTGCTCCAGGGCTTGCGCACGAAGTGCCAGATCCGACCGGTGTTGACCCCCGCCACCACGGTCCTCATGTCGGCGTAGCCGGTCAGGAGGATGCGCACGATCCCCGGGTGGGTCTCCTGGATCCACGACAGCAGCTCCAGTCCGCTCTCCATCGGCATCCGAGCGTCCACGATCGCGACAGTGGGCTCGTTGGCCTCGATCTTCTCCCGGGCCATCTGAGCGGAACCTGCAGTCTCGACGATCCACCGCTCGGAGAGCAACATCTCCAGCGTCATCAGGACCATTGGCTCGTCATCCACAACAAGCACGCGCACACATGGGTCGTGTTTCAAGAAACTCTCCATGTCACCGGAGTCTCTATGGTAGCTCAAAAATCGGGATGGATGGGTCGGGCTTCCAATCGGGAGAGTCCAGTCCGCGGGCCTCAATACAGAATCCGTCGTGACCAAACAGCGGGTGTCCGCGCCCAACGACCACGGCCTGACAGCTCCCGCAGATGGGCTTCTCCTCACACGAGCTGCACCCCAGGTGATTGCGTGCGCCGAGCTTCTGGTAGAGCGGGCGACGGAGGGCTCGGGTGATGCTGCCGCCGATACGCCCGGGATCGAGGGTGTCGACCTCCAGACGGAACGGGTGGCAGGGGGTGATGGTGCGGTCCGCCTGGAGGCACAGCCGTCCGCGACCGGCATCGCACTGCCACAGGGCATCTCTGGGCACCCCACGCGCGGCGAGCAGGGGGTTGATGACGGGGTAGTCCGCGACGGTAATGCCCGGAATGCCAGACAGCATCCGGGGCGCAAGCTGATCGGCGGCGACGCCCATCTCAGCGGGGGTGAGCATGTGGCCGACCGCACCATGGGGCAGCGCGGTGGTGGGCTTGAGGAACAGCGGCCACAGGGTGAGGTGGAGGGGGGTGCCGATGGTCTGAGTCAGCCAGTCCTGCCACGCCCCGACCCCGAATTCCACCAGCTCTGAGGTGAGGATGCTGGCAGGCTGGGCGTCGACCCCGGCGGCCACACAGTCCCGGATTGCGGTGAGGGCCTGGTCGGTGACGGTCCGGCCCCGAGAGGTCTCATGGACTCCGGGGGGACCGTCGATGCTCACCAGCAGCCGGACCGGCACCGACAGCGCGGACAGCTTCTCAATGGAGGCCGCATCCATCCGGGTGCCGTTGGTGTTGATGAGGATCCCTTCGACCCCGAGCTGCGCAGCCCGGGACAGGATGGTCCAGATGCCCGGGTGCATGAACGGCTCGCCGCCGGTGATGTGCAGCAGCGCCCGGAAGCCGGCCAGCTCATCGAGCACCGAGAGCACCAGCTCAGTCGGCAGCTCGTCGAGGTTGTTGAGGTCGGGCTCCTGCTCGAACACAAAGCAGGCCGCACAGCGCAGGTTGCAGCGGCGGGTCAGCTCGATGTCGAAGTTCACCCGGGGGGCGAGCAGGGCCGCGCGCATGGCGAGGCGGGTCTCCAGGGCGGCCAGTGCCTTCCGCCGGGTGTCGAGGTGGTCGCTCAGGCGGGGACTGCACAGCGGCACGAGCAGCTCCTCTGCGGCATCCAGCGCGGATCGGATCCGGGCGAAGTAGCGACCGAGTGCCCCGCTCTGGAGTGCCCGACGCAGGCCGGGGGTGAGGTCGTCGGTGGTGTGGCTGAGCGGAGAGATGCCGATGGCGGCCAGCCACGGGCTCCGCACCCCCTCCGCGAGATCGGTGCGCTCTCCGAGCAGGTCGTTGGTCAGCTGGAGTCCGACCGCAAGGGTCTCGATCCCGGCCCGAAGCGCGTCGACCTGTTCGAGACGACCATCGGCCAGCATCAGGGCGTGCAGCGGTCCGACCATCGGCAGGTACTTGCGCCCCAGCATCGCCACAGCCTCGTCGCTCCAGTCCGCAGAGAAGTCTGCCCGAAGGCGAGCATCGGTGAGCGCGGCGTCGGCGAAGTCCCGAGACAGCACGGCCCAGGCCGACACCATCGCGGCGGGGTCGGGGACGAGGCGGACGAGGCAGCTCAGGGCGTGGTCGGACAGGGCCTGCTGGAGGTAGAGGCGGGTCACCGGAGCGCCAGCATCGATCACGTCGTCCTGGCAGCGGACCGCGAAGTAGCTCGCCAGCATCGCCTCGGCGGCCCCGAGGCGCTGTGCGGAGGTCGTCCGCTCCTCACTGATCGCCAGCAGCAGCGACAGTGCCGGGGTGCCGGTGGGGGCGCAGAACAGCTCTCCGGGCGCGCCATCGGGCAGCCGGGTGCGCCAGTCCGCGACCACCGACTGCCACAGCCCCGCCAGCGCGGGTGGGAACCCGGCGACGCTGGCATCGAGCTGGGCCATGGCTTCCTCGAACAAGGCGGTCGCTTCATGCATGACTCAGCTCCTCTCTTGGCTGACGGATGGGCAGCTCCATGATGAACCGGGCACCGGCTCCCAGCGCACCGTCTTCCCAGATCCGCCCATGGTGCTGTGCGATGAACGTGAAGCACAGCGACAGCCCCAGGCCGGTCCCCTGCCCTGGAGGCCGGGTGGTGAAGAACGGCTCGAAGATGCGACCCCGGATCTCCTCTGAGATGCCCGGCCCGGTGTCGGTGATGGTCACCCAGGCAGACGCTCCGACCCGGGTCACGCCCACCGTCAGCGCACCGCCGTTGGGTTCCATGGCCTGCACGGCGTTGCGGGTGAGGTTGGAGATGGCCTGATTGATCATTGCCGGGGAGCCCTCGATGAAGACCTCTGGCTCGATCTCGCGAACCACGGTGATGTCGGCGTCTCGGAGGCGACCGCTGAGGAGGCGGAGGGTGAGGTCGATGCTCTCGGTGAGGTTGACCTCTTCGAGCCCCTGAAGCTCCGGGCGGGAGAAGCTGCGCAGGTCGGTGACGATCTCCGCAGCACGGCGGGCGGCGTCCTGGCAGAGGCTCGACATCCGGTGGGTGCGGTCGGCCTCGGGGAGGGCGCGGGTGAGCATCTCGGAGGTCGAGAGGACCACCCCGATCGGGGTGTTCAGCTCATGGGCGACCCCGGCAGCCAGCACCCCCAGCGAGGCCATCTTCTCCTGACTGTAGAGCTTGACTGTGGCGGCGTTGAGCTGGGCTGTTCGCTGCTCGATGCGCTCCTCCAGCTCCGCGTTGAGCTGCTGGAGGCGCTCGTAGGACAGGGTGTGCCCCAGCGACAGCGCGAGGCCACCGGAAGCGGTCAGCAGGGCCTCGACATCGTCGCTGTCAAACGCCCGCCGGCTGGGAAAGCCCGAGCACAGCAGCACCCCGAGCAGTCCCTCCGGGGTCCGCATGGGCAGCGCGATCTCCAGCCCCTCGGCCAGCATCCACTGGTTGAGGGCATCGTCCTGGTCTGGCCGACACATCGCAGGGGCATCCAGGGCCGCCATCACCGCCCAGGGGATCTCCTCTGAGGGGCTCGATTCCACGCTGAGTCCGCGGGTCCGACGCCACAGCCGATCGCCAGAGAAGACGGGGGAGAGCACCATCACCACCGCCTCCAGCTCCATCACTCCGCCGACCCGCTCCAGGGCGAACCGCACCAGCCGCTCCAGGGCGTAGCGAACCACGCCTTCTGAGGTCCTGATGACCGCGAGGTCCTCCGGCATCCGGGCGAGCTGACGGCGATAGTGGAAGTGGTTGCGCAAAAACAGGCGATCCAGCCCCCGCTCCAGGCGGGCCTGAAGCGGGGAGAGCAGGAGGGTCAGCGCGGC
>JBLHNG010000325.1:0-9083 GCA_047621685.1 Myxococcota bacterium | reverse complement strand
CAAACGACGACATGGGCATCCTCCGTGACGGTGCTATCGTGCCGTGTGCTCTGGACCCTTCTGACAGCGTCGATTTCTGCGGCCACCCCGACCACCCTCCTCCAGTCCACCTCTCTGGGGGATGTCGCCTACTGGGATGTCGGTGATCCAGACAGCACGGATGTCCGCATCCTGCTGCATGGGCTGCCCACCTCCAAGGAGCTGTGGGTCAACGTCATCGACGACCTCCCCGAGGGGCGCACCGTCGTCGTCGACCTGCTCGACTTCGGGGAGTCCAGCGCCGTCGATCCGTTCAACCTCCAGCACGCCCTGCGCGCCCAGGCGATCGACGAGCTGCGGGGAGAGCTGGGCATCAACACCTTCACCCTCGTCGCCCACGATCTCGGTGCATCGGTCGCCATCGACTACATGCGGCAGTTCGGCGATCGGGTCGAGAGGCTGGTGCTGATGTCCTCGCCGGTCTACCCCGACTTCGAGGAGCCTGCGGTGGTCGCGCTGGTGCGGAAGCGCTGGATCGGCATGACCCTGCTGCGCCTGATGCCCCGGCTGCTGTTCCGGCACTCGATCCGCAAAGGGCTGGTGCACAAGCACGCCCTGGACGACTTCCAGATGGAAGCGTTCCTCCGTGACTACGACGGACGGGCTGGCAAGGAGCGCATGTGGCAGAACCTCTCCTGGGGCACCCCCGCGGAGATGTTCGCCGACTACCCCGAGGTCATGGCCGACATCGCGGTGCCCACCCTGCTCATCCACGGTGCGCAGGATCCCTACATCCCCCTGGAGCACGCCCGGCGCATGGACGAGGACATCCCAGACTCCACCCTCATCATCATCGAGCAGGGCGCCCACTTCCTGCCCATCGACACCCCCGCTGAGGTCGCTGCGGCCATCTCAGCGTTCCTGCTCCCGCCTGGCGAAGTGCTCGAAGAAGACGCGGAGACGGGCCAATGAGCGGGGTCAGCCGGCGAGAGCAGCAGCGCCAGGAGACCCGCCGCAAGGTGTTCCAGTCCGCCCTGAGCGTCTTCCGTCGTGACGGGGTCTCTGAGAGCCGGATCGAGGACATCGCCACCCTCGCCGGGGTCAGCCGGGGCACCTTCTACTTCCACTTCCCCACCAAGGAAGCGGTGCTCAGCGAGCTGCTGGTGACCGCCGAGGCCGACTTCACCGCCGAGATCGACGCGCTGCCCCCCGACGCCCCCATCGAGGATGTCCTCAACACCACCGCGATGGCCATGGCCCGCCCCTGGTCCGCCGAGCCGCTGCTGTGGATGGAGGTTGGCCTCGTCGCGATGCGCAACACCGCCGACAAGCTCGCCCACGGTCAGCCCACCGATGGCATCCGGGCCGTGCTGGGGCGTCGGTTCGCTCGCGCCGCAGAGACCGGCCAGCTCTCCGAGCTTGTGCCCTCCCAGATCATCGCCGACTTCTACCTCGCCAACGCCTTCGCCGTGGCGGTCTCCTGGTCAACCAACCCCGACATCATGCCCCTCGTCGGTGCGCTCCAGGCTGCCGCGTTTCTGTTTCTGAATGGGGCTCGGGGGCGGTCGGACTGAGGAAAAAGCGCCGGTGAGACGATGGGCGGTCCTCAACGAATACCTGAGAACGTCTACCCGCCGGAGACAACCGACTTGACGCTGAGAAGCCGAAGGCGGAGCAGTGCGCGGAAACTAACTTCACCCCACCTTACGAGGGATGGCGGACCGGGACTGGTGGTGATTCCGGCGACGTCTCCGTCCTTGGGCTGAAGGGCGCCCCCGGCTGAAGGGCGCCCCCGGCTGAAGGGCGCCCCCGGCTGAAGGGCGCCCCCGGCTGAAGGGCGCCCCCGGCGCTGAGCGCTACGGGGTCCCTCCGCTGGTCGCGGAACTCACTATCGGCGGCCAATGTCGTAAGACTTCCGACGTCTCAAGCCTCTGCTCGCTTGCTGCCTCCGGAGCCGCCAGAGAATCTGGCATGCGGCTCCTCCAGCACGACCCTCTCCGTGAGCCCCTTGCTCGCACCCGGGCGGACTGAGACTCCAGGTAAGGCGATCAATACAAACACAACATACAAAAAAGAGAGGAAGATAGCCCCCGACCGCCTCAGGATGCCTTCGGCCGTCTTCATTCCGCTCCCTGAATCGAACGTCAGCGCGAGTGGCAACGGCATCGGCAGTCCCTCACCGCTGACCGCTACTGACACTCCGAGTCGTCACACGAGAAGCTCTCGCTGGCGCCGTAGCTGTAGGTGTCCATGACGTGCTTGAGGTAGACATCGTCCGGAGAATTGCCGCTCCAGTCGGTGTCGATGACCTCCGCGCTGCCGTCCTTCTCGATCGTCATCCCGCCGCCATCGTCCTTGCTCGCAGTGTTGTCGGTGATTGTGGAGTCTTCGATGGTGAGGATGCAGTCATTGACCATCAGCCCGGCCCCTTCCTCCGCGGTGTTTTCGGTGATGGTCATCGAGGAGATGGAGGAGTCTTCCTCGTCGATGTAGAGCCCGCCGCCCTTCTTGGCGGAGTCGTTGCCCTGCAGGGTGGTCGAGGAGGCGGTCAGGGTGGAGTCCTTGATGTAGAGCCCGCCGCCGTTCTTGCCGGCGGTGTTGTCTGAGAACGTGCTGCCAGTGAGGGCCAGGGTGCTGCTGCTGCGCATTGCCAGCCCGCCACCCTCATCGCCGGAGATGTTGTCGGCGGCGGTGAGGCTGGAGGCGGACATGACGCAGGTGTCCAGGTACAGCCCGCCGCCCTCCTCTCCCGCATCGTTCTCCAGGAACACCCCCGAGGAGATCGCCAGGGTGGCGTCGGTGCAGTACAGCCCGCCGCCGTGCACGGTGGTGGCGTTGTTGGAGAGGGTGACGTCGGAGAGCGAGGCAGAGCCGCCGTCGAGGCACAGTCCGCCACCAGAGGCCGCGATGGACTCGGTGAGGTTGACCTTGGAGAGGGTCAGGGTGGTGTCGGCAGCATCAATCGCTCCGCCGCAGTCGATGCTGCTGCCCTCCGTGACGGTCAGATCGGAGACGGTGAGGTTGACCGCGCCAGCGGTGATCGGCACCTCGGCGTCGGCCCCGGAGAGGGTGGTGTCGTCCACGCCGCTGCGCCCGGTGATGGTGGCGGTCGTCGCGGTGACGGTGATCGCGGCGTACCAGGTGCCCTCACACAGCCAGAGGGTGCCATCGTCCGCCAGATCCCAGGTTGTCGGTGAGGAAGAGGTGCCGGCAGCGAGGGTGGTGGTCAGATCGGTCCAGGTGCCGTCGTCGGCCTCAAACGCCGCCAGCCCCGCGTCGTCGTCGGCGCCGTCGCAGTCGTTGTCGATGCCGTCGCACAGCTCGGTGCCGTCGGGGTTGATGGCGGCGTCGGTGTCGTCGCAGTCCTCATCGTCGGAGACGTAATCGGAGGGCTGGTCGCACTCGGTGGTGTCGGCCTCCGGGTTGCCGTAGCCGTCGCCGTCGTCGTCGGCGTACCAGGTGGTGGCATCGGTCGCCCCATCGTCGGTGGTGCCGTCGCAGTCGTTGTCGACGTCGTCGCAGACCTCCTCAGCGTCTGGGTTCACACCCGAGTCACCGTCGTCGCAGTCGTCATCGTCGGCGACATACCCGCTGGGCTGATCGCACTGAGCCTGGGTGTCCGTGACATCGCCGTAGCCGTCGCCGTCGGCATCGGCGTACCAGGTGGTGGCATCGGTCGCGTCGACATCGATGTTGCCGTCGCAGTCGTTGTCCTGCTCGTCGCAGATCTCGTCCGCATCCGGGTTGACGCCCCGAGCAGCGTCATCGCAGTCGGTGTTGTCTGCGACGGTGCCGAAGGGCTGATCGCACGATGTGAGGCTGGTGGAGGCGTCGCCGAAGCCATCGGTGTCGTTGTCGACGTACCAGGTGGAGGCGTCGATGGCGTCGATGTCGACGCGGCTGTCGCAGTCGTTGTCCAGCTCGTCGCAGATCTCATCGGCGTCCGGGCTGATCGCGGCGTCTCCGTCGTCGCAGTCGGCATCATCGGTGAGGTAGCCGCTGGGGGCCTCGCAGGCGGCGGTGGTGGCATCGGGATCGCCGTAGCCGTCGCCGTCGGTGTCGGCGTAGAAGGTGGACAGCGAAGCGGCGTCGATCTCGTCTTCGTCGTCGGTGAGGCTGTCGCAGTCGTTGTCGATGCTGTCGCAGACCTCTGCGGCATCTGGGCTGATCGCGGCGTCGGTGTCGTCGCACTCTTCACAGGCCGGGAACCCGTCGCCGTCGTTGTCTGCATATCCGACGCTGCCGTCGCAGTTGTAGTCAGCCGGATCGGTGCAGTCCTCCTCCTCCGCTCCGGGATGGAAGTCGGTGCTGCTGTCGTCGCAGTCCCCGCCCTCCGCGACCGTGCCCTCGGGCGCCTCACAGGCTGCGATCCCGGTGGCATCGTCGCCGTAGCCGTCGCCATCGGTGTCGGTGTAGAACACACCCTGGCTGTCTGCGCTCAGGGAGTCGTCGTCGGCGTCGATGAGGCTGTCGCAGTCGTTGTCGATGTCGTCGCAGACCTCCTCGGCGTAGGGGTGAATGCCCCCGTCGGTGTCGTCGCAGTCCCCACCGACCGGGATGTGACCCTCCGGCGCGATGCAGGCGGTGACCACGGTGTCGTCATCTCCGTGCCCGTCGGCGTCGGTGTCGGCGTAGAAGGTCGTAGAGACCCCCTCGTCGACCTCCCCGTCGCAGTCGTTGTCCAGCTCATCGCAGACCTCGACTGCGTCGGTGTAGACCGTGGCGTCGCTGTCGTCGCAGTCCCCGTCCTCCACGGTCTGCCCGTCACCGTCGTCGTCGACGCCGATGTCGGAGGGTTCGGCGTCGGGCTCATCGGCCTTGTCGGTGCAGGCCGTGAGGAAGAACAGGAGGAGGGAGAGGGGTCGCATCGTCTTTACTATACGGACTCCATCGCTATCTTCTCCTCACATTTCACTGTCACCAGGACAGGGTGCCATCACCAGGACAGGGTGCCGTCTGATGCCACACTCACCCCGGAGTCTGGGAAGTCGGCATCGGACAGCTCCTGGATGGTGGAGAACGCCGCACCTTCGGGGTCCCGCATCGGCTTGCCCTCGCCGTCCAGCATCACCGGGTGCAGTCGTGCGGAGAGCAGCACGCCGTTGCCTGCCAGCTCCGTCTCCAGCATCAGCGAGGTGCCGCCGTGGCCGCCCTGGGTGCCGAACTGCCGGAAGCCGACGAAGTTGCCCAGCGAGTACGCGATGAGCCGGCCGCGGTAGACCTCCATCGCCCGGAGCACGTGGGGTCCGTGGCCGATGACGAGGTCTGCACCGGCGTCGATGGCGGCTCGGGACAGCGCCTTGACGTCGCCCCGGCGCTCCCCCCAGGCGATCTCGGTGCGCCCGGGGACATGCCGCGCCCCGCTTCCCTCTGCACCACCGTGGAAGGTGAAGATGACAAGGTCGGCCTCTGCGTCGGCCTGCACGATGGCGCCCTGGACCTCCTCGATGCGGTTGACGTTGAGGCAGCAGGAGCCGGAGTGCGCCCCGACGATGGCGATCTTCAGCCCGTTCCGTTCCAGCATCGCGATGTCGCCGTAGCGGGAGGTGTGGGCAATTCCGGCGGCGTTGAGCGCGGCGATGGTGTCGTCCATGCCCGGCTCGCCGAGGTCCATGGCGTGGTTGTTGGCGTTGCTGACCACGTCGATGCTCGCACTCGTGAGGGCGGCGGTGTAGCGCTTGGGGGTACGAAAGCTGTAGCAGCTGCTCGACGTCGGGCCGCACTTGGTCTGCGGCAGGTCGTCGGACAGGGTGCCCTCCAGGTTGAGGAAGGCGACATCGGCGGCGGCGAAGATGTCGGCGACATCGGCGAACAGCACCTCACCGTTGCCCGGCGCGAGCCCAGCGGCACCCTTGCGCAGGTCGCTGCCCATCATGGTGTCACCGGCAGCGGTGAAGGTCAGCCCCTTCCCGGCAGCCTCGGTGGGCACCATTGCCCCAGAGACATCCACCGAGCCCAGCGCCTGCCGGGTGGCCGCGATGCGAAGCCAGTGCTCCAGCTCTGCCCGCCCCGGGTCCAGCGTCTTCACCTTCCCCCAGGCCGTTGCCGCGGCGGTGTAGTCAGACAGCACCCACTCCGCCCACCCAAGCTCCCACCAGGCATCGGCGTTGGTGGGATTCTCGGCGGTCGCAGTGCGCAGGAGCGTGCGAGCCTCGGCGTGCTCCCCGGCCTGAAGGGCAGCGACGCCGTCCTCCAAGGCACCTGCCTGCGCAGCCCCTGACAGCAGCAGTCCGATGGTGATCATTCCTCGCATTCCCTCTCCCTGGCGTACCCTGTACTTATGCCCGATCCCCTCATCTCGCTCGGCGGCTTCCTGGATCGCATCGCCCTGTCTGCGGTTCGGATGCAGGGCTGGAAGAGCCGGTTCATCGACACCCCCGATGGCAACATCCACCTGTTTGACATCCAGGGACGCGGTCACCTTCCCCCGATCCTCCTGCTGCATGGTCTGGGAAGCCGCAGCGCGGACTATGCCCTGCTCATCCGGCGGCTCAAGGGGCTGACCCGACGGCTCATCGTGCCCGACGTGCCCGGACACGGCCTGTCTCGCATCCCGGAGGGCGGCCTGAACCCGGAGATGATGGAGTCCTCGCTGCTTGCGGCGATCGATGAGGTGCTTGATGAGCCCGCAATCGTCATCGGCAATTCGATGGGTGGCCTCGCGGCGATTCGGTTTGCCGGGGCGCGCCCGGAGCGGGTGGCGGCGATGGTGCTGGCCTCTCCAGGCGGCGCGCCGATGGACGAGCATGGCCTGCGCGATCTGTTGAGTGTCTTCAAGATGAAGACCCACCGCGAGGCGCTGCACTTCGTCGACCGGATGCTCGGTCGTCCCAGCCTCATCCGGCACCTGCTGGCGGTGGGTGTCCGGGGTCGGATGAACGGACGCGGTCCCCGAGAGCTGATGTCGAAGATCACCCCCAAGCACATGCTCACCGCCGCAGAGCTGGAGGGGATCAAGGCCCCGACGCTGCTGTTCTGGGGGGCTGAGGATGAGGTGCTGCCGATCCGGGGGCTGGACTTCTTCCGCCGTCATCTCCCTCAGCATGCGGTGATCGAGAGCCCGGAGCGGTTCGGGCACTCGCCGTTTGTGGATGATCTTCGGGGGTTCTCAAGGCGGGTGGAGACGTTTTTGAAGGAGACGCTCTGAGGGCTACTCCGCAGGCGGTACCACCGGCGCTTCATCCATCGGGTAGAGCCACTGCTCGCCCAGAATGCTCCCAGCATGTGCCCGCCGGTCCATCAGCAGCCCCAGCTCCGCCTGAAGCGCGACCGAATCTCCGGCAGCCTCGATCTCCCCCAGAAGCTCAACGGCAGCCAGCCGGGCGACCACCGGCTGGGTCCGTGGGTTGTTCCCGCGCTTGTGGCGGTTGACCCAGAGGGGATCCACCGTCAGCTCCGCCAGCTCCACCCGCTGCACGTCGTGGCCGTAGTCCTTGCGCACCACCGAGAACCGCAGGATCGCCCCGTCCCGGGTGTTGCCGACGTGGGGATGGTGCAGCCCGTGGCGGTAGTGGTAGCCCTGCCCGGAGATGAAGTTGCCGAGGCTGTAGGCGACGAACGTCATCCGACCGTCAGCGGCCTCATAGATCTCAACGGGCTGGAGGACGTGGGGGTGATGACCGATGATTCCGTCGACCCCGCCGTCGAGGATGCGGTGGGCCAGCTCGACGTCCCATTTGTGCGGGGCGTTTCGGTACTCCACACCCCAATGGATGCTCAGCAGCACGATCTCCGCCCCCGCCGCCCGGGCCTCTGCCGCTCGCTCCACGACCTCGGTGTGGTCGGTGATCTTGAAGCTGCACCCCTGCCCTTCCTGAGGCTCGTTGTAGGTGTTGTAGAGCCGGCTGCCGGCGATGAAGCCGATCTTGATGCCGTTGATCTCGTAGATCTGCGCCGCCTTCGCCCGCTCGCAGTCCATCCCGGCGCCGAGATAGTCCAGGGGCGAGGCATCCAGTCGGTTGATCGTCTCCACGAACCCGGCGGTGCCCTGGTCGTAGACGTGGTTGTTGGCGAAGGAGACCACGTCGAAGCCGGCATCGGACAGGGCGGTGAGCACCGGCTCGGGGGCGTTGAACACCATGCTGCCTGTCGAGCGCACGCTGTCGGGGGCGACCGGAAACTCCATGTTGCCAAAGGTCAGGTCTGCCTCGGACAGCGGCTGGCGGACCGCATCGAACAGGGCTGCGTAGCCGCTGTGGTTTTGGCTCAGACCGTCGGGACCGGCAACGTCAGAGCGTCGGGCGGCCTGCTTGATCGAGTCGTGCATCATGATGTCACCGACTGCGGCGATCTCGACGCGAGCGACCAGTGCTGGGACCGGCATCGCGCGGGCAGCGCTCACAGTGACCGGCTCCAGGGGCATCGGAGCCGCAGGCGGGCGGACGCAGCCCAGCACCAGCAGGGGGATCATGGTGGCTCTCAGTCTGGATAGGGTAGGAAACGATCCTAATCCGACTCCGATGCCATGCCCCTTCTAACCAACAACAGCGCCCGAATCCGTGCTCTCCTGGAGGGGAATGCCGTCGCGCAGGCTGTGGAGCTGCTCGCCCTCCTGGGGCTGACCGGGCTGCGACTCTCCCAACTGGACCTGCCCCGGGCCGACCTCTCCGGAGCCCGACTGCCGGGCGCGGTGCTGGACTTCGCGATCCTCACCGGAGCCGACCTCACCGGTGCGGACCTCAGCGGTGCGGATCTCTCTGGCGCCGACCTCTCCGCCGCCCGACTCCATGGTGCCACCCTCGCAGGCTCAGTGCTGGTTGGGGCGAAGCTGTGGGTCGCGGACCTGTCCGATGCCGATCTCACCGGCGCGGACCTGCGTCGGGCCGACCTCATCGGCGCCAACCTCACCGGCGCGGACCTGCGCCGATGCCGCCTGCTCGATGCAACCCTCTCTAGCACCCGGTACAGTCGCACCACGACCCACTGGCCATCCGGCTTCGAGCCGCACCGCCACGGTCTGGTCCCCGTCGACTGATCCAGCCCGGTTCTCCCCGCACAACCGCCCGAGCAGGTACAATCCACGCCATGTCTGCCCTCCTCCTCAGCCTCGCGATCCCTGCCCTGTCTCACGCCGAGCCGCGCACCCCCGCCTGCTCGGTGTTTGC
>JBLHNG010000324.1:0-9087 GCA_047621685.1 Myxococcota bacterium | reverse complement strand
TGGAACGAGGCATGAGGGGGATCTCCATCTAGGATCAACGTAGCAAGGTGTATGCCCACCTTCGACGGGTTCGATCACATCGGGCTCATGCTGTGAGGGAGAGCCGCGCGCGGAGTGAGATCGCGACATTGGTGTCGTGATGTTCCAGCGCAGTCGCAGCTTGATTGGGTGCGAACAGTGTTCGAATTGTTGTTGCTAAACAGTGTTCGGTCTTTAGCGCAGTGCTGGAAGCCTGTTGTCGTGCTGGTCATCAACGCGACAACAGGGCAGGAGAGCCTATGGGATTTGTCGAACGCGCCCAGAACCTGCCAACCCTCGGGCTCGGAGTCTCGACGGAGTACGGCGCTGCGGATGCCCCCGGTGCGCTGGATCTGCGGGCGCTCCGGCGAGCAGCCCCCCGGCTCGGTGCCTTCCTGGAGGTCGGGGTCGAGGTCGCCAAGGGGCTCGATGGACAGGCGACCCGCTGGGCTGGTGCTGGCCTGCCGACGACCTACCACTTCCTCGACGTCAACCTCGACGAGCCCGAGGACCTCGATGCTTCCTGGCTCGAAGACGTCCGCCGGTTGGTCGGGATCCTTAAGCCAGCGTGGATGTGTGGGGACGCCGGGCTGTGGCACTTCGGCCCCCGGGACCGCAGTCACATGCTCCTCCTCCCGCCGATCCTCACCGATGCGTCTGCCACCGAGCTGGCAGACGGAATCACGGCCCTGCGAGGCGCCGTCGGTCTGGAGATTCTTCCCGAGAATCCACCCGGAACCATCTTCATTGGTGACCTGCCCCTGCTCGATTTCTTTGCGACGGTGCTGGAGCGCGCAGACACTGGCATGCTGCTGGACTGTGCTCACCTCGCGATGTACCAGCGCCTCATGGGCAGGCAGCCCACTGACGGGCTCGATGGCTTCCCCCTCGACCGGATCATCGAGCTGCACATCGCCGGGGGCTCGACCCGCAGCCGAGGCGGCTTCACCTGGGTCGAGGACGACCACTCCGCGACGATTCTTCCGGAGACCTGGGCGATCTTCCGCTACATTGCCGCCCGGGCGGAGAACCTCAAGGCGGTGGTGGTGGAGTGTGAGCGCAACCCGCTGCCGGTCTGCCTGCCGATGATGCGCCAGACTGCCGCAGTGCTGAGAGACAGCGCGCTGTCGGGGGCGCTGTGAGCCAGCACCTCCAGCGTCTCGCGGTGCGCATGCTCTACGATCCCACCCTGGTCGCACAGGTGTACGACGGCGTCTCGGTCAATGAATTGAGCGAGGCGGATCGGGCGATGCTCACCGCCTCACCCCGAGCCGCCTGGGGGGCGGATCCCCTGCGAAGCAGCCGCACACTCCAGGCGCTGCTGGAGGAGTTTCCGGTCTCCGCTGCGATCACCGGGCTGCCTCCGCTGCATGGCTTCTTCGCCTCTACAGACTTCCACCGCTGCATCCAGGCCCGTGGGCGTCTGGTCGAGGCGTTTGGGACCTGGATGGTGGTCCGTGCAGGGCGGATCGCGCGGCTGGAGCTGGCGATCGCCCGATCCCGACGCGACTCGGATCCTGCCCCGGGATGCCTCTCCCCTGCGCCCGGTCTGGTCCCGGTCAGCCTGCCGCCGGACACCCTGTCCTGCTATCAGCAGATCCGCGCTCAGCTGGGGGACCCACCCCTCAACACCTTGATCTCGAAGAGCTTTCGACCGATCCTGTTGTCCCCGCCTCCGACGGGAGTCTCACACCTCCTCATTGAGCGCGGTGCGGACGGCGGGGTACAGATCGGGGGCGGCTCTGCGTCACTCAATGGCCTGCTCGCGGCGGCTCCGGCTTCCCGAGTCGTGCTGGAGCAGGTGGCACATCGCCTGGGGGCCACCGCAGAAGAGGCTCCCGACATCCTCGACGATCTCCTTCGAGACGGCCTCCTGGAGCACACATGAATTGGATCCGCCCGGAATTTGACGCCCCCATCGCTGCCATCCAGGCACGCATCGAGGCGGACCTCGCCAGCCTGGAGCGTGCAGGTCCACCCGGCTCGCTCTGGTCGACCGCAATGGGCGCGGTTCGAGAGATCGCGACCGGTCCCCGCCGCATGGTCCGGCCTCAGCTCGCCCTGCTCGGCCACCTCGGTGCCGGTGGCGACCTCTCCAGCCCTGGCCTCTCCGTGTTCTGTGCTGGCATCGAGCTGATGCACCTCTTCGCCCTCGTCCACGACGATGTGATGGATCACGGCACCGTCCGGCGTGGGGTGCCGACGGTCCAGCGGGCGATCCGCAGTCAGCTCCCGTTCAGCGAGGTGTCTCGCTCTGAGCACCTCGCGGTCCTGATCGGCGACCTCCTGCACTCCCGCTCGATCAGCCTGCTGTTGGAGGGCGGCAGCCACCACCCTGGCGGCCACGCTGCGATGGAGGTCATTCTCCAGGGCTCCTGCCGGGCCGGCTTCGGGCAGTTCCTCGACCTCCAGGGCTGGGATGGTCCCGCAGAGGATCTCTCCTCCGCTGAATTTCGGGGGGTGCTGCTCGACAAGGGCGGCCACCACTCCATCACTGCCCCCCTCGCTGCCGGCTGGCGGCTGTGTGCCCCGGTCCCCGACGCCCTGGTGACCTGGGGAGACCACGTCGGGCTGGCGTTCCAGGGACTCGACGACATCCAGGACATCCTGGAGTCCCCAGCGACGCTGGGCAAAGACAGCCTCCAGGACCTCCGGGAGGGACGGCTGTCCCTGGTCGGTCGGATCCTCCGGGAGCAGCTCAATGATGACGAGTGGGACGAGCTGATTCCCTCGCTGGGGCGCGGGGTGATGCCTGCAGAGGTTCGGATCCGACTGTTCCACCTCTTCCGTCGGCACCGCCTCGTGGAGCGCGGCCTCGCGGTGGTTCGACAGGAGCTGGACGACGCCCGCCGCATCGTCGGAGCGCTGCCTGCGGGCTCGCTGTCTGAGGGGCTCCAGGAGATCGGCCACCGGCTGGTTGGCTTCGCCGATCGGCTGGAGGAGATGCCGCGCCTGTGAGCGGAAGCGGGCAAAGTCACCGAACACCGTTCAGTCGATAAAATACGCTGGGACCGCCTCGAATTCGATGGTCAGCGAGATCTGATCGCAGTCTTCTCCGAGGTCCGCGGTGATCGTCAGCAGCGACTCCAGGAGCGAGGCGAGGGCCTCATCGACGTTCTCTTTCTGGGCGACCTGGATGATGTAGTCGATTGAGGTTCCACCATTGATGAAGCCAGTGAAGGTGCCGTCTTCCTGGGGCTCGATGCGGACCCCGGCGTCGTTGATGTTGAACAGGATGTCGACCCCGAGGATCGTCACCGGCAGTGAGACATCGACCGGTCCTGCGTCGATTCGACCATCCACCAGGGCCACGCCGCTGACCGAGGCGTAGAAGCTCTCGGTGTCTCTTGAGAAGGTCTGGTCGGGGAGGATCGCGCCGTCGGTTCCCAGCAGCGGCTCCCCGCCGCCTTCCTGGAGGGTGAGGCCCACACAGTCATCGTCGCTGCGGCTGTCGAGGTCGTTCAGCTCGAACATCAGCAGCAGCTCGCCGCTGTCGATGGCGTCCTGAATGAGCCCCTCCACTGCGGAGGCCTCGGTGGCCTCGATCGCCGGAATGAGCCGGGCGAAGGCGTTGTCGATGCCCTCAATGCCCTCGACGTCGGTGTAGTCGCCGATGCCACAGCCCCGGCTGTCGCCATCATCGGTGACGTCTCCGTCCAGGTCGTAGCCCGCCGAGACGCCCTCCTCCGCGCGCACAAACCGCATCGTGGTCATCACCCCGACGACCGGGGCCGCGCTGCCGTCGCAGGCTGAGGTGTCCGCGCCGGAGTCATCCGCTGGAGGTCTACAGGCGAGCAGGAGAATCGGCAGCATGACGCACCCGGGAGAGTCGTTAGGATAGCGCACATGGCGCCCTTCACCGCGCCCGCCACAGCTCCACACCCACAACAAACACCAGCGCCGCCGCTGTCCAGCGCACCTGCGGACCGGCCATCGGTGCCAGGGTGAAGAAGACGATCAGAAACACAGAGATGGTGATGTTCAACCCCTCGCTCAGCCGATGCTCTGGGTGGGTGAGGGGCTGCTCGGCGCTCTTGCGCAGCCGGGTGACCAGGCCGACACACACCGGGATCACCAGCAGTCCGAGCACGGAGGGCAGCAGCGGCGAGAAGATGGTCAGCCCCAGCACTGCCCCCAGCGCCAGCGACACTCCACTGCCCGCCCAGGACAGCCGACCGCGCTTCGGCGTCCGCCACACTGAGATCAGCGATGCCAGCAGCAGCCCCGGCCCGATCAGCGTGCTGATGGCGCTCTGAAGCGAGGCCATCCGGCGATCCCGGGTCGTCGTCGTGAGCCGGGCGAGGTCGCCCTCATCGCCGGTCAGCGCCTCCTCCAGCTGACGCATCAGCGCGGAGGCGTTCCCCGCCGGCAGGGACATGCTCTGGTTGTTGAGGATGACGATGGTGGTGTCGCTCGCCTCCAGCCACATTGTCGCGGTGCTGTAGCTGTGCGGCTCCAGGGCACCGTTGTGCCAGATGACCCGCTCACCGGGCTCTCCCTCGACGACAAGGCCCATGGCGTAGTCCTCGTACCCGACGGTGGTCAGTGCTGTGAGGCTCTCGGCGGACAGCAGCGCCCCGCTGTGCAGCGCCCGAGTCCAGCGGACCAGATCCGACGCGGTGCTGAAGACGTTGCCTGAGGCCCCGATCCGGGTGGGACTCCGCGGACCGAGGCGCGCCCAGCGACCCGCCCATCGCCAGCCCCCCAGGTACAGCTGCCCCCAGGAGATGCGCGCATCGAAGTCGGAGAGGGTGTCGGGGTCCGTGCCGGTGGCGGTCATGCCCGCTCGCTCCAGCAGCGGGGCGAGCACATCGAAGACGGGCTGCCCAGCGACGCGCTCCACCATCAGCCCAGCGAGGTCGTAGCCGGCGTTGGAGTACAGGCGCGCGCTGCCCGGAGCGAACAGCAGCAACCCCCCGGCGAGGTCCGCCAGGAAGCGCTCCTGCACGTCGTGGTCCGTGGCGAGGTCGGCATGCTTCAGCGGGCTGCCCAGGACTCGCGGAATCCCACAGGTCGCTTGGAGCAGCCGTGCCACCGTGCAGACCTCCCCGTCCAGCGTCAGCGCGTCGTCGGGAAGTTCCTCAAAGATCGAAGCGACGGACTGATCCCGCGAGAGCTTCCCGGCGTCCACCAGGACCATCGCAGCGACGGCGGTGAATTGTTTCGAGATCGAGCCGGTCCACACCACCGCGTCCGCGCCCGGTGGGGCAGCATCTTCCGGAGCGCGCCGACCATGGGAGACCGAACGGAGGACCGCGTCGCCCTGCGTGATGTGCACGACCCCGCTGTGATCGTCCGCGACGGCATCCAGCACCGCGTCGAGGTCGGCGTGTGCGGTCAGCGACAACATCAGGATCACGGCTTGGGAATCCGCACCCGGCTGATCATCAGCGAGCCGCTGATCACGAACAGGACCACCATCGGATGAAAGCCGCCACCCAGCAGACGAATCTCGCCCAGCCACAGCGCATCGCCCACCGCGCCCAGTCGCCAGGCGATGAACAGGACGAGCACGAAGAACAGGCTGGTGGGGATCGGGGTGCCCTCGAAGTGGCTGACCTTGCCCCGGTCGTCGGTGAGGTCATCGGCGGTGGCGTTGAACCGGGCGAGCCGCGCGATGCCGCAGGCCACGAAGTACACCAGAAAGGCTGCATCCCACACCCCGCGAATCCCGAGGGTGAATGCGATGACCGCCGGGGCCACACCAAACGAGATGGTGTCTGCGAGGCTGTCGAGGTCGCCGCCGTAGGGGCTCTTGCGACGGCCCTTCCGAGCGACGTAGCCATCCAGCGCATCCGCGATGAAGGCCAGCGGCAGCAGGGCGAACGCCATCCACAGCCAGGTGCTCTCCACGCACTGGGCGAGCAGACCGGTGGCATCTGCGCAGGCGCGTCCAGCGACGTCCATGTGGTTCAGGCAGCAGAAGATCGCTGCGGTGCCACAGGCGGCGTTGGTGAGGGTGATGAAGTCCGCCAGCACGAGGCTGCGCAGCATAGATGGGGATCGGGTGTCTGACACCGGCCTACTCTACCGGAAGCCCGCGCTCCACCCACACCGCGGCCTCTGCGACGTAGTACCGCGCCGCCGCGAGGCCAGAAGCGGGCGCGGTGCCCTGCTGGACCTGGGTGGTGACCGTCTCCTGGAGATCGACCATGCGCGCCTGGTGGGCGGCCAGGGCTGCTCTGACGCCAGCAGTGTCCGCCGAGGTGGTCGAGTCCAGCCACCGGCACGACCAGCGGTACACCGCCTCCGGGGCACCCATTCCGGTAGAAAGCTCAGTCTGCGCGGCGGCGTATGCAGCCGAGGCCGCTTCGATTCGAGCGGCGTGGACATCCTCGGCGAGGGCGGAGGGCGTCAGAGAGAGGAAGAAGAGCGCACACCAGAGCATGCAGGCGAGGATACCAGGGACCGATGCAGGACCTCCACCGACCCCAGCCCATCCTCAAGCGTCCCCGACGCACCATCGACCGTGCCACCCCGCCGGAGCACGGCGTCGCGCGCCTCCTCAACGGAGAGGTGATTCGGCTCACGGACACCTACAGCACCGGGGCAGACCTCCTCGATGCGCTCCATGAGCACCTCAAGCCGCCCCCGCCTGGCTCCGGCTACCCCGCCCGTCGGGCCTTTCAGCGGGCCTACCGCGAAGCCGCGCTGCGTCTGCTTGCCCCGGTCAGTGACAACGGCCTCGCCCTGGCTGGTGCGGAGTCCCTGGGCTTCCTCACCGAGCTGTACCCCGAGGGCGGCGACTTCTGGCTGCCGTTCATCGAGATCCAGGAGCTGTATGGCGCCTGGCGACGGTACTCCGACGGCACCCATCTCGCGATCCTCGGTCACCGAATCCATCCGTTCTACGGTACCTACGCCCCCACCCGGACCTCCCACCTGGAGCTGTTCGGTACCTGGCTGAGCAGCTACAAGGGCGCCCGGGACCGGGCCATCGACGTCGGGTGTGGCTGCGGGGTGATGTCCCTCATGCTCGCCCGCGCCGGGTTCGCCGAGATCCTCGGCACCGACATCAACCCCAACGCCGTCGAGAGCCTGCGCAGGGAGATCGCCCGCCGACCCGTCGCCCCGCCGATCACCGCCCTCTGCTGCGACCTGCTCTCAGACGCCGCCCCCGCCAACCTCATCGCATTCAACCCGCCCTGGATGCGCGGCGTCATTGAGAGCCCGCTGGACCAGGCCCTGTACTTCGAGGATGGCCTGTTCAAGCGGTTCTTCGAGCAGGCCATCCCGAAGCTCTCTCCTGACGGTCGAATCGTCCTGGTGTTCTCCAACATTCTTGGCCTTGTGCAGCCCGGTGTGCCCCACCCCATCGAGGCTGAGCTGTCCCGTGAGCGGCTGAAGCTGGTCGGGAAGCTCACCCGCCGGGTCAAGCCGCCAGCGGACGAGCACGGACACCGACGACGAACCAAGGAAAAGGTGGAGATCTGGGAGCTGGCGCTGGCATAGCTCCGGTCACGCGGCTGCTGGGCTCGCGGAATCAGACAGCCAGGGCCGGTCGGGATACAGCCGCGCCATGCTCGCGTTTCTGCTCTCCTTCGCCTGTTCCCAGCTCGCCACCGCCCCACCGCCGCCGGTTCCACAGACCGAGATCGGCCTCTCCGCGCTGGAGCTGCACACCGGTCCATCGACAGTCTCACCAGAGGTCGTGGTGGTCGCCATGCACGGCCTGGGCGATCGGCCTGAGGGGTTCGTCCGGCTGTTCGAGACCTTCTCGACCCCCGCTCGGGTCCTGCTGCCCGCCGGACCCCACCCCTACAGCGACGGCTACTCCTGGTTCACCGCCGGCCGCGACGACGAGGCTGCCTTTGCCGCCGATCTCGCCGAGCAGGCCGATGCGATCGCGGCTCAGCTGGTGGGACGTCCGGTGGTCACCGGGTTCTCACAGGGCGGCATGCTCGCCTTCGCCATCGCCGTTCGTCACCCCGACCGCATCTCCGCGGCCTACCCCGTCGGCGGCGCGCTGCCAGCCTCGCTCATTCCCGACCGGCGCCGGCTGGGCGGCAGCCCACGGATCGTCGCCCTGCACGGTGAGGACGACACCCGGGTCGACTACGCCGCCACTGCCGCGATGATCCCCGCGCTGTCCGCCGCCGGGTTCGATGCCACCCTGCGCAGCTACCCCGGGGTCGGCCACACCATCAGCACTCAGATGCGGGCCGACCTCGACGAGCTGCTTGCCGGGAAGTGATGCCTGCTGCCGAAGCACCGATCACTTGTTGATGACCGTGCCTTCCCAGCCCACGCCCGGCACCCCGAGGCCAAGCTCCATGACATTGTTGTTGTTGTAGGGGAGCGGCAGGTAGAGGGCCATCTCCTTCCAACCCCCGATGCCCGAGCCCCAGGCTGCGCCGTGACCATGGTCGTTGCCGAGGTTGTTGAGCAGTGTGGTGACCGTTCCATCCGTGGCAATTCGGTAGATCCCCCGGGTGAGGTAGTCGGTGACATAGAGGTTGCCGCAGACATCCAGGGCGATGCCATCGTGGTAGCCGTTGCCCACACCGTTGGCGTACAGGACGGGCTGACCGACTGGCTCGTGGTCCTTGTCCATCGCCTGGCTGAAGACCTGCCCGTTGTTGGACAGGGTGCCGATGTAGAGCACCGAGTCGTCTTCGCTGAACACCAGCACCCGAGGGGTTGCATTGCCGGGGAGGGTGCCGAGCACGGTCTCCTTGTTCCCGGTCTTGGGATCGATCCGATAGATCCGCTGGTTGTCGGCGATGTAGATCATCTCATCGCTGCCGACGATGACCCCGTAGGCGTAGGTTGAGCCGGCCAGGGTGGAGGTGCCGCCGGTGTTCGGATTGAGGCGCTTGAGGCTGGAGCTGTAGCCAGAGGAGAACACGATGTCGCCATCCGCCAGCCACGCCAGCTGCTCGATGTAGCCCTGCGAGGGGGAGATGACGCTGGTAGCACCCTTGTAGTCGGCCTTGATGATCGAGTTGTTGTCGCTGCCGAGGACGTAGCCGTCTTCGTCGAACAGCAGTCCGTGGTAGCCCCGAGGGCCACTGAGGACGTTGTAGCCGGGGCTGCTCGGGAGCAGCGAGCAGTCCACCACGATGCCCG
>JBLHNG010000323.1:0-9117 GCA_047621685.1 Myxococcota bacterium | reverse complement strand
TTATCTTGCGGTCATGTCTGTGCTTATTGAGTCCTGGGATGCGGTCGCCGCTGGGTATGACCGCTACTGGGTGCCGCGCTTTCACCCCTGGATCCGCCACACCGTCGCCGCGCCTGGTGTGCTGCCGCCTGGTCCGATTGCGGTGCCCTGCTGTGGGACTGGTGCGGAGCTGGTTCTGCTGGCTCAGCGATACCCGGAGCGGGAGATCGTCGGCTTCGATCTGTCGCCGGGCATGGTCGCGGTGGCCCGGGCTCAGGTGTCAGGGCGGGTGACCGCGAGAGTCGCAGACGCGTCGCGCTTGCCGGGCACCTGGGCGGGGGTGGTCTCCTGCTTCGGACTCCAGCAGCTTCCCGATCCCCCCGCAGCGCTGGCGTCCTGGTGTGCGGCGCTGCGCCCGGGCGGTCGGCTCGCGGTGGCCCTGTGGACCGCAGACATCCACGACGACGGTCCCTTCGATGCCCTCCGCATCACCTCCAACCGGCTGCTCGGTGCCTCAGACCAGACCTGGAACGCGCGGCTTGGCCCGGCGGTTCAGGCGTCTGCGGAGCTGTGCTCCGACGACCTCGTGCAGGCCACCATCCACCACGACAGCCCCGAGGCCTTCTGGCGGGGCATGGTGGCGGAGGGGCCGTGGCAGGCGAGGGCCCGTCGGCATCCTGAGGTCACCGCGGCCCTGGAGGCGGAGTTCCTGGCCACCTGGCCGCCCGGTCCGCTGTCTCACACTCCCCACGCCCGGATCATTGTCGCCCAGGCACCGCTCAGAAGCGGAGCAGGCTAACGTTCAGCATCAGCGGAGTGTTGAATGTTCTGTGCCCAGTGTGGTGACCAAACCCTGAGAGACCCCTGCGGCGCATGCGGCCGACCGACCCTCCTAAAAGGGCTCTATCGGCTGGAGTCTCAGCTCGGACGTGGCGCGATGGGCACGACCTGGAAAGGAGTCGAGGTCACCACCGGCACGGTCCTCGCGATCAAGGAGGTCTCGCTGCAGCGGGTGACCAGCGACAAGGCCCGGGAGCTGCTGGAGCGGGAGGCGGCGATCCTTCAGCAGCTCTCCCACCCGATGATCCCCGCCGGGGTGGAGTCGTTCACCGCCGGCACCGGCAAGGAGCGGGGGCTGTTCATCGTCCAGGAGTTCGTCGACGGCAAGGACCTCGCCGGCGAGATGGAGCGCCGCCGATACACCCAGGAGGAGGTGCTCGACATTGCCGAGGAGCTGCTCAGTGTGCTCGGCTACCTCCACGACCTCTCCCCGCCGGTCATCCACCGCGATCTCAAGCCCAGCAACATCATGCGGCGGAAGAGCGGTGAGCTGGTGCTCATCGACTTCGGCTCGGTGCGCGATGTGCTCAAGGATCGCGACCTCGGCGGCAGCACGGTGGCGGGCACCTTTGGCTACATGGCGCCAGAGCAGCTCATGGGCGATGCCTCGGCGCGCTCGGACCTCTACGCCCTCGGGGCCACCCTGGTCGCCCTGCTCTCCCGGCAGGATCCCCAGCGCATGATGGGGGTCGCGGGGCTGGAGTGGCGGCCACACGTCGCGGTCCATCCGGCAATGGAGCAGCTGCTCGCGGGGCTGCTTGCACCTCAGGCCGACCAGCGTCTCGCCAGCGCCCGGGTCGCCCTGGCGGCCGTCCAGCAGGCACGCGCGGATCTCCAGCGACCGGCAAGCGCCCTGCTCGCACCGCCTCGGTCGGGTGGCAAGTCGGGTGGCCGGGCCCTCCTCCTGGTCGCCCTGCTCGGCATGTTGGTTGTCCCGGTGGTCATGGGGGCCAGCGGGGTGGCGTACTTCATCCTGGCCAGCTCGGATACCGAGCCGGCGGTGGTGATGGAGCCGGTGGTCCAGCCGACGAGGGTCGAGCCGATACCGGACCTCGTTCCTGATCCCGTGCCCGAGCCGACCGTGGATCCGGATGTCCGCCAGGATGTCGGCGTGGGGACCTACCCGCCGCTCGGTCCCATCGGCGCTCCGGTGCAGGTTGTGGTGTTCTCCGACTTTCAGTGTCCGTACTGCGCCCGCCTCGCCCCGGTGTTCCATGAGCTTCGAGCGCAGTACCCCGACGAGGTGGTCGTTTACTTCCGGGACTACCCGCTGTCGTTCCACAAGAACGCCCGGGGGGCCCACGAGCTGGCCCGATGTGCTGCTGAGCAGGGCCAGTTCTGGCCGGCTCACGACCTGCTGTTCGACAACTACCAGGACCTGAACGCCGAGGCGCTCGACCGCTACGCCCTACGCCTTGAGCTGGACACCACCGCCCTGAGCCGCTGCCAGGAGCGCGACCTCTCGATCATCGATGTGGACATGGCCGCCGGAGCGGAGGTCGGTGTGCAGGGCACGCCGAACACCTTCGTCAACGGCCTCCCGGTCAAGGGCGCACAGGCTGTGGAGAGCTTCACCACGGTGATCGACGCGGAGCTGGAGCGCCTGGGCCGTCGGTGAGCCGGAGGCGTAGGCTTACGGGGCCGCGGGTTCGCCTTCACCGATTAAACCCCTGCGCCCCGGAACATAGTTTGACCATCGGTGAGGACCTGACTTGTGCTGGTCCCAGTGTCTGGGCTGAGGCAGACTCCGAGTGGAGCGGGGTCTGGTGAGTTGTGCGGTGGCGTCCACAGTGAAGGTACACCCTGCATTCACGGGCGCCACTGAAGCGGCCCATGTTGCCGGAAGGTGTCGCGACGGTCCGTGACTACACCTGCATCGAGTCGGGAGTCCGACTCGATGGTAGAGCCATTGCAGGCCTTCGGCCATGCTTTCGGACACGACCCTCTTGAGATCCGTCCAGAGGACTCGCGCCCGGATAAAGATGGGGTCGTCCCAGAGGGAGGAGGGAGTGGGGAAGATACCGCTTCCCCATCAAAAAAAGCAGCCTCGGTCATTGTTCCGGACTGTGTCTGGAACAATGACCGAGGTCCGGAACAATGACCGAGGCCCATTGCAGATGCATGGAGAGGTTTCTGCAGACAGCCTCTGAGATACTGCAGAGACAGACTCACGTCACCATTCAGGAGCCTCCTGTGCCAACTACCGCCTTCCAGACGTCCACCAGTCCCGAGATCACCAGCCCGCTGTCTGGCGAGGATGTCATGTCGACGGAGTCGCCGGAGCTGAGCAGCCGACCGCGTGAGCAGGTCTCGCCAGACAATCCGCTGGTCAGCGGGCTTCAGCAGGCCTTCGATGACCCTGGCGACGGAAAGGGGGTGTCGTTCACCCCGATGAAGGAGTACGGCGAGGCCCGGAAGGAGCTGACGGTCGCCCATGGCGAGGAGGTCTTGAACCGCTCCAACAGAGACACCACCGACAAGCTCTGGCTGGCAACCAACGGCGGCTCGGAGCAGCTCTCCACTCCCAAAGGAAAGGAGCCGACGGCCTGGCATGAGGGCATCCGGCTCGAAGAGGTCGATGGGGTGCTCACCCCGATGATGAAGGGCACCGAGCCCCAGGAGCAGCGCATCGCCACCGCGGTCGCCCTGGGCATGACCAACCTGGAGGAGTACCGAAAGCGCATCGTCAATGACTTCAGCTTCGGCGGTGCAATGAAGCACTTCGATCCCGAGCAGGGCGGCTCAGGAGAGGCTGGCTTTATCGATTCGATCATCGCCCGCTATGGCCCGCTGATGGCCGATGGCTCTCCAGAGCGCAACAGAATCGAGAACCTCGGGCTCGAGATCTGGAGCTACGCCACCCTGGGCCATGACACGGCCGGTGTCACCAACATCGGCCAGATGCAGGGGCTGCTCTACGCCCTCGACAGCGAGATCGCCACAGTCAGCGATACCAACACCAAGCGAACCGGCGAGATGACGACGGTCGGCGACACCGGGGTGGAGGTCGAGCAGCTCGACGGCACTCACGGCCGGGCCACCATCCTGACCACCCGGATGCTGATGGCCGCGGCGGGCGAGACCCAGACCACCATCACCACCACCGACACCAACCCGTTCGGGGGCTACTTCGCCACCTACATCCTCACCGACATCAGCAGCTCGATGGGCAGCGAGATCCAGCAATTCGCCAAGCTCGTTCTGTTCGGAAAGGGTGGGGACCGATACCAGATCTCCACCTTCCACGACAACGAAGACACCCTGCAGAACGCCGAGTTCAGCACCGCCTCGGCCGGACTGATCGGCCAGTATAGGACGCTGAAGACCAGCCTCCTTGGGCTGTGGCAGCAGTCTCAGAACAAGCCGAATGAGGCCAACTTCAAGGCCTACAAAGACGCTGCCTGGAAGTTAAACAAGCTCTCCCGTCAGCTGCTGCAGTTCAACACCCAGGAGGCCTACAACAAGCTGGCCAGTGCCGGTGATGGGCAGCGGGATCCCGCGTTCAACCTCAAGGAGGATGGACAGGGGAATGTGGTCGGCGACATGCAGGAGTCCGGCATCCTCAACGCCATCGAGCGACTCAAGGAGGTCCCGCCTTACGACCCGAAGACTCTGGATCGGGTCAAGAAGTTCCGCAAGCAGATGGTCGTGCTCACCGACGAGCGAGACTCTCTCATGGATCGGAACAGTCTCCCGGATCGCAGCGCGAAGACCGTGTACAAGGCCACCGATAATGCGTGGGAGAAGGTCCAGCTGCTGCAGAACATGGCGTTTGAGCGCAACATGGATGTGCAGTTCGTCTTCAGTCTCCAGCAGGGCGGCAACGCCAGCACCTTCCAGATCATCAAGGCGGACGAGCTGACCCGGCTCGATCTGTACGACATGCTCAAGGGCAACAACACCTGGGAGTACACCGCCAAGAAGAAGAACAAGAAGGTGTACAAATGGTCGGACGTCGCCGGGGACTGATGCCGGAGGATGAAGCTCGCCCTGCTTCGATGGCGGTTGGAATTACACTCAACCGTTTCAGGAGATGAAGAAGCAGGACAGAAGAGGACGCGCCGGACTGTGATCGCGTGGTCTGGGACGTTGACACTGATGATTCCGACTGTGATGACAGCAGCGTGGACGACCTCTGCCTCGATGCGAGCTACACCTGGGGGAGTGGGCGGTTGCTGGCGGTAGGCGGAGTGAAACGGAGACGGCTGGAGCCGGCACTCACGAAGTGGAGCTGGGCACTCGCAGAGACGGCTAGAGCCGGCACTCGCACAGCGGAGCTGCGACCGCGGAGGGGACCCGTGGCGCCCTCAGCCGGGGGCGCCCTCAGCCGGGGGCGCCCTCAGCCGGGGGCGCCCTCAGCCGGGGGCGCCCTCAGCCGGGGGCGCCCTCAGCCGGGGGCGCCCTCAGCCTCGTGGCTCTCGATTCCGAAGGGTGCTTCCTCACCGGATGGTTGAGGTCCGCCATCGTCGGCGCCCTTCTTTTTCTGGCCACTCCGCACCAACGCTGGCCTTTCGGCCTGCTTAGGTCGCTGCGCTCAAGGGGGGCTGCACTTCCTCCATTCGTCGCCTTACGGCTTCTCTCTCCAGGAGTGCCCGCCTTGCGGCCGCTCCCCCTGGACGACCCGCCCAGCGGACCCCAGCCTGACACCTGCGCACTCACCGCACGTCGGCTCACTCGTTGACCGGTCCTGCACCACTCAGGGTGTCGGGTGCTTGTAAGGAGCCAACCACGGTAGAATACCCCATGCGTTGGCTCCTTCCCTCACTCCTCCTCGGCTGCTCCGACTACAGCCTCACCGGCGAAAAAGACGTCTCCGAGGGCACAACCGCTCCCGACATCCTCACCGACACCCTCGCCATAGACCTCACCGGCCACTGCGGTGAAGGCACCGCCGCTGTCACCCTCTCCAACGAAGGCACCGGCCCCCTCACCATCACCGGCCTTGAGATCACCGGAGACGGCTGGACCCTCACCAACCTCACCCTGCCGCTCACCGTAGAGCCCGGCGAGTCCGTCGCCGTCAACCTCACCGGCGGGGAGGGCGCCGCAGAGCTGGTCGTGACCTCCGACGACCCCGACACCCCAGAGCTGTTCATCACCCTCGACGCCGACGCCGACAACCCCCCGAGCCTCACCATCGACGGTCCCGCCAGCGGGGTCGTGGTCGAGGAGCTGACCGCCCTGCTGCTGGAGGCCACGGTCTGGGACGACGAGGACGACCTGGAGAGCCTCCAGGTGAGCTGGTCCTCAGACGTCGACGGCGCAGTGGGAGACGGGCCGGTGTTTGCCGGAGGCGCCTCCGCGCTGGAGTGGCTCGCCGAGCAGCGCACGGGAGGTAGCCACACCCTGACCGCCGCAGTCACCGATTCCTGCGGACAGACCACCACCGCCACCGTGCCCATCTGCCAGCAGGCGTTCACCAGCACCGCCTCGGTCGACTTGCAGGCGTGGAACTACGAGGGCGTGGCCCGCTGGGACAGCGCCAACGACTGGGTGGAGCTGACGGACACCGCGTCCTACGCCGTCGGCTCGGCGTTTGATGTCACCACCGAGACGAGAGGGACGGAGGTCACCATTGAGTTCCAGTTCTGGAACGGCGGCGGCTCTGGGGCCGACGGGTTCGCCCTGACCGCCCTCGATCTCGACCGGGCCACCGGCTACCTCGGCAGCGCCGGGGGGTGCCTGGGCTACGGCTCGGGCTCGGGTTGCGATCCGGTCCGGGATGCGCTGCCCGGCTGGACCATTGAGTTCGACACCTACCACAACAGCAAGTGGGACCCGACCACCGAGGACCACGTCGCCTTCATGTTCGACGGCGCGGTCGGCACCCTGGAGACCTGGGCCGCACTGCCAGACATCGAGGACGCCCAGTGGCACACCGTGGTCATCGAGGTCGCTGATCCGTCGGTCACCGTGAGCATCGACGGGGTCGCCTACATCGACACCGAGCTGACCGGCCACTTCGACTTCCCCGCACACGTCGGCTTCTCCGCAGCGACCGGCGGGCTGACCAACAACCACCTCATCGACGCGCTGACCGTCACCGACGCCGCCTGTCCGACCGACTGACTGATCGTGTGAAATCACACAGCGCGGAGGGCCTTCTACGCACTGCGAACAGTGAGGACCGGACAGCTTGCGGACCGAACCAGCTTCTCGGCGACGCTGCCGATGAACAGGCGGGAGACGCCCTTGCGTCCATGGGTGCCAGCGACCAGGAGATCGTAGCGCCCGGCCTCGGTCTCGTGGAGGACACCCTCCGCCGGTGTCCCGCTGCGCACCAGCACTGCGTTGATGGTGATGCCCTCTGCATCTATCTGAACCTGGAAGGTGGCCATTCGCTCGCGTGCCTGCTGCTCGATCCGCTTGACGGCGTCCTCGGGTGGCCCGGAGCTGACCATCGCTCGGGTGTAGACCGGCGCATACGACCAGATGTGGATGAGGTCCAGCGTCGCTCCGAAGGCCTGCGCGCTCTTCCATGCCAGCCGGACCGCTTCCATGGAGCAGTCCGAGAAGTCTGTCGCCACCAGGATCCGTGTCACATCGTTGCTCATGCTGACCGCCTCTTTCGTCCCATAGAGAGCAAGATCCAGGCCAACGTCGGACGACCACTCGGCTGCGGTGCTGATGGCGCTACCCGCTCACGCTCGGGGTGAACGACAGCGGCAGCACGACCTCGCCGCTGACCCCAGCGGGAAACCGCCAGCTCCGAAGGCGCCGATCCACACAGGTCTGGAGTGGCTCATCGATGCCCTCGGAGAGCTGGATGGCAGAGACGCTCCCGTCGACGATGGCGAGGGTGGCGTGGGTGGAGACGGAGAGGGTGGGGTTGGTGTTGAGGGCCTGCTCGTAGCAGCGCCGCAGCTGCCCGGACCCGGCACGCACCACCCGACCCACCGCTGCGACGTCGGCGTCGGACATCGGCGGAAGCGGCGGGGAGAGGGCGAGGGTGAGGCTGAAGTCGGCGGTGGTCTGGGCGGGGAAGCGCCAGGAGAACAGGCTGGCGAGGGCGCAGCGCTGCTGGTCGGCGGGCAGGCTGCTGTCTGTGAGGGCGACGGCGACCACCTCTCCGCCGATCACCCCGACTCTCGCGGAGATCTCGCCGACCGCTACAGCACCACAGCGATCCAGCTCGATGAGGTGTGCGGCAGCGACAGGACCGAGGATCGCATCGGACGCCGGGGCGATCAGGCTGGCGGCGGTGGCGGAGGCGATGAGGACGAGGGCGGACATGGCGGGACTCCTTGCACCGTTTGACCCCGCAGCCCGCGGAGAGCGTCACCGCTGCGGTACAACGGGGACGTGAAGTCCTGGCGCCCGGTCCTGAGCGAGCTTCCCCTGGCGATCGGTGTCGGGCTGGGGTGGCTGTGGCTGTGGCTCGCGGGGCGGGCGTTTGTGCTGGATGGGCGCATGGAGGGCTACGGCTGGGGCGGCTACGTGATGAACGCCTGGTCGATCAGTCATCGGGTGATCGAGAACTACGACTACTTTCGCGCACCGCTGCACGGCTGGCTGCTGGGAGGTGCCGGGGAGGGGATGGGCAGCTACGCCGACGCCGCGATCCTGATCAGCTCGCTGTGTGTGGCCGGCATGGTGCTGTCCGCCGGGCTGGCTGGGCGCGCCCTGGTCGGTCCCTGGGTCGGTGGACTGGCGGCCGCCGCGCTGCCGCTGACCGCCAGCACCGTGCATGCAGTGCGCTGGGCCAACAGCTACCCGGTCCTTGGCGTGACCACTGGCGGAAGCCTCGCCGCTGCGCTGTGTCTCGCCCGCTGGCCACACCCCGCCCTCGCCCTGCTCACCGGGACGATGACCGGGCTGGCCTGGGCTGCGGATGGTCGCGGTCTGGTCGCCCTCCCGCCAGCCATCCTGCTGACCATTCTGGCGATGCGCTTTGCGAAAGGACGACGTCGGTGGCTGATCCTCGGGGGGCTCGCGCTGGGACTGCTGGCCGGTCCGGGGGTGAAGCATGTGGTGGACTGGGACGCCGGAGCGGTTCCCACCGTCTCTGAGAAGGTCGCGGTCCAGCAGAGCGTGGTGCGCCGGTGGATCCACCAGTCCAACCACGACGACCTGCTGGCGGCCTGCGGCGAGCTGCCCGCGGAGGCGCTGCTGACCCGGGAGACCCTGGCCGGTCCCTGCTCGGCGGCGATGGTCCGCTACAACCGCGATCGCCGGATTCCCCGTCACCTCCCGCTGGGCGGGCTGGCGGTGCTCGGGATCCTGGCGGTGCTGCCGGGGGGGCGGGGATGGCGCGGGGTGGGTGAGGGGGCGGGGGTGCTGGTTGCGGCGGGTGGGCTG
>JBLHNG010000322.1:0-9166 GCA_047621685.1 Myxococcota bacterium | reverse complement strand
CTCGACGAGCCGGGCGTCAGTGGTCTCCGGTGACGCGGCTTTAAATGAGATGATCTTCGCGTCCGCTGACCAGTCCGAGATCCGATCGAGGATCTTGGGGGTCGGGCGGAGGCGGATGATCAGCTCGGACTGACCCGAGGGGATCTTCTCCCCGTCTCCCTCGGCGGCCTCATAGTCACCCACCGCAGCGGCGTGGATGACGATGCCGGTGGGATGCGCCGTCACCCACCGCTCCATGCGGGCCATGAGGTCGCGGGTGGAGATGAACTCTTCGGTCTCAAGACCGGATCCGGCCCGAAGGCAGGCCTCTGCGCTGCCGAGGAGGGTGACAGCACCGGCGTCTGAGAGGGCGCGGGCGAGGCCGACTCCGGTGGTGCCAGAGGAGAACGCCGAGAGGTAGCGGATGGCGTCGAGGGGGTTTCGGGTGGCCCCGGCGGTGATCAGGATGGGTCGCATGGCGAGAGCGTATCCGGTTCATGGCGCGCTCTGACCATCCTGTCGCTGCCGGTACTCCTGGGATACAACAGTTGGATGTCTGAGATTCAGTTGATTCGGGCCGCTGTTGCCAAGCTCCAGCACCACTTCGGCGATGCCCCCGCCGCAGCCATTGTCCTCGGGAGCGGCGGCGCGCCGATGCTCGACCGGTGGCGCTCTCTGGCGGACGGGGTGGCCTATGAGGCCCTCGCGCTGCCCCGAACCACCGTCACCGGACACAGCGGCCAGCTCGGGATCGTCGAGATCACCGGTCAGCCGGTCGCGGTGCTGTCGGGTCGGGTCCATGGCTACGAAGGTCGCGGTGCCGCTGAGCAGCTCCGAGCAGTGCGTGCCCTGGCAGCGTGGGGGGTCAAGCGAGTCATCCTGACCAGCGCAGTCGGGGGGCTGCGGCTGAGCCTGCCCCCGGGCAGCCTGGTGCGCATCTCCGACCACATCAACCTCTCAACCAACCCCCTCATGGGCGAGAACATCCCAGACGTCGGGCCGCGCTTCCCAGACCTGACCGGTGCCTACGATCCTGCCCTGGGCGCGATATTTGACGAGGCCGCTGCGGAGTGCGGGGTGACCACCCACGTCGGGGTCTACGCCTCGGTCAGCGGCCCCAGCTACGAGACCCCCGCAGAGGTGCGGATGCTCGGCATGCTCGGCGGCGATGTCGTCGGCATGTCGCTTGGGCCCGAGGTGACCGGCGCGGCCCATGCCGGGCTCAAGGTCGTGGCCATCTCAGTGGTCTCCAACCTCGCCGCCGGGCTCGCGACGCAGACCCTGACCCACACCGAGGTCCTGGAGGTGGTCGGAGAGGCTGTCAGCTCGCTGGCCCGGGTCATTGAGGCCTTGCTGAAGAAGTGGTGAGCGGGTGGTGTCCTGAGGGGATGTCACCACGCCGGGGCGGCTTTCGCCTCGGTGCAGACCGTCGGCCGCCCCGGCTGGTGCTGCTGCCAGGCATCGAGGGCAATGCCCGGGTGTTTACTGGTCAGGTTGAGCTGGCCGCACGGCGCCCGACCGCAGCCCTTCACCTCCCAGACGCACCCTCGATCCCAGCCCTTGCCGAGGCCGTCTCAGCCATCCTCCCGGATGCTCCGGTGGTCCTCTTCGGTGCGAGCCTCGGTGGGCTGGTCGGCTGGTCCCTGTCGCTGACCGATCCGAGAGTGGCGGGTCTCATCACCCTCGGCACCCTCCCCAATCCCAACCTCGCCCCCCGCCGAATCGCTCCAGCGCGCAGCCTCCTCCGCCAGCTTCCTCAGCCGGTGTTTCGACGGCTGTATCGGCGCCGCATCGCCAGTCGGATGACCGAGGAGTGCGTGCCGGAAGGCGTCCAGAGCCGACTGCTGGCCGACCTGCCGAGCCGAGACACCCTCTGTCAGCGGCTGGATGCCATCACCACCTGGACCCCGTCAGCCCCACCGCCAGTGCCGACCCTCTGGCTGAGGGGACAGGTCGATCAGGAGATCGCCTGGGACTCCACGACGGTCCAGGCGCACCTCCCGAGCGTCGGGATCGAGGTGGTTCCCGGTGGACATCGGGCGCATCTGACCCATCCCCGCGCGCTCAACGCCGTGATCGAGCACTTCCTCCGCTCGCTATAGCGGCACTGCCAGATCCACCCGCCAGGCGCTGGAGCGCTCCCCCCGTGCGACCTCTTCCGCGCCCTGTGCCACCAGCCAGGACCGGACTGCGGCGAGCCCGTCAGCTGCGAAGCGATCCTCCAGCAGCAGCAGGCTGTCGAACTGTGCGGACCGGATGGCGGGCAGCTGGGTCGCGCCCACGCCATAGGGGGCCCCGGCGAGGCGGAGGAGGGTGAGCTGCACGGAGAGGTCCGCAGGAATGCGCTGGCGCCCGTAGTCTGCCGCGATGGGCACCCCGGCCTGTGCCGAGAGGAAGGCCGCTTCTTTGGGGGCGACCACCGGGCTCCAGATGGGGAAGTCGCCCGACGGCAGGATGACGGTCGGACCCTCCAGGGCTGCGAGCACCGCAGGCTCGGCCTTTGTCGGGGTGGCGGGGATGGAGAGGGTGGGCAGGGTGAACAGGGCCTCGGTGATCATCAGTGCGGCAACCGGGATGCCGAGCCACCAGCGCTTCTTCATCGAGAGCCCGAAGCCCACCGCACTGAGCAGGGCGAACGGGGCGAGCATCCGGGTGGGGTTGCCGAGGCTGTCGGTCAGCGGCAGGGCGTTGAGCAGGGTGAGCAGCGGACCGTCGAGGGGCGTGCCGCGGATGCCGACCATCCGGCCGATGAGGTCTGGTCCGGGGCCGCCGAGGAAGAACAGGAGCCCAAGGGCGACCCACCTCCGACCACCCGGCAGGATGAGGCCGATGAGCCCGGCCAGCAGGATCGCCCCACCCGCTGGAGCGCGCTGGATCGCCCGACGCCATGCCGGCGGACGACCACCGGGGCGGATCATGGGCGGCTGGCTGACCTCGGGCAGGGTGCCGGCGACGAGCGGGGAGGGGGCGTGCTGGTAGCCCTGGCTCGGTGCGTGCTCGACAAACCGGCCATGATCGCCGCCCTCCGCCAGCCACAGCGGTGCCAGGGCGATGGCACAGGCGAGAGCGCCTGCTCCGGCCACCATCAGCCACCGCCGCCACAGCCCTGGGGTGCCAGCCACCGCCGCCGCACAGCCGATGACGAGGTAGACCGCGTAGTAGGGGCTGCTCCCCGCGACCAGGAAGATGCCGAGCCCGGCAAGAAGCACCGAGCGGGGCGTGCCGGACTGCAGCGCGGCTCGGATCCCGATGATCGCAACGGCGACCAATCCAATGGCGCCGACCTCCACGACGGCGTCCATGAGGTTGCGCAGCAGGTAGGGGGTGAGCTGGATGAGGAGGCCGACCAGCCCGGATGCCAGCCGGCTCGCTTTGAGGCTTCGAGACAGCCAGTAGGGTCCAAGTCCTGCCAGGGTCAGCAGCATGACCATCACTGCGGTGACCCCAGCCCCTCCACCCAGGATTGCCTCGACGGGGACTGCCAGGAGCTGGAGGAGCGGATCGATCGGCCAGAGCGCGAGCCCGTCTGGCCAGTTCAGCAGGTCGGATTGACCGATGGGTACATCTGCCGACAGCCACCGAAGGATGCCCACGCTCACCGCCGCCCGACCCCAGGCCTCGCCGCTCCAGGTGCCGGGCAGGTGTCCTCCGACGAGGGCCTCCCGCATCACCGTCAGGGCGAGGATTGCGTAGATGAGAGGTGGAATGAAGCGGATCACAGAGCGTCCATGGATTGGTGGGGGCGGGCCTGCCGGGTTACCGGGCTGGAAGCCCAAGAGAGAGAGGTTGGATTGTTTGGTGAGACACCCCTGATAATGATTGAGGATACTGAGTCGCTCGAAGCGATGGTCGCGGGGCTGATGAGCACCCCGATTATTGGCGTCGACACTGAAGCGGACTCCTTTCATCACTACCAGGAACAGCTCTGCCTGATTCAGCTCTCTGATCTGAACCAGGACTACATTGTTGATCCGTTGAAGATCGAGGACTGCAGCAGCCTCCAGAAGCTGCTCTCCCGGCCTGACCTCGTCACCCTGCTCCACGGCGGTGACTACGATGTCGTCAGCATGAAGCGGGACTTCGGGATCACGTTCGCCAACATCTTCGACACCATGATCGCCTCGCTGTTTTTGGGGCTGCCGCGCATCGGGCTGGCGGATCTCATCGAGACCAACTTCGGTTTCCACATCGACAAGCGCTACCAGCGCCACGACTGGTCCAGCCGCCCGCTGCTGGAGGAGCACCTCCACTACGCACGCGGCGACACCCACTTCCTGCACGCCCTCCAGGAGATCCTCACCCTCAAGCTCAAGCGAGCCGGGCGGTTCGATGCGTTTGAGGAGGAGTGCGCGATCCTCACTCAGCGCGAGTGGACGGGTCGCACCCGGGATCCCAGTGACTTCATGCGGGTCAAGCGGTCCCGCACCCTGGACATCGAGGGTCGCAGGGTGCTTCGTGCGCTCTGGGTCTGGCGGGAAGCCCGGGCGCAGGTGGTCGACAGGCCGGTCTTTAAGGTGCTCTCGGACTCGATCATGATCGCGATCGCTTCAGGGCGTCCGACCAATGAGGATGGACTGCACGAGGTCATTCGTCGGGGCTCGACCCTGTCCCGCAAGCACGGCGGAGAGCTGCTCAAGGCGGTCTCCGACGGTCTCGCGGATGACAGGCCGCTGCCGAAGGCCCCTGCCAAGCCGCGCAAGAGGGCTGCACAGCGCTCTGGACCAGGCATGGACCAGTACCTCGGCCCGCTCAAGGAGTGGCGCAACAACCTCGTCAAGAAGAAGAAGCTCTCGCCGGTGGTTGTGGTCAACAACCAGCTCCTCAAGGACATCTCCCGGGTCGCACCGAGCACCCTGGAGGATCTGGCGGAGGTTCCCGGGATCCGGCGCTGGCAGGTGGTGGACTTCGGCGAGGATATCCTGGAGATCGTCTCCGGTGTCCCCAGGCCCACGAAGAGCCGGAAGCGCAAGCGTCGTCGGGGCAGCAAGCCGACATCGGATGTCCCGAGCGCAGAGAGCCCTCCGAGCGCAGAGAGCCCCGCCTGAGAGGACTGTCCTGTCTGAGAACAAGCCAACCTGAGAACAGGCCAACCTGAGAACAGCCCCGCCTGAGAGACATGTCTCTCAAGCGGGGCTGTTCTCAGTCAATCACTGGCCTTTAGCTGATCACTGCCGCGATGCAGTCGATCTCTACCAGAGCGTCTACCGGAAGCCGGGAGACCTCGACGGTGGAGCGCGCGGGTCGGTGCTCACCGAAAGCCTCGGCGTAGACGGCGTTGACTTCCGGGAAGTCGTTCATGTCCGCGAGGAACACGCTGACCTTCACCGCGTGGCTCAGGCTGCTGCCGGCGGCGGTGAGCACAGCCGAGAGGTTCTCAAGCGCTACCCGGGCCTGCTCAGCAGCAGTCTGCCCGATGAGTCCGGTGGTGCCGGGGCGCAGGGCGACCTGCCCGGAGGTGTAGACCATGCCGCCGTGGGTGATGGCCTGGGAGTAGGGGCCGATGGCGGCGGGGGCGTCGTCGGTGTGGATGATGTTCATGGGTGGTAGACCGCGATGTAGGGGAGGTTTCGGTACAGCTCGCCGAGATCGAGGCCGAAGCCGACCACGAACTCATCGGGGATGGTGAAGCCGGCGTAGTCCGGGGTGAGGCTGACCTCACGGCGAGCGGGCTTGTCGAGCAGGGTGACCGTCTTGAGGGTCTTCGGGCCGCGCACCGAGAGCATCCGGTGGAGGTAGTCGAGGGTCAGACCGGTGTCGATGATGTCCTCGATGATCAGGCAGTGCTGCCCCTCGATGGGAAACCGCAGATCCTGGGTGATCTGCACGACCCCGGTGGAGCGGGTGCCGCCGTGGTAGCTGGAGACCCCAAGGAACTCACAGCGGACGTCGCCGCCGATCTTGCGCACGAGGTCGGCCATGAACAGAAACGAGCCCTTGAGGACCCCGATGCAGGTGATGGTCTCTCCGCCGAAGTCTTCGCGGATCTGAGCGCCAAGCTCTGTGATTCGGGCCTGGATGGCTTCTTCGGAGATCAAGGTGCTGAGACGGTTGTCGGACATTGCTTCCTCAAGCTGTGGGGGGAGTCGGTCAGACCCAGGCGTTGTTCAGCAGCTCACCGACACCGCCCGCGCCGGGCACGATGTACTGGATGCTGTTGAGGCCGACCTCTTCGCTCCAGCGGGTGCCGGGCCGGGTGGCGAGCACCTCGGCATCGGACAGGCCACGGTCGAGCCGGATGGCGAAGATGTGGACCTCGGGGTGCTCCTTGCGCATCCGGGCGATGTACTCCGGTGTCGCGATGAGGTGCAAGGCGGCGATCTGTCGCGGCGCGCCGCCGGGCAGCGCCTTGTAGCGATCGATGACCGCCGAGACGCTGGTGCCGGTGGCGGCCATTGGATCGGGGATCAGCACGGTGGCGTCTTCTACGCCGCCGCCGATCTTGCTGGCGGAGATGTCCACTCCGGTGACCCGCCCCTCGCTGTCGGTGGTCCGGCTGGCGATGATGTGGTCCTGGCGCAGCTGCTCGGCATCGATGATGTGGTGGAGGCCGTGGTAGAGCCGGTGCGCGGGCAGGATGCCGCCCCGGGCGATGTCGACCACCACGACCCGCTGGGTCTCGTCGATGCACTCGCCGGCGTAGATGCCCTCAGAGTGCATCGCGGCCATGCGGGTGGCCCTCTGGACGGTTCGGGTGCGCAGGAGCCGGCTGGAGACCTCTGAGAGCATCCAGTCGTACAGCGCAGCAACGAGGTGGTTGATCTCGGGCTGCTGGGTCTGCTGCTGGCAGAGACGAGTGAGCATCGCCATGGGGTAGGGGAGGCTCAGGAGGTGGACCCGATCTCCGTACTCATGGGGCACACCGCTCCCGGGGCGGGGCAAGGTGGTGAACTGGGTGTCCATGGTGTCCTCCGGGGAGTGGGTCTTACCTCCCCAGCGTCTCCAGGACCAGATCGACCGTGCGGAGAAGGGTCTGGAGGATGTCGGAGGTGATGAGCCGGGCGGTGAACGGCAGCGGCCCCTCAGCGGTCAGCTCAGCCTCGCCCATCGCGTCGGCGAGCTCGGTGCTCTCTATGATCTTGAGCACCGGGGTGATCAGGGCTGGGTCGGCGAGCAGGTCGACGTTGTCATACAGCAGGGTCAGCTCAGGATCGAGGGCAATGAGCCGCACCAGGAGGTCCACTCCGTCTTGGAGCTTTGCATCGTTGTCGATGAGCAGGACGCTGAGGTTGCCGAGGATCTCCCAGGTGTTCTCATGGGTGAGAAGGGGGAAGATGATCGGCTCCATGGCCACCAGCGGGGTCTCTCCGCCCCCGTCTTCTTCGAGCATCACCACCAGAACATCGAGCACTCCGTTGAGGTCCAGCGGGGCGGTGTTGGTGGGGCAGTCTGCGGTGGTGAGATCGGAGGGGTCGAGGAGGACAGGCACGAGATCGGTGAGGTCTCGGGCGATGTCGGATCCGGCGAGATCCCGCAGCGCTTCCTCGATGGGCGGCACCGTGCCCCGGGCGTAGGCCCGCGAGAGGATGGTGACCAGCTCGGTGGTCTTGTCGGTGCTGTCGTTCTGGTAGAACGCGCCGAGCAGGTCGAGCATCACGATGACGAGGTTGGCGGCGTCGTCGTCGTTGAGGCGGTTGATCGCGTCGAGATCGGAGACGAGCTGTGGGGTCAGCAGGGGGCAGGTGTCGAGCCCCACGAAGCCGTCGATCAGCCACTCCACCACGCTGTTGCCCAGCAGCGGGCCGAGCAGCTCCAGGCCAGAAGCGACGGTGCCGGGATCCTGCTGGGCGAGCAGCCCGAGGATCTCGACGGAGAGGTTGTCGAACTCAAAGAAGCCAAACACATCGATGGAGCAGGACAGCTCGCCGTTGGCGGCGTGCAGCATCCTCAGCAGGCTCAGCAGCGCGGAGTCCCCTCCGACGGACAGGGTGTTGCCGTCGATGTCGACGCTGGCGAGGTAGAGCAGCTCCTGGGGGAGCGGGTCGATGAGGTCGTCGCGCTCGGCGCTGTCGAGGGCATCCAGCAGCCGATCTCGGAGGGCGTCGTCGGTGAGGATGGCGAGGAGGTCCGGGCTGAGGGCCTCGATGAGGGTCTGGCTGTCTCCGCCGGTCTCCAGGAGCATCACCTCGACAAGATCCCGCAGCGAGTCTCCGCTGGCGCCTTCCCAGCGGTCGTTGTCCGGGCTCCGGGCGTGCTGAATCGCGGCCCCGAGGTTGGCGGTGATGTCGGCGGTGAGATCGGCGGTGGTCGGGTCGGTGGAGAGCGCCACCACCGTGCAGACGCCGTCCGCAGCGGCCTCAGAGGCCAGGGCATCGGCCACCATCGCAGTGATGCCCGGACCGTCATCGAGCATGGAGCCTGCGGTCTGGGCGATCACGGGCAGGGCCGGCCGGATGACGCCGGAGTCCAGTGCGCTGGCGGAGCTGGCGGGACCAGAGGCGACGATGTCGGCGTAGGCATCGCCGTACATCAGCTCGACCACCACTGCGAGTCCGTCGCCGATCAGCTCTGGCTCCTGCTCGATGAGGTCAAGGCCGAAGCTGGCGAAGCCGAACACGTCGACCTCAACCTCCGGCAGATCATTCACCAGCAACACCAGCTCCACCCCGAGGGGAATCCCAGAGCGTGAGTTGGCGTCCAGGGCATCCACCACGCCACTGAAGGGGTCGAGGTTGCCGCCCTGGTTGAGGCAGTCAAACAGACTGTGCAGCTCCTCGGTGCTCGACTCGTCGAGGCCATCAAGGATGTTGACTTCCCAGCACGGGCCGGAAGGGGAGACCTGGTCAGACCAGTCCGACTGTGAGGTATCTGCCCCACAGCCCATCATCAGCAGGGCAAATCCGATCCGCATCCTGTGACACCCTCCACACGGTCAGACAATAACAGCCCGCGGAGTGTGCTCTCAGTCGAAGATCTCAGTCGAAGATCTCAGTCGAAGATCTCAGTCGAAGATCTCAGTCAAACATGTACCGGGCGGAGATGAAGGCGCTCTCGGAGATGGTGATCTGCTTGCGGAAGCGACCAGCGAACGCGACGGTGCCGGCGAGCTGGAAGCGCTCGTTGACCATGTAGGCTGCGCCAACACCACCCTCAGCGACGAGGTACTCGAGGTTGTCCGGGGTGATGAACGCCGAGCCGAACAGGGTGGTCGCGATGAGCTGGAAGCTGGTGGGATCTCCCCACAGGCCCC
>JBLHNG010000321.1:0-9170 GCA_047621685.1 Myxococcota bacterium | reverse complement strand
CCTTCTTGCCGGTGAAGTCGATGCCGCCGCTGGAGGGAGCGGGAGTCGGAGCGGGAGTCGGAGCGGGCTTGGGTGCTGCAGCACCGCCACGGGTAGCGGGCTTCGTCGCATAGGCGACCATGACCCCGTCGAATGCCACCAGACGCACGGTGGAGTCGTCGTCGGAGAGCATGAGGCTCTCCAGCTCCTGGAGCGCCATCGAGTCGTGCAGCATGTAGCGCAGACCGCGGCAGGCCCGGCGCCGAAGTCGGGTGGACTTCTCGCGGCAGAGCAGCAGCAAGATGGGCATCGAGCCGCGGTTGCCCAGTCGGGCGTGGGTGACGGTGGCCATCGCGGAGATGTCGGCGCTGCTGCAGGCGGACATCTCGTTGAGCAGGGACTCATCGAGGAAGTCGAGGGTGACATCCTTGCCCGAGGGCGGGTTGTCGATGGCTTCCTGGCGGACCTCTGAGGAGGCTCCGAGCAGCTCCAGATCGCAGAGCTGACGGTGCAGCTCGTCGTCGTCAGAGCGCATCAGCTCCGCGAGCCGGGGGCGGCCGAGCAGCGAGACGTAGAACGCCCGCTCCCGCATTGCCTCGTCGCTGTCTTCACGCATCCGGCGGAGCATGACCTGGGCGGGCAGGGTGTTGATGAGATCGCGCTCTTTGAGGTGGGCGATCGCGAGGCGCCGGACCTCGGGGTGACTGGAGCGGATGCCGATGAGCACACCCTCCACACCAGGGATCGCCGGACTTGGGTTGTTGCGCCCGGAGAGCTGGGCGTAGGCCTCGCTGGCGACTTCATAGAGCGTGTGGGTCAGGCAGCCCTTCAGCAGATCCAGCGCAGCGACGTCTCCGGCGAGGGCACGCTCACCGAGGTGTCGTGCGGCCTTGCTGGCGACAGCAGTGCTGTTGTTCTGGAGCCCCAGCCGCATCGGGCGGAGCGCGGTCTCACCCAGGGAGAGGCGGAGGTTGTCGTAGGCCGCCTCGCGGGTCTCTTCGTACTTTGAGCTGAGCAGCCCCTCCATGAGGACCACCGCGCGGGGGTGACCGGAGGAGAAGACGCCGGTGAGGGCCTTGAGGCGGAGGCTGAGGACGGGATCCTTGCCCGCGCGCTCGGTGAGGAACTCCACCGAGGCGGTGTCCTTCCAGTCGCTGACCAGATCGAGCACGCTGGCACGGAGCTGGTTGTCTTTGTTGCCGCCCAGCGCGCTCATGAACGCGGCATCACCGGCAATCTTCGGACCGTCTGCGGTGATGCGGCCGTTGTCCTTGATGGTGTCCGGGTCTGCGCTGTCGTCTTCGAGCTTCACGTCCTGGAGCGTGTAGGTGTACAGCGCGCTCCCGGCACCGACCACGAGGTGGGGATGGTCGACCCAGCGCCCCTTGTCGTCCTGGACCGGCAGCGACATGCTCAGACCGACGGTCGGGATGTCGTTGATGCCCCAGGCTGCCGGGCGACGTCGGCTGTAGGTGTTGGTCCAGGTCTTGATGCTCTTGTCCGCACCCAGCGAGTGGAACCGGCCATGCGGACCAGAGACCAGGGCGTGGATCTGACGGGAGTGCATCTCCGAGGCCTCGCGGGGCATCGGGCGGCCCTCGTCGATGGGGGCCTGGAGCATGGTCAGCTCAGCACCGGCGGAGATGAGCTGGCGGAGGCCGTCATCGTCCTCGACGAACTGAAGCGCGGTCACCGCCCGGGAGTGAGGGCGGTCGAGGATCTCGTCGTCTTCGTCGAGGAGGTAGCCCTCTTCAAAGGTTCCATCCCGGGTGAAGTTCAGCCGGATGGTGCCGTCTTCAAGGCCGATCGCGAACCGGTCGCCACCATCTTCGACTGCCATCGCGGTGATCGCGGAAGCGTACTCGAAGGTCTGGAGAGACTCGCCCGAGGCGGAGAGCACCACAGCGCGCTGACCCAGACGAGCGAGCAGGCGCCCTTCCGACAGCACTGCGATGCCAGCGACGGCTTCACCGAGGTCGGCGAGCAGGGCGGTGTCCTGGTAGATCCCGCCCGCAACGGAGCCGTAGAAGACAGCGTCTTCGCCAGCAGCCACACAGCGGATGTCGGCGTCGATGCCGATGGGCTCCAGGGCGTCGAACTGGCTGCCCATGACGAGCAGCTCTTCGAGGTCGATCTGCCAGGCTCCCAGCGGCTGACCCTCGGTGTGACGAACAGCGAGGTACAGGCGCCGTCCGCGCGCGGCCATGTCGACAATCTCGCCGCGGAATGGAAGGTAATAGGTGCTCATGCCACGTCTCCAAGAGCGTTGAGCTCGGGGTGGGCCACGTGGATGTAGGCCAGGGCAGTCAGGCATGCCTCCTGAACCATCCGCCCGCGAACATTCTGGAATTCTTTGAGGACGGGGAGGACAAACGCGGCGAAGTCCTGGTCTCGAAGCGAGAGGTCTCGCACAGCAATGATCAGGGTCCGCTTGTCACGCCAGGCCCCCCGGAGCGGCTTGTCGCGCGCTGGGAGCTTGGGAGACTGTCTCACCGGTGGAATCTGGAACAGCACCGAGCGCACGAAGTCCTGGAAGACCTCCCGAGCGGTGATCTGGATGTTGACGGCCTCAGCGACACCGCCGCCAAGGTACTTGCGGGTCTTCTTGACGTCGCCGGGCTTGATGCCAGCGGGCGGCGGACCGGTCAGGGCGATCACACGCTGGCTGGCGGCCAGGGAGAGGCTCTGTGGCACGACGCTCTGTTCATTGGGCTTCCAGCCGCCGGTGACTTCCAGCTCCCGGAACTGACGCCAGATGACGGAGATCACCAGCTCGCGGACCCGACGATCCCGGCTCTCGGAGAGCTGGAGGAGCTGAGCGGGCTGGCCGAAGCGCTCGGGCATCTGGAGGATGATCTGCATGCCCAGCTCGCGGAGGTCGCGGCGGGCATCGAAGCACCAGGTGTAGAGGTCCGCTGGGACAAAGGCCTCCAGGGAGACATCGATGCGGCTCTCTGGGCGACGGGGGTTGGTCATCGCAGTGACGATGTACTGCCGGATGTCGTGGAAGGCATCGCGGACCAGGGGCTTGAGCGTGGTGAAGCTCAGGGGCACGGTCTCGGTCCAGCGGGCCATCTCATAGCGCCCCAGCTTCATCGCCAGCGCCCGGATCGGCGCCCGCTCGTCCGCGCTCATCTCAGAGAAGCGATCGAAGGTCAGGGCGGTGCGGGGCAGGGTGAGGCCATCGGCCAGCGGGGGAAGGTTGGGGTCTTCATCCCGACGGGCGAGGGGATGACGGCGCAGCAGGAACTTCTTGTAGAAGTTTGCCAGTGTGCTGTTGCCATCCTTTTGGGCGATGATCTTGTCGAGGACAACGTTCACGCCGTCGGCATCCGTGCCGCCCTCTTCTGCGAGCTGAGCGAAGGTGACATCTCGGCGGAACAGGGTCCGGACGAAGTCGTAGCTGGACTCGAACTTCTCCACCCGGGCCAGCGCCCAGTCCGTGCCGAGGTCTGAGAGGCTGGCCTCGTTGACCAGCCAGCGCCGTGCGGCACTACCGACCGTGGAGATGTAGTCCAGCTTCTCGTGCTCCTCGATGCGCTCGGCTTCGAGGAAAGACTCCCAGCGGTGCTCTTCCCACTCCGCCTTTGCAGACAGCTCCCGAAGGAGGGGTGTTGAGAGGTGAGTCAGGGGCACCCGACCGCCGTCGATCCAGTCGATGACTGAGCTGTGGCAGGTGGGGTGGGTGAGCAGGGCGCGGAAGAAGGTCGCCGGCAGGTCGTCGATGTCGGCGTGACCGTCGTCGTCCTTGCGGGAGAGCTGGTAGAGCGACCGCTGGAGGATGTCGGCCTGAGCCTCGTGGGAGCGGGCGATCTTCATGTGGAAGCTGCGCCAGTCGTCGTCGGCGCGGAACTTGGTCTCGTCGCGCAGCAGGCTGGTGGCGAGTTCGCGGACCTTGCCGTGCTTGCTCAGCAGCCGCTCGGCGTACCAATCAGCGGTGAGCTGAACCCCGGAGAACTTCGTGCGGATGGCCCGGGCGGCGAAGTCGAAGGTGGTGGGATCCTCAAGCAGCTCGGTCCAGACGGACAGGACGAGCTGATCGCCGTAGGGGGAGTCGCCCTCGCCGGGGTAGAGGAGGAACTCCCCCAGATCCCGATAGGCCTTGGCTTTGCTGCGCAGGAGCCAGAGGACCTTCTCCAGCGGCAGGGCGCTGGCGATGACCTCATAGGCGCCCTTGATGTAGTCGAGGGCGTACTGGCGAGCGAGGACGGGCCAGGCAGTGCTGCCGGCGTCTGGATTCCAGGCCTTCAGCCATTGCTGCTCGGACCAACCGTTCCAGCGCTCGTCGCCGGGGTTGGTCTCGTCGTTGTAGTCGAGGAACGCCATCACCGCGCGCTGGAGGCCGACCTCATGGAATCGACCCTGCTCGTGGCCGCAGAGGGGCTCCAGGAACCAGCGGACCGCCATGCGACGGGCCATGCGCCGCTCGGAGAGTGCGAGACGGGTGACCCACTCGGAGTCGGCGAACTTGAGCTTCTCCCGGAAGCGAGTCTCCAGGAGAGAGAACGCAAACTCCAGGATCGTGCCATTGCCGGACAGCTCTACGATCCGCATGAGGGGAGCGATGTTGTGTGCCCACAGCTCACGGTCGCTCATCAACCAGTCCAGCGTGCACCTGGTGCTGCTGTCGTAGCGAATCAGGATCTCGGAGGCGATGGGGGCAAACGCGGTCGGCTGAGCGCGGGACATCTCCTGCATGAACCGACGGGTCCGCCGGAGGAGGTACTCCAGGGTGCGGGGGTTGACGTCGCGGGCTCGGGAGCGGGAGTCGTCCCAGTAGAAGGACTGGGTCTGGACGGGGTTGTTGCCCCAGGAGGCCTTCAGGCGCTGGAGGACATTGTTGTCGTCGGGGACGAGCGGGGCGCGCAGGGAGAGGTCCGAGCGGATGTCGGTGCGAGAGACCTCACGATCAAATCGAACCACCAGGGCCGCGAAGACCTCCCAGTCCTGATCGATCATCGATGCCTTGTAGATGCGCTTCAGCGCACGCCACGGGCCCCACTTCAGGGGGACACCCTCGATGATGGAGAGCAGAGCTGAACGGGACCACGCGCTCTGGTTGCTGTAGAGCTGCTCAATGAGCGACCACACCCCGAGGCGATCCGGGAGGATCTCCAGCCGGTCGGCGTGCTCAAGCTCCTTCCAGGTCTCGCCGTGCTGCTCGGCGATGACTCGGACGCGACCGCGCCGAGAGTAGCCGGGCTGACCGGGGAGGGTGGGATCCTTCGCAGCGATGCGGCGGGTCCAGTCCCGACCGCTCAATTCACGGAGGAAGTTGAAGTAGTTCGGCTTCTGCTCTTTGACGGCGTCGAAGAACCCGGCAGGTGCGGGATCGAGGATCACCAACTTGACGAGGTACTCCGCCAATCGGGGATCCCGACGCTTGAAGGCACTATTCAGGCCTTCAGCAGAGAGGGTACCGTCTTCATAGAGAGAACGATCCTGGGAGGTCAGTCGGAACAAGGGGCCACTCCTGGGACGAGCGCGCAATCTGACTGGGGATGGAACTCAGTCAGCACGCACATTGCCGTAACGGCTCGTGCAAGGGTAGCGCAGGTCGAAAAAAGACCGGAATAAAACGACCGGCTATTCGAGGCCAAGATCCACGGATACCAAACTGTAGAAGCCGTCTTCATCTCGACTCATCTCTGCGCCAGAGATCACGATGCCGCCCAGAGATGGCAGCGCAATTCCCATCTCACTGACCATTTTGATCAAATCTTCCTGGGGCAGCGCCCAGTCGACAAGCTCGGAGACGCTGTCGTCCGGGATGCCCCAGTCGCTCTCTAAAACCTCGATATCCAGTGAGATTTCGCCGATCTGGGGTTGGATGATGCCCTCGGTGACCGAGAGCGTGGCATCCGCGATGACCGTCAGCCGGAGGGACATGTACTCCCCGAAGCTGGCTCCAGGGGTGTTCGCGACCACATCAACCGCCCCGGCCTGGAGCTGGAGGCCGTCCTTCCCGCTGACGATGACCGGGGGGAGCTGGGGGCTGATCTGGATGGTGGCGGCATCGAGGGGGAGGCCGTCGATGGTGGTCGGGTCGAGGCTGCCGTCCTCAGTGGACAGGGTCATGTCCATCACCCCGCCGCGCCACAGCTCGAACAGCGCGCGGTTGAGCAGGTCGTCAGAGAGCACCAGAGAGAGCGGATCGACGACGCTGTGCTCTGGGACGCTGCTGGCGGGCGCAGCGAGGTAGCCGGCGTAGCTGGCCGAGCCGGCACCGGGGGCTGTAACGTTCACCCCCATGTCCAGCCCCACGCCGTCCCCGGTGATGTCGACGTCTACGAACTCAGCGGCGATGGAGAGCTCGGAGCCGAGCAGCTCGATGGTGGTTTCAAACTCCAGCCCGGTCAGGGTCTCATCGATCATCGCCGGGACCATGGTGTTGGCCTGCTCGACCAGCATGTCCTCGACGGTGCCCTGGATGGTCTCGACGAACAGGTAGCCCTCGATGAAGTCCGGCAGGATGGAGAGGTCGTAGGCAAAGCCCTCCAGCACGATCTCCGGATCGAGCATGACAACCTCCAGCCCACCATCCACCGCCTCGATCATGACCTCAGCAGTGATCACCGCGGCGTCAGCGGTCATCTGGAGGTCGAGCCCGTAGTCGATCCAGGCAAACTCACCGTAGGCGTCGACGTCGATGACCAGCTGAGGCAGGGTGACCGTCAGCTCCAGCGCCCCGGTGGTCGGCTGGATGGTGATGTCAGCCGGTGCGAAGGTCAGCCCAACGAGGTCGGCAAACAGGCTGCTTCCAGGCAGCGGCTCGGCGGAGTAGATCGGGTTGATCGTGTCCTCTTTGTCCAGCAGCAGGGACGGATCCAGCGCACCTGCAGCGAAGGCGCCGATCGACGCAAGCCCGGCAGCCCCGATGTGTGCGCTGAGGGCATCGGGCATGGTGTCGCCAGGACTGGCGAACTCACCGGCGAGCACGGTGGCCCTGTCAGTGAGGGTGTCGCCGCCGATGTCCATGCCGCTGACGATGAGGTGGTTGAGGCCCCGGGCGAGGGTGACCGTCTCGGAGAACGTGCCATCTGCTGCGGTGATCGCGGAGCCGTTGAGGGTGAGGGTCTCCATGTCCACCGCCTGCCCGCTGACCTCGACCGGTCCCTCAGACATCCAGGCGATCTCCTCGGGGAGCTGGAGGGTGAGGGTGCCATCGGGGACGGTGTCCTGAGCGTCTGCGATCTCATTGACCTCCTGGTCGTTCTTGCATCCGATCAGCAGACTGAGGAGCAGCATCACATTCTCCCGGAGGATTGAGGGGGCGCCAAAGTGCATCTAAGGCGATGGGATCCCATGTCGGGTGACAACCCGGTAAAAAGCCATGAATGTCGATGAGGACAGTATCGTTGGCGAGGTGTGCCGGACGAGATTTCGTTTCTCCTCCAGGTGGGCGATGGCCTTCCGAATGATCGTCTGCGCTGTGTTCCCCGGTGCGGAGGCGGCGGGCTTCGGGGCTGCGGCCCCGGAAATCCCAAAAGTCCCTGCCACACTCCATTGAATCAGGTCACCTGCCGGTCCGCTCTGCCGGTGGGTGCGAGCACCGCGTTGTCTTCCGGCGGCTCGGCCATCACGTAGATGTCCCCGTCGAACATGCCCTGAATGGTGACCTTCGGGGCGTGGATGGACTGAAGGAAGTCGATGTGCTCCTGGCTGATCCACTGTCCGGGGACCAGCAGGGGGATGCCGGGAGGGTAGGGGGTGACCAGGGTGGCGGAGACCATGCCGACAGTGCGGGTATACGGAACCGCCCGACGCTTTCCAAAGAACGCCTCAGAGGGCAAGACCGCGAGGTTGATCGGCGGGATCTGCTCGGGGATAGCAGTCCGGGAGCGGGGCTTGGTCTTGCTGAGGTGGGCGATGCCGTCGTCGAGCTTCTTCAGCGCGTTGTACAGGCGGATCATCTTGGAGTGAGTGCCGCCGATGGTGAGGAGGACCAGGAAGGTCGAGTGGGTAAACTTCTCGACCTCCATGCCGATCTCGTCCATCAGGAACCGGTGGATGTCTTCGGTGGAGTAGCGAAGCTGCGAGATGTCGATGAGGATCTTCAGCGGGTCATGGCCGACGTTCTCCTCGCGGAAGTGGGGGAACATCTCGATGAAGTCGTCGTGGTCCAGCACCCGGATCTGGCTGAGCCGCTTGACGAATTTCTTGAACTCTGCGACGTGGGTCAGCAAGTTGTTGAACAGCTTGTACCCCTCCATCTCCACCTGCATGTGGCAGACATCCAGCGCGGCGATGAGCTGGTACTTCGGAGAGGTCGAGGAGTAGATGTTGTAGATGTCTCGGAAGAAGTCGGGGTCGAAGTCCGGGTCGTTGACGTGGATGTAGGAGGCCTGGGAGAAGGCGGAGAGCACCTTGTGGGCAGAGTGGGTGATGTAGTCCGCCCCGGAGTTGATCGCGGAGTAGTGCCGAAACGCAGGGTGGAACAGGGAGTAGGCGAACCATGCCTCGTCGATGAAGACCTTGATTCCAGCCTCATGCGCCATCTTGACGACCTGGCGGACGTCGATGAGCAGCCCCTCGTAGGTGCAGCCGGTGAGCACAATGAGCCGGGTGTCGGGGTTGGCCTTGATGGCTGCGGCGATGTCGGCGAGCCGGGGCGGGGCGAACAGTCCCCACTGGCTGTTGAGCTGGCTGTTGAGGTAGATGGGGTAGGCGTTGGCCTGGACCATGCCGTAGTGGACCGACTTGTGGCAGTTTCGGTCGATGATGACCTTGTCGCCTGGACGCAGCACCGACTGCATGACGATCTTGTTGGAGGTAGAGGAGCCGTTGGTGATGAAGTAGGTCCGCTGCACCTCAAAGGTGTACGCCGCCGCCTTCTGAGCCTCTCCGATGACATGGGAGGAGTCGCTGAGGGAGCCGAGGGAGTCGACAGACACCGAGAGGTCGCCGGCAAAGACGTTTCGCCCGTAGAACCTGTAGAAGTCACTGAGGTAGGGCGAGCTTCGGAAGCTGGTGCCGTTGGAATGACCGGGGGTGTGCCAGGAGTCATTAGACTCGATGACGTACTTCCGGTAGCTCGTCCAGAACGGGGTCTTCATGCGGTCGGCGAAGTCGTTGAGGATGTAGCCGATGAGGAATTCCGGGTCGCTGACCACGTCGTCGCGGAAGAAGAACGACTCGACGTCCCTGGAGCGGCTGATGATCTCCATGCCCTGCTTGTTGCCGCCGAGAAC
>JBLHNG010000320.1:0-9178 GCA_047621685.1 Myxococcota bacterium | reverse complement strand
CAGCTTGACCAGTGAGGCCAGGTCGCCCGGGTCCATGGTCTCTGGCCACTCCGTCACCCCGACCGCCATCGTGATCATCGACGGGCGGTTGTCCAGGGCCAGGCTCAGCTCATCGGCATCGCCAAAGCTCACCTGCGCACCGACCCGGACGTTGACCGAGAACACCAGCGCCTCGCCGTCTTCTCGATGAAACGCCATCTGCCACTCGCCCAGTGCGAGGTCGGCGTCCATGTCGTCCTGGGTGGCGGCCCCGAGCATCGGGGGGAGGTTCATGTCGAGGGTCAGCCGCTCCAGGGGACCGAGCGGGGGGGCGATCTCCGCGCCGGTCAGGGCGATCAGCTCGGTGCCGCCGTACTCAAAGCCCGACAGCGTGCCCGCCCCCCACAGCGCGAACAGGATCTGGTTGACCAGATCGTCATCCACTGCCAGAGAGAACGGCTCGCTCGACAGCGGCCAGTCCGGCGCCCGACCGTCGGTGATCGCGGAGCCCGCTCCAGCCGGCAGGGAGCCACTCGTGGAGGACACCGAGGCGTCCAGCAGGATCTGGAGTCCGTCTTCGCTGACTTCGGCATCCGCCAGCACCACCGACAGCGCGACCCCCTCCAGCAGCTCGGTGTCGATCGCAAACGCCCCGAGGTACTCCCCGAGCAGTCCGGAGACCAGCTCCTCAGTGGTCGCGGCGATCTCCTCCTCCAGGTACTCCTCCGCCCAGGTGAGGATGGCATCGGGGAGCCAGTCGATCTCACCGTCGTAGCCCTCCAGATCGACCACGGTGTTGCTTGAGGTCACCGTGTCGCCGGAGATGGTCAGCTCAGTGGTGAGCACCACCGCATCCGCCCAGATGGCCCCGTCGGTGGACAGCCCCCACTGCTCGGCGTCGAAGTCCATCCACAGATCGTAGAGCACCACCTCTGCCAGGAGCGCGCCGTTGGTCGGCACGAGGTCGACCGCGACCTCTCCGTAGTCAAACGAGGTGGGGGTGATGTCGGCGTAGCTGGTCTCGATGGTCTGCCCGACGATGGCGCTGGCCACATCGGCGCTCTCCATCAGGTGCTCGGCAATGCCAGCGACATCGTCGAGGTCGTCCTCGTCGTCATCGAGCACCGACGGCCCGAGCTGCATGCGCACCGCCTCCTCCAGCAGCGCCCCGGCGGGATGCAGGGGTCCGGCGTAGACTGCCCGACCATCCACCGCCCGCTCCCCGCCGACATCCTCCGCCCGCAGGCCGAGGATGTTGATGCCTGGAGTCAGCCCCACAGGCACGCTGAACGCCCCATCGGAGGACAAGGCGAGATCCGTGTCGCCGTTGAGGGTCAGCCCGTCGAGCACTGCGCTGCCAGAGCCCACGGAGCCAGACAGCTCCACCGAGCTGGCCTCGACAAAGGCGCCCCGCGCTGGCGAGGTGACGGAGAGCTCAGGCAGGACCACCACCGGCTGAGGGGTGGTGACCTCTTCTTCGGTGGTCGGCTCATTGCCCGAGCAGCCACCGAGCAGAAGGACTGTCAGAATACGCATGTCGCCCCTCAGTTATCAGCGATCAATATCCTACCCCGACGCTGGAATGTCCGTCGGATCCGAGATCGTCACATGTCTCACCGCACACGGTAGAGTGACCGTGTGGACAGCCTCTCCGATCTTCCTGGCGCGATCACAGCGGCGCTGCTTGCGGACTGGAAGGGCGCCGCTGTGGTTGCAGTGGGGATCGTGCTGCTGTTTGCATCCGGTGAGGTCCTCCGCCGCGTCTTCTCGGTCGAGACGGAGTACACCCGCAAGCTGTCCCACCTCGGGGCGGGCTTCATCGTCGCGGCGTTCCCATGGCTCCTCGAGCACACCCTGACCGTCGCGGTCCTGGCGGGGGCGTTCTTCCTGCTCCTGCTCGGCGGAAAGCTGACCGGGATGCTGGAGAGCGTGCACGGCGTGGAGCGGCGGACGTCGGGGGCGTACTACTACCCCCTCGCCGTCCTCGGGATCTTCTGGCTGTCCCGTGGCGATCCGCTCCTGTACTGCCCGCCGGTGGTGGTCCTGGCGGTCTCAGACACCGGGGCAGCCCTCGTCGGCAAGCGCATCGGACGCCGCCGATACCGGGTGATGGACGGGGCGCGGTCAGTGGAGGGCTCGCTGACCTTCTTCGGGCTGACCTTCACCATCATCCTCGCCGCGCTGGCCCTCGCTGGCCGTCCTGGCTGGCCGGAGATGCTCCTGGTCACCCTCGTCGTTGCGATCATGGCGACGGCCACCGAAGCCGTCAGCGTGCGCGGCACCGACAACCTGTTCATCCCCTACGCCTGCTTCCTGATCCTGGAGCGCTCGCTGCGCATGGGGCTGGTGGAGCTGTCGGGCTGGTTTGAGGGCATGATTGTCTCGCTGGGCCTGATGGTGCTGACCTGGGGGCGCAGCGGGCTGACCGAGGCGGGCGGGCTGACGGTCTTCATCGTCGGCACCCTGGCCTGGGCGCTGGGCGGCTGGACCTGGGCGCTGCCCCTCGCTGCGCTCTACGGCATCTTCATCGCCACCGTCCCTGCCGGGGATGTTCGGCAGACCGACATGACCGAGATCTTCCCAGCCACCATGGGCTCGATGATCGTGGTGCTGGCCTTCGGACACTTCGAAGACCCCACCCTGTTCGTGCCCTACCTCGCCACCCTGGCCACCGGCGGCGCGATCTCGATGCAGACCATGGCGGTCAACCGAGGCTGGCCGCAGCTTCCCCTCGGGCTCTCCGGCGCCCTGGCCCCCACGCTGCCGGTCCTGCTCATCGACCCGACCATCCCGCTCCAGAGCATCGGAGCCGCTGCGGCAGGCGGCGTGATCGCGTTTGCCCTGCTGTCGCGGACGCGGTTTGTCGGCAGGCGGCTCCTCGCCAGCCTCCTGGCCGGCGCGCTGGCCTGGGCAGCGGCCTGAGAATCGGCTCAGTCCCCCGACATCGCCGCAGCGATCGGCTCAGCCTCAGTGAATTCCGCAGGATCGATGTCAGCCATCGCCAGCAGGGTCGCCCCGAGGTTCGCCGCGGTCAGCCCGGTCCCGCTGTCTGTGACGGAGCCCGAGCGCAGGTCGACCGGCCGTCCGAGGAGCTGATCGTCATAGCCGCCGATGATCCGCCCCCCAGAGACCCCGGCCCCAATGAGCATGGCGGAGGTGTAGGTCCAGTGGTCCTTCCCCCCGGTGACGTTGAGCTGCGGTGCCCGGCCCATCTCTGAGAGCACCACGACCGTCACCTCATCGAGCAGCGATCCCCCCTGGCTGCCAGTGCGCTGAGACAGATCCGCGAGGATCCCGGCGAGGTCGTCGAACAGCACCTCGAAGTGGGCCCCCTGTTGGTCGATCCCGGAGTGGCTGTCCCAGCCGATGTCCCACTCCCCGGCGTGCTCGATGACCCCACAGCGGGTCAGACCCAGCTCGAAGCAGTCCAGTGCTGGAACCGCACGCTCCTGGACGGTGACATAGCCGCTGCCATCCACCGACAGATCGAGCTGCCCAGAGAGCGCTCGGATGGCATCGAGTTGCCCGAGCGCGGTGTCGTAGTCGGAGAGGAATCGGGCAGGCTGTCCTGAGGTCCCGACCTGTGCGGCGGCACTACGCTCCCGAAGAAACGCCTCAATGCTGGCGTTTGCAGACTCTGACAGGGTCTCGGCGGTCAGGTCGCTGCTGGAGAGGGCTTCCCCTGACAGCAGCTTGCCGAGCTGTCCGTCGGGACCGACCCGCATCACCGAGCCGGTGTACTGCGCGGTGTAGGCCGGACCAGAGAGCACCAGATCCGGCAGGGTGAAGCCCGAGGATGTGCCCGCAATGATCGCCGGCCAGTCGTCGGCCAGCCCGGCAGTGCCCCCGGTCAGGATGATGCGACGGCAGGCCTCATGGGTGATCGAGCGGACCTCGATGCCGTTGAGGATGCAGCAGCGGTCGGCGTAGGACTCAAAGAAGCTGCGCACCGCGGGTCGAGCGGCGGAGTCCACAAACGACAGCCCACCGACCACACCGGGCTGTGCGGTCGGATCGGTGTCGACATCCTTCGAGCCCAGCAGGTTCGCGAACACCCAGGTCGGATCCCAGCCGCCCACGCAGAAGACGAACAGGAACTTCCGCTCACTGGAAGCGGAGCCTGCCAGGAGCGCGCCAGGCACGAGCATCCCCCCTGCGATCAGTCCACCGAGTCCGCGCCTGCTGATCGACATCAGTACCCCACAAACGCTGGATCGCGCAGCATCGCCACCACCACCGCCCGCCAGGCCTCCGCCGCGCCCTCTGCCGCCGAGACGCTCTCCCAGACCGCCGAGATGCCCGCCCGCCAGCTCGCATCGGGTCGAGTCGCATACAGCCGCCAGTGGAGCTGGTCGAGCAGGGCGTCAAACACCGGGTCTCCAGGGCGGGCATCCTCGTCGATGCCGTCCAGCAGCACCGAGCCCGCCAGCCCATCGCGGAGGTCGTGGCTGGTGGCGGCCTCTGCAAGACGCTGAACGACCAGCGCCCAGGTCATGCCCGGGGCCGCCTGAGCCGTGGTGATGTAGGCCCCATCCACCCCGCCAGCCAGGGCACGGTAGCCATACGTGTCGTTGTCCATCTGGTCGAAGCCGGCCCAGGTCCAGGCGAACCCGGTGAGGTCTGCGATCGCAGTCGAGAGCTGATCTGGGGAGAGCATCCGGGTGGTCACCTCCGAGCCATCCTCCACCTCACCGGCCTGATAGACCGCGTCATCGGTGATCGCGGCGAGCAGGGGGAGCATGCGCTGGTCGGCGTCCGTGAAGGCCTGTCGCAGCACCTCGATCCGGTCGAAGTCCGCCACCCCGGCGGGCCGCCGCCACAGCAGCTCCGCCATGCTCTGCACCGCGCACCGGGAGAACCGCGGATCCGCCGCGATGTGCTGCCCCAGCTCATTGAGCCCGTAGACCGGATCCCCATACCACTCCGCCTCGACCCCCAGCAGCTCCGCCCCCAGCGCCTCCCGCTCGGGGTGGTAGGTGTCGACCTCGTGGATGTTGTACTCATTCGCCGGCCAGAACCCGAACAGGGTCACCGCGATGGGGTCGATCGCGGCGTGGCAGCCCATGCAGTACGGGCTCTCCCGGATCGCATCCTCCAGGGCCGCCCCGTCCGACAGCGCTCCAGACTCCGAGAAGCTGATCGAGCGGGTGGCGTAGTCCTCACAGATCAGCAGCCGGGTGATCGCTGCGACCCGGGCGCGGTTGTAGTTGGTGACGGTGCTGTAGTAGCGCCACCACAGGCCGTTGGTGGACAGCACCCCCGCAGCAGGCCGCTCGTCGGTGTAGTGACTCACCGCCCAGCCCTCACCGCCGGGATGATCGAGCGGCCAGATGTCGGCGAGCAGGGGGTTGGCGACCGTGTAGTCGGCAGTGACGATGTCGGTCCAGGGAAGATCATTGACCGCCACATGGGCCATCAGCCTCAGCGGCTCCTCTCCGACCGCGCGCTCGAAGGGGTACTCACTCTCCGAATCCCCAGACAGCTCCTGGTACTCCAGGTAGAAGATCAGGAACTCATCGATGCGGGTGTGCCAGCGCTCAGCCAGCAGCAAGACGAGGCGATCCTCCAGGCGCGGATCCCCCAGCCAGTCGTCTCGATAGGCCGTCAGCTGTGCCGGATCGGCCTCGACGGCATCCAGCGCCGCCACGCTCGGCAGCACACCGCGAAGATCCAGACTCATCCGACGCAGCAGCCTCGGTGCATCGAGAGCGGTGTAGCGACTGTCGTCGAGACTGGCGTCGGGGGCGCCAGTGTCGTCGGGGTAGCAGACGTCGTCTCGCCCCAGGCTGTGCCCCTCCATGCAGATGAGGGTCCGCTCCTGACCACAGGACAGCAGCAGGAGGGCGATCACTGGCGGACCGATTCGATGAGGTCGGATGCTGCATCGGAGAGGTCCACACAGGCCTCGCCGAGCGTCGAGCCGTCCGCGTAGGTGACCACACCGCAGCCGCAGTCGTCCGCTGTCAGGGTGTACCAGTAGCCGCCCGCCCCGCGCAGCCCGTAGCTCCCGATCGGCACCCCCTCGCACTCCCCGCTCCTCGCCGAGAGCGAATCCAGTCGGACCGCCGTGGCTCCATCGGTCACCGAGCCGGTGAGGGTGAGCTGCCAGCCGAAGCTGTCCCACTGCACCGCCATCGCCAGAACCGCGCCAGCACCATCGGGCTCCATCCAGCCGCCTGCCTCAACGAAGCTGTAGGTCCCGCTCATCTCCGCGACCATTGAGCCACCGCTGGCATCGCCGCTGTGCTCCAGCAGCAGCTCCCCAGCCGCGACAAACCAGTGCCCGTCGGGATCGATCAGGTAGCAGTCCGCCAGCAGGCTGAAGTCGCGGACCTCATCGGGCTCGATGCTGCCGTCGTACTCTGCGACCCCGGCGTACAGCCACCCGCTCTCAGCGGTGCAGCCCTGAAACAGACCGGGGAGGTTGTAGCCCGCACCGCCCGGACAGTCGTCGTCCCGTCCAGCGAACGCTTCGAGGTAGGCCCTTCGCGGCAGCAGCGGACTGGGAATGCCACGGACAAAGACCGACTCGATGGCTTCCGCGACCGCTTCTGCGGACAGACTCGCCGCCGGAATCTCCACCATCACCTCTGGAGCAGTCTCGACCGCATCATCGGTGGAGGTGTCAGTCGGGGTCGCCGGAGCTGGGTCCGGCTGGCAGGCAAGGAGCAGCCACATGCCGCAAGCATACCGTCGAGGCGCTCACAGCCCGCAGTCCAGCAGCGTCTCCAGCAGCACCGTGTCGTCTTTCGACAGTCCCCCGCCCACCGGCATGGTGCCCGCCTCCAGCACCGCCTGCCGAACCGAGGCCGACCAGAACACCACGTCCGCCTCCGTGTCGAAGTCCACCCCCGGCGGCGCACCGTTGCGCTCGACGGTCGTGACGGTGTGGCAGGCCTGACACCACGTCGTGAAGAACCCCTCCCCCCAGCTCTCCCAGGTCACCCCGGGGGCATCGGCACAGTCGCTCGGCTCGCTGCTGTCCTCTCCGAGCGGTGCGGCGGAGTCTGTCGATGCATCCCCGCAGGCCAGGAGCAGCAGCAGCAGCACTACTTCAGCCAGCCTGCATCGCCCTGGTTCCGCTCGTCGGAGACCACCTTGCCGTCTGGACGAACCGCGCCGGGCAGGTCGAGGTCGCCGACCAGCATCATGATCGCGTCGTACAGCTCCGAGCGCTCCACCCGCAGCCGAGCGAGGGCGATCTTTCGACGGGCGCGGGTCAGTCGAATCCGCACCGCCCGCCCGGTCTCCCGGGCCAGCCGGATGTAGCGCAGCGCGACCATGCCCCCGACGATCGCCAGCAGCACCACGACCAGTCCAGCGAGGATCGGGGTGTTCGGGATCCGGGAGAACAGCCCGTGCAGCCACTGGTGAGCCAGCCCCGCCCCGATGCCCGCCGCGATCCAGGTGGCCGGGAAGGCGATGACCCCGAACATCAGCTTGATGGAGGACTCATCCTTCTTGCGCTTGGCGAACTTCTTGGAGATCGCCAGCAGACCCAGCGCCGGGGGAAGGTTGACGATGTAGCCGACCAGCAGGATCGGTGGCAGGAGGAGGAACACCAGCACGACCTGGAGCGCCAGAATCGCGGCCAGCCAGGGACTCGCCAGCCGAGGCGGCTTGTCCAGCTCGTGGTCTTCAAGGCCAAGCGCCCTCAGATCCTGGTTGTACTCCGCCAGTCGCTCCCGGAGCGCGGCGACCTGCTCAGGATGGCTGGCCAGCCGGGCGTAGTAGCCTGACCAGACCCGGGCAAAGCCCAGCGTGCGCTCCGCCATCATCGGCTTGTCCAGATCCGACCCCGCCCGCAGACCCCGCTCTGCCCGGGAGAGCTTTCGCACCCGATGCATCAGGTAGTGCAGCTCCCAGCTCTCCGTGGCGCGGACCACCTCCCGCAGCACCCGCTCGATCTCCGAGGTCAGCTCCCGGTATCGCTCCTTGAGCTGCTGAGGCTGCTCGTTGGGCTCGGGCAGGGACTCCAGGTACTCCGACAGCGGGATCGGCGGATGAAACGCGATCAGCGCGCTGGAGCGGAACGTCCGCTTGGCGTCGTAGTGCAGGCCGACCGGGATGATGACCGGATTCTCATGCCCCTCGGCCTTCAGCTTCCTCGCTTCGTAGTAGAACCGGGCCGCGCCGGTCTTCAGGTCGAGCAGATAGGGTGAGTCGTGGCTGTCGCCCTCGGGAAACAGGCAGGAGTACCGCCCCTGCGCGACCGCGGAGGCCAGCGCGTTGAGGCTCTTGCTGTTTGCTTTGTGGCGGGACTCTGGATCCTTCGTTTTCTGATCCATCGCCCGATAGATGGGGACCGCGCCCATCTTCTTCATCATCCAGCCCAGCCCCGGCCACCGGAACAGCCCATCCCGGGCACCGAAGATGACCTGTCGGGGGAAGTGAGTCAGGATGAGCCCCGGATCGATCATTCCGTTTGGGTGCCAGGAGACCAACAAACCGCCACCATCTTCTGGCAGGTTCTCCAGACCGGTGACCTCGACCTCACGGAAGTACCGCCGGACGATAAACCGGAGGGAGCGAACCGTGAAATGGTAGAACCGCGACATCTTCCGCCATGATGCCCAGTCCGACGCCCCCGGTAAAGCCGAACCGGAGAGAGTGTCGCCACAGCGGGCTCCCCCTCACTATGCGGGGAACACCAACTCATTACATTCTCCCGGGCAGCCGGCGCTTGCAGTCTCCTCATCCGCTCAGGTAGACCCATCACACAATGGATTTTCGTACCTTTGAGAGCATGCACAGAGAGCTGGAGCGCTTCGGCTCTCCGACGCTGTTTGCCTACCTGAAGATTCCACCGACAGCCTCGATCCGTGAGACCGAGGCCGGACTCGACAGCCGACGATCCTGGGCACAGGGACAGCAGGCCAACCACAAGCACCGGACCGAGGCTGTCTGGTTCATCGAGAACCAGGCTCACACCCGAGAGATCCTCCTCCAGAACCGGGCGGACTACCTCCGGTTCATCGACTCCCAGATTCGCAGCGGGGGACTCGATCAGCTGGAGATGTTCATCAATGGCGCCCTGCTCCACGGCGAGCTGACCCCGCTGGCGGAGATCGCCATCTCCAGGCAGGCAGAGCGAATCGGGATCCCCGAAGACATCGCCGGTGGCTGCCTGGATCGCATCCTCGCCAAGGCGGGACTTCAGCGCGCTGGAGCGCTGCCAGACCACTACACCGCCCTCGGC
>JBLHNG010000319.1:0-9180 GCA_047621685.1 Myxococcota bacterium | reverse complement strand
AACGCCAGATTCTCTGGCGGCCCCGGAGGCAGCAAGCGACCCGAGGCTGGTGAGAGAGGGAGAGACTCTGAGTTGGTCCGCCGACAGGGAGTGAAGCGCGGACCGCGGAGGGGACCCGTGGCGATCAGCGCCGGGGGCGCCCTCAGCCCAAGGACGGAGACGGCGCTGGAATCACCGCCAGTCGAGGATTCGCCCATCTCTGCTTTTGATAGTGCCGACCTGTACTGCTCGCCCTTCGGTCTTCTCAGCCTCGTGGCGATGGGCTCCGAAGGGTCCTCCCTCCCCGTGTGAGCTGAGGTCCGCCATACGTCCGAGCCATGCTTTTTCTGGCCACTTCGCCCCAACGCTGGCCTTACGGCCCGCTCATGGCGCTGCGCTCAAGGGGGCTGCACTCACTGCGTGAGCCGCTCCCCTGCGACCCCCACCCGGACACCCGCTCACTCATCACCCCACGCAGGCTCCAAAGGACCTGTGCGTAAACGGGCTCCGAATGGTTCATTGACTTCGCGGTTTGGCGAATCTGGCAAGAGAAAAGCCGATGCGTTAAGCACCGACTCTTTCCGGCCACCTCGGCCGATCCAGTGGAGTCATCAGGATGAATGCCGCAAGCCCCGGAGAGTCACTTCGTCTGGCCATCCAGTCCGCGCGCTCGGTGCTGCTGACCGGTCCGATGTTCCCCGACGGCGACAGCATCGGTGCCTGCCTCGCGCTGGCCCGTGCGATCCGGCACATCGGCTCCGCCCGGGTCGATGTCGCAGGTGAGATTCCGCTCCGATACGCCTGGATGCCTGGTGCTGACGACATCCTCGCGGATGAAGTCATCTCGGCGGACTATGACCTCGTCGTGGTGCTCGATGGCGACTGCCGGCGGCTTCCCCCGCCGATCGAGGCCGCGTTTCATGCCGCCACGATGCGCGGCATCGTCGACCACCACAGCTCCACCAGCCCCGATGACTACGACATCGCGCTGATCGATGCCTCCGCAGCAAGCACCTGCGAGATGGTCTACGAGCTGCTGCTGCGCTGGGATGTTCCGGTGGATCAGGACCTCGCGGCGCTGCTGTACACCGGTCTGATCTTCGACACTGGCGGCTTCCGTCACTCCAACACCACCGCTGAGACCCACCGCCTCGCGGCGACTCTGCTCGACACTGGCCTCGTCCACACCCCGATCAACATCGCGGTGCTCATGGAGCGGCGTCGAGAAGGGCTGAAGCTGATGGGGCATGTCTTGGAGCGCACCACCTTCCACGGCGGCGGAATCGTGGCCCTCGGGGTGGTTGACCTCGCGACCTGTGAGCGCCTGGGCTGCACGGTGGGGGACATCGAGGGCATCATCGACGCGCTGGTGTTCACCCGTGGGGTCGAGCTGGCGTGCCTGTGTGTGGAGAAAGGCGAGGCAATGGTCAAGCTGTCGCTGCGCAGCCGGAAGAAGGTGGACGTCGCCAATCTCGCCCGTCGCCTGCACCCCGGCGGCGGCGGTCATCCCCGTGCCGCAGGGGCGATGATCCCCGAGTCGCTGTCGGATCTGCTCACCTCACTGCCCGGTGTGCTCTACGAGGCGGCAATTCAGAGTTAAATGGCTGGCATGCCTGCCCCCATTGAGATCTCGTTTACCCTCGACGGCGAGCCCGTCACCCTCACCACCGACCCCACTCGCTCGGTCCTCGACCTGCTGCGGGAGGACTTCGGGATTCGCTCCCTCACTGCGGGCTGCTCTCCCCAGGGCATCTGCGGGTGCTGTGCGGCGATGGTTGGCGGAAAGCCTCGGCTGACCTGCACGCTGAAGGCGAAGTCCCTCAACGGCAAGGTGATCGACACCCAGCTGGCGGTCGACGAAGCTGCGGCGCTCTCCAAGGCATTCGTCGCTGCGGGGGGCGCGCAGTGCGGCTACTGCACCCCCGGCATCCTCACCGCCTCCGCGGCCCTGCTGCGCAAGACCCAGACCCCCTCTGACGCCGAGATCAACAAGGCGCTGGCGATGCACGTCTGCCGCTGCACCGGCTGGACGAAGATCCGGGAATCGATCAAGCTGGCCGGCGCGATGCTGTCTGGAGAAGACGCCCCGATGCCCGGCGGACTGGGCGGGGTCGACATGGAGCTGGCGAGCCTCGGCCTGCGGACCCGAATCGACGACATGCGGCGCCCCGGGATGCTGCACGCCGCCCTGGTCTTCACCCCCCACGCCCGCTGCATCGTCTCCGCGATCCAGACCGAGGACGCTGCCGCGCTGCCCGGGGTCTCCGCGATCCTCACTGCGGCCGATGTGCCCGGCGAGCGCATCCAGGGCCACCCAATTGCTGACTGGCCGGTCCTGGTGGCGCCCGGAGAGCAGACCCGGTGCGTGGCGGATGTCCTCGCGGTGGTGGTCGCAGAGTCTCCGGCTGCTGCGGCTGCGGCTGTGGCTGCGGTGCGGGTGGAGGCAGAGGTCCTCGCGCCGATTCCGCTGTCGGAGGGCACGGTCATCGCCGAGCACAGCCTGGAGAGAGGCTCTGGGGAGGAGGGCACCTGGGCCTTCCGCGGCACCTTCACCGCCGCACCCGCAGACCCGGCCTACCTGGAGGCCGACGCTGCCCTCGCAGTGCCGCTCGCAGAGGGCTTCGTGGTCTATGGCACCGGACAGGATCCGTTTGCCGACCGTGCGCAGCTCGCTGCGCTCCTCGGGGTCGAGACCAGCACCGTCGAGATCCGCACCGTGCCCTGTGGTGGGGCGTTTGGTGGGCGCAGTGAGATCGGAGTCCAGGCCCACGCCCTGCTGGCCGCCGCGAAGCTGCGCCGCCCGGTCCGCCTGATCCTCAGCCACCGCGACTCAGTCCGTCTCCACCCCGGTCGTCCCGGAGCGGAGGTCGACGTGGCGGCCTCGATGACCGAGGACGGCGTGCTGTGCACCCTCCGCGTTGAGCTGGAGATCGACTCCGGCGGCTACGCCAGCCAGGCCCCGGCCATGATGCGCCGGACCCTCGCCCAGCTCGGCGCCCCTTACGCCATCCCCCACATCACCGCGACCGGCCGCTGCCGGCAGACCAGCGCCCCGGTCGGCGGTGCGATGCGGGGGCTGGGGCAGGTGCCGGTGACCTTCGCCATCGAGTCGGTCCTCGATCAGCTCGCCGCAGACGCCGGGATCGACCCCCTCGACCTGCGGATCAGCAACCTCGCGGACCCCGCAGACGCTGCGGTGATCGAGGCGCTTCGCCCTCACTTCGTCGCCGCGCAAGCCGAGGGGCGACCGGTGGGCATCGCGGTGTCTGCTCAGGGCCGGGGGCTCGGCGGCAGCGAGACTGCTCGGGCGCTGGTGTCAGTGGAGTCTCCCAGCGAGGTCCAGATCCACATCGGCTTCTTGGAGTCTGGACAGGGCCTGGAGGGTCGCTGCATCCAGGCCGCTGCTGCAGCCACCCGACTCGACGCCGGGGTGTTCACCGTCACCACCGGCACCCTGCGCAACGTCGACAGCGGACCGACCCTGGCTGGCGTGGATGGGTGGCTGGGACTTCAGGCGGTGGTCGACGCCGCCGACTCGCTCAGTGCGGCCCTCGATGCCGCTGAGGGGAAGCTGAGTGCGCTGGTCGGTCAGGCGTTCGCCGGGCGGGCCAGCGAAGATGCCGGCACCCGAGACGGGCTCCCCCGGTTCTCCAGCACCGGCATCTCCGCACAGCTCGCGGTGCTCAATGAGAAGGGCGCGGTTGCCCAGATCGTGGCGATTGTCTCTGGAGATGCCACGGCAGATCCAGTCGGCACGATCGGCCTGATCGAGGGCGGGGTCCACATGGGTGTCGGGGCGGCAATATCGGAGGAGCGCATCCTCAATGCCCAGGCCATGCCAGAGACCGAGTACCGCAAGCTCGGGGTGCTCAAAGCAAAGGTGAGCCCGGCGATCATCGCTGAGGTGGTGGCCGGTGCCGGAGACGCCTCAATCGACGACATCGCCATCGCCGCGACCGCACCGGCCATCGCTGCCGCGATCGTCGCTTCTGGTGCCCCGCGACCGATCTCCATCCCGATGAAGACGACCCAGACCGCCAAAGCAATGGGCGTGCGCCCCCCTCGACCGGCCCGGCGTTAAGCCGGCTACGCCGCCATCGAGAGGTAGCCCCGGGTCTGGAAGTCCATGATCCAGCCGCGGGTTCCCGGGCAGGCGTGGTCCACCGGGATGGCGACCGGCAGCCCCAGGAGGGCTTCCTCCGCGAACATGCGCACCCGGAGGTCGCGGTCTGCTGCCAGCTTGCGCAGGACGGGGGTGTGCGTCGGGATGGCGTCTGAGAACGCGAGTCGGAAGCGGTAGACGGCGGCATCGGAGCGCCAGATCCGGCGCCGCTGGAGGGCCGCGGAGAGCAGGTCGATGGCATCCGGGCTGCGCAGTGCGGCCGCGATGGCTTCCGGACGACCATAGCGAAGCTGTGCCGCGATCAGGGCCGGGGGTGGAGCACTCAGCGACAGCAGCATCCGGGTGCGCTGGGCACGCCACGCGGCGGTGGTGTTGGGGCTCTGGCTCGCGCAGTGCCGACGAATCACGGCCTCGACCCCGGGCTGACCCGGAGGAAGCATCGCTGCCCAGTCGGAGTCGTTGCGGTGAACCAGCATCGCCGCCAGCGCATCGGTGCTGCCTGAAGCGGCCAGGGCAGAGAGCACCAGTCGGCGAATCGACGGCGGCCCCATGGCGGCCAGCAGCGGACCCCACCAGCCCCGCTGGAGCAGCGAGACCCCCTGCTGCACGATCCGGGCGGCGCTCTCATCGCCCTCACCGCTGATGATCAAGGCCGCAGCCTGCTCGACCAGCGCCCGGCAGGGCTTCTCGCTGAGCCGACTGGACATCATCAGCCGCAGGGACTGGAGACCGGCATCGCTGATGGTCAGGCTTCGGGCCAGGGCATCGCTGGCTGCAGCGCTGGGGAACGCGAGGGTGAGGGGAGCGGTGTCGGGGTGGGCTGCGAGCTGGATCAGGGCCAGCCGATCCCCGGCCGCCGCGAGGGGGAAGGCGGCATGTGGGACCTCCTGGAGCGCCTCCAGCCGACGCCACAGACGCCCTGAGCGCCGAAGCCGCGGCCCCATTGCACCGAGCGCAACCAGGACCGCGCCGATGCCCTCGGTGTCCACCCAGCGATTCCGGCTGCCCTCCTCCCAGGCCTCCAGCGCAGACCCGACCCGATCGGCGGCGTCGGGGTGACCGAGGTGTGCGAGACCGGCGAGCCCACCGAGCCAGGGGCGACTGTGCCACCACTCGACGCTCGACTGCTCCGCCCGATCGCAGATCACCTGGCAGGTCTCCGCGACGTCTGGACGCGCACCCGGGTTGCGGGCCAGGAGGGCAATGCTGTCGGTCACGATGCTGCCGGTCACGATGCCGCCGAGGGCCAGCTGTCGGAGGATGGGAGCCGAGCGGGGATCACCCGACAGCACCGGGCTGAGCGCAGCCGCAGCCTTGATCACCCCCGATGGGCTCTCCAGCAACACTGCGGTGGCATCTGCCAGCCCTGGAAGTGCGATCCGAGCCACAACTTCCGCTTGCTCTGAGGGGGCGCCGGGCAGTCTCGGCAGTCTCCTGGTCATCTCATCCTCCCACTGGACATTTGTTCAGTGTATCACGTTCACGAAGGTAGCTCGGGAACTCCTACCTGTGAAACGCAGCGAGAACGCCATTGATTACACGCCGATGACAAGCGTTTACACTGCCGATACCGAGGATGATGGATTCGGACATTTTACGGAGCGCGGATCACAGTCTGACTTCACCATTTTGTAGCAGCCCTGTTTGCGGACTTTTGATGACCGAATCGGCTGAAACTCAACGAATCCTGTGATGACAGCCACCTGTCAAAGTCCACCCATCCGATGAACTCCCGAGAGGGACCGATGTCAGGGTGCGGTAGAGGTGGTCATGTGGTTCGTTGTCGTGCTCCTGCTCTCCACAGCCGATGCTCGAAACCGGCTGCGCTCAGCAGAGCGGGAGCTGGCTCGGATTGAGGTCGCGCTGTCCCGAGCATCCGTCGAGGAGATCCCCGAGCTGCTCCTCAGCCGCTCTGGCCACCAGCTTCGGGCCGGTGATGCGGCGGGGGCGGTGGAGACCTGTCGGCAGATACTGCTGGAGTATCCGGGCTATGAGCGCGCGGACCTGGTGCGCTTCACCCTGGCAAGCACCCTGGCAGACCTCGGCGAGATTGCCGAGTCCCGTGAAGTCTTCATGCAGCTCCTCCGGCTGCACTCCGACAGTCCGCTGATCGGAGATGCTCTTGTGATCATTGGCGGACAATACTTCGCCGAAGATCAGCTGTATTCAGCGATGAAAGCCTACACGCGGGCCGTGTCGTACCCCGACGCTGACCGGTGGCTGGAGGCGGTCTACATGTTGGGGTGGTGTCACTACAACTTCGGCGGGCCCCAAGAGGCCATCGCCCTCCTGGAGCAGGTGCTCACCTGGAGCGCCGAGCACCCCGATCATCCCGCCTCGCAGCTCCGGGAATCCGCCCTCGCTGCCCTGCACGATGCCGGCAGGTATGCAGGAGAGGCCGGAGACACTGAGCTGGCGCGCAGGTGCTACACCCGCTTCCTGGCGGACTGGCCCGATGATCCGCGCGCCGACGTGGTCCGCCAGCACCTCAGCCAGCTAACACCAGAGTAGCGGCCCTACAGGGTGCGCTTGACCGGTCCGTCGCCGGGCCAGGGGCCTTCATCGGGGGCGGGCACATCGGCAGGCGGATCGATGGGGGTGCGGGGTGCGGTGCGGGCGGTGGTGCGGGTCGTGGGGGCGGACTGCGGGATGCCACCGACCAGTGCAGCGCGCTTCACTTCGTACTCTGCTGCGGTGAGGATGCCGCTGGTGTAGGCCTTGTGCAGGTTCTCCAGCTGGCGGGCGATGGGGTCTGACGGGCCGTCCTCTTCGCTTGAGAAGGCGTTCTTGATGGCGCCGCGTCCGATGTTGCTGAGGCGATCGAAGAAGCTCATGGTGCTCCTGATGTTGGAGGAGTGACAGCGGTTCAAGAAGTGCCAGGAGTACAATAGCCTTCCTCAAGAGGCGATGAGGTCGCCAAGACTCGATCCAGAAATCTGAGCAGGAGAGATGAGATGTTGTTGCTGCTGAATGTGGGACTGGGACTCGCCCAGGAAGTCCCGGACCTCAACGCCCAGCTCTACCGCCCACCGGTGGATGCTGAGGCCACCCTGTGGACCGACGATGCATTCACCGCTCCAGATGGGTACTTTCTGGGCCGGGCGTTCTTCCATTATGCCAACGATCCGCTGATATTTCGCTACACCGACGGCGAAGAGGTCTCCATCCTCTCCAACGTCCTCCAGGCGGATCTCATCGGGGCGTACACCATCAAGGGCTTCCGCATTGGCGTCGATCTGCCCCTGATGCTGGTCGCCAACGGTGACTCCACCCAGGGCGGCGGGCTCGGAGACATCGCGCTTGATGCGAAGTACACCATCCTCAACGCAGACACGGCCCCGGTCGGTCTGGGCGTGGGTGGTCGGCTGACCCTGCCCACCGCGACCACCGATGCCCCGCTCGGCACCCCCGGGGTCGGTGGGGAGCTTCAGGCCATCGCCAGCCAGCGCTTCGGCGCGACCACCCTCGCCGCCAACCTCGGCACCCGCTTCCTGCCGCCGACTCAGCTGGAGAACGTGCAGTGGGACGACCAGTTCTTCTACCGATTTGGCACCGGCTACGAGATCACCGAGGGTGTCGGTCTCTCCGGAGACCTCGCCGGGCAGCTCTCCTACGCCGAGAGCCTCTCCAATTCGGCAGCCTCTCCGGCGGAGTTCCTGCTCGGTGGCTGGTATCGGCTGCCTCAGGATCTCCTGCTTCGGGCTGGCGTCGGCGCAGGGCTCAACAGCGGACTGGGCGCCCCGGACGCCCGGGTGGTGTTCTCCATCGCCTATGAGCCGGAGAAGAGCTTCGACCGCGACCTCGACGGCATCCTCGACAGCGACGATGCCTGCCCGGACAGTCCCGAGGACTTCGACCGGTTCTCCGACACCGATGGCTGTCCAGACCCCGCCACCACGGTCTACTTCATCGTCGAGGATGGGAGCGGGGAGGCTGTCGAGGGGGCGAAGACCACGGTGCAGACCGAGTACGGCGCCCGAGAGCACGGCAGCACCTTCGAGCTTCAGATCCACCCCGGCGAGTACACCGTCGCCGCCGCTGCTGATCGCTACGGTCCGGTTGAGACCACGATCATTGTCCCTGAGGCCGACCGCCACGATGTCCGGCTGACCCTGGATCCGATGTTCGGCACCCTGCGCCTGAGGGTACGGGACACCGAGGGGCAGAAGCTCTCTGCCCGGGCCAACGTCGGGGCAGACCGGGGGCAGGTCGAGGATGGCTTCGGTGAGCTGGACGTCAGCGCCGGGCCAGGCACCCTCGTTGTCCGCGCTGAGGGCTACAAGAGCCAGAACATCGACGTCAGCATCGTCGCTGGGCAGAGCACCGAGCAGTCAGTGGTCCTGGAGGTCGCCCGCGCGGTGGTCAGCCAGGAGAAGATCGAGATCCTGGAGAAGGTCTTCTTTGACCTCAACAAGGCGACGATCAAGTCGGAGAGCTTCCCGCTGCTCAACGACATCGCCGACCTGCTCAAGGAGTATCCCGACATCACCCTGATTCAGGTCGAGGGACACACCGACGCCCGCGGCTCCGCCAGCTCCAACCGCCGCCTCAGCCAGAGCCGTGCCACTTCGGTGCGTCAGTACCTCATCGACAAGGGCATCGCTGCTGAGCGGATGACCGCGAAGGGCTTCGGTGAGGATGTGCCGCTTGAGGAAGCCAGCACCGAGGCTGCGTGGGAGCAGAACCGCCGGGTCGAGTTCGTCATCGTCGAGCGGACGGCACCAGACGGCGAGTAGCTTCGCCAGGTTGAGCGCTGGAGTTTTTGGGCAGCAGCCGGCCGCAGGCGGGCTGCTTGCCATGCCGGGGCGCGCAAGGGGATCCTGCGTCTACTCAAACCGCCGCTGGAACGGATGAATGAACCGCCCCCGGGGCTGGTCGGGTATCGAGAACACCACCCGCGCAAACACCCCACGGAATTCGCCAGTCAGGGCATCGGAGAACCACCCGGAGACGTCGACGGGTTCGTTGCGGAACACCCCACAGCCCCACGCCCCAAGCACAATCGTGTCGTGGCCCTGAGTCGCCATCACCGAGAGCACCCGGCGGATCCGCTCTCGCATCGCCCCCTCGATCTGCCG
>JBLHNG010000318.1:0-9190 GCA_047621685.1 Myxococcota bacterium | reverse complement strand
ATGAGGAACGCACCGTCGGCGAGCAGGGAGCGGGAGGCGTCTCGGGAGAGGGCGTCTGTGGCGGAGTCGGGACAGACCGTGGTGGTGGCGGTCTGGCAGAGACTGGTGGCGGTCTCTCGGGCGCTGCGGGCCTGGAGGCCGAACACGGTGCCTGCGACCAGCCCCGCCCCGCCGACGCTGTAGGCCGTGAGCGGGATCCAGCCGGTGCGACGGACCGGATTGACCTGGGTGACCGGGATGAGGTCGACGGGCGGGGTGGTGATCGGACCGGGGGTGACCGGGTTGGTCTGGGTGAGACCTTCCTCTTCGAGCCGCCGCTCCAGGTTGGTGATGCGCCGGTCCAGCTTGTCGCGCTCCTCGGGCTTTGCGAACGCCCGGTAGCGGTTGAGGGTCTCCAGGGCATCGCGCCACAGGCCGAGGCGCTCCTGGGCGTTGGCGATGTTGTAGAGCAGCAGCGGACGCTCGGAGAGGTTCCAGGCCTCCTGCCAGGCGACGACGGCGTCTTCGTAGCGGCCCTCGTCGTACAGGATGGCGCCGTTGTCGTACAGCTGGCGGGCGCGGAGATCGCTCTCCTCGTCCGCCTGTGCAGTCAGGCTGCCGATCAGCAGCATCAGGGCCATCACCACTCAGTTCTCCCAGGGATCCTTGAGGTCATTGTCCTCGATCTGGAACCCATCGCCGTCGCCGTCGGGCCATGCGGAGGGTTCCGGAGAGGGGGTGGGGGGTGGAGTGCCCGGTGCGGACGAGGTTTGCGGGAGATCTTCCAGTGGGGGAGCGCTGACGGTTGCCACCTCGGGCGGGGGCTGTGTGGCCGGGGTGGGTGGCGCTTCTGGTGTCGTGCGCGGGGATCTGCGCACCACCGGAGCCTCTGGGGCGACCGCCGGAGCGGTGTGGACGACGACCTCGGGGGGCGGCTCGGCTGTGACCTCGGGTGCTGTGATCTCGGGTGCTGTGATCTCGGGTGCTGCGATCTCCGCTTTCTGGATGGCGACCACCGGGTCGGGCTGAGGGGCCTCGGACTGCCGAACCATCAGGACCAGGAGGATCGCCGCGAGGACGAGCGCGGGCAGCAGGGCGACCAGTGCCGCTCCCGCCAGCACCATGCCCACCCACGCCGGTCGCTTCTCTCTGTCGACCTCCTCTGTGGGGATTGCCATTGCTGGCATCGCGATGGAGTCGGCGTCGGCGAGGAACGGGGTGAGGGCAGTCAGCAGGGTGTCGACGTCCTGGAAGCGCTCGCGGGGCTCCTTGGCGAGGCAGCGGCGGACCATGCCCTCCAGGGCCGGGTTGAGGACCAGATCGGGGTTGACGTCCTCGAAGGCTGGGATCTCCTGGGAGATGTGTGCAGAGACGATCTCCCGGGAGGAGGTGCCGTTGAACGGGTAGCGGCCGACCAGTCCGCAGTACAGCAGGACCCCGACGGCGTAGATGTCGACCCGGTGGTCGATGTCTGAGCCCCGGGCCTGCTCGGGGGCCATGAAGTGCGGCGATCCAATCACCACGCCGGTCATGGTCAGCGAGGCGTCGTCTTCCATGAGCTTGGCGATGCCGAAGTCGACGACCTTGACCTGCTCGTTGCCGTGGTGATCGACCCGGATGAGGACGTTGGAGTTCTTGATGTCCCGGTGGATCACCTTGCGTCGGTGGGCATAGCTGAGGGCGCTGCAGACCTGTCCGATGAGTCGAAGGGCGCGCTCCGGTGCCATCGCACCCTCTCTGAGCAGCTCCGAGAACCGTCGCCCCTCCACAAACTCCATGGCAATGTAGAAGTGCCCCGGCTCGATCTGCCCGTAGTCGTAGACGGTGACGATGTTGGGGTGGTCCAGGGTGGCCAGTGTGCGGGCTTCGAGGAGAAAGCGCTCCTGGAACGTGCGGATCTCTTCTTCGTCGGAGCCCGGTGGTGTGGTGAGGACCTTGAGGGCGACCTTGCGATCGAGGGGCACCTGCCGGGCGAGATAGACCGACGCTTGTCCGCCCCGAGCGATCCGGCGCTCGATCTGGTAGCGGTTGGCAATCAAGGCATTGGCCTGCATCGGGTGCAGTATACGATCGGGAAATTCCGCAGCGTCGAATTCTTACGACACCCCCACCATCCTGCGAATCACCTGGAGTCGGCTACCATCTGCCCATGGGTCTGCTTGTCCTGGCGATGTCGTGGGTGTTGCTGCTCGTCGGCTGCGCGGATCCGGATCCGGACCCGATGGCGGTGGACGGGGTGCTGGACCTGCGGGACTGGGATCCAGGCACCGACGGCAGCGTGGCACTGCAGGGGGACTGGGAGCTGTGGTGGTCGGCACTGCATGAGCCCGGCGCGCTGCCTCTAGAAGCGGACCACCTCGTCGCGGTCCCCGGCTCCTGGAACGACCTGCCTGGCCCCTCGGGTCCGCTGGGGGCGACCGGAACGGGCACCTATCGGCTCCGGATCCTGCTGCCGGAGACCCCGGTCGACCTGTCGCTGCGCATGGCGAGCGTGGCCACCGCGCACCGGCTGTACCTCAACGGGCAGCCCCGGATCGGTGGCGGGGTGGTGTCGATGGAGCCGGACGGGGTGGTCGCTGATGGCACCCGCTGGCTGCATGGGGTGCCGGGGGCTGCCGGAGAGCTGGAGGTGGTCGTCCAGGTCGCCAATGCGGACTATCGCCGGGGTGGGCTGCGCCGGGCACCGCTGCTGGGGCGGTCGGATGCGATGCAGGTCGGCTTCCAGCGCCGGCTGCTCGTCGACATCGCGGTGGTGGTCACCATGCTGGCGGTGGGGCTGTACCAGCTGGGCCTGTTCTCTCTGCGGCCGGGGCTGCGGGTTCACCTGCCGTTCGGCGTCATGAGCGTGCTCATCGGGCTGCGGGCGACCCTCTCCCGGGACGGTCAGGCCGCTGACATGCTCCTGCCGGGGATGACCTGGGCGGTGATGATCCGCCTGGAGTACCTGCTGACCTGGCTGGCGGTGGGGGCGTCGCTGTGGTGGATTGCCTGGATGTTCCCCGCCGAGCGCCCCCGTCGGCTGATCGGCGCGCTGCTGGTTGGGGTGGCGATCGGGGCTGGCTTCACAGCACTGGCCCCGGTCTCGGTGTTCACTGCCAGCACGATGCCCCTGGAGCTTGCGACGGTGGCTGCGGGGGTGATCGTCCTGGTCACCGCGACCCGCGCCACCCATGCCCGCCGACCCGGTGCGTCGCTGCTGCTGGTGTCGCTGGTGTTTTGTCTGACGGGCATTGTCTGGGATCTGCAGGTCTCTCAGAATCCCGACGCAGTCTCCACTGACATCGCCACCCTGGCGTTCATCGGGCTGATGATCGCCGAGTCCGTCCGGGTGGCCCTCGACTACGCCCGCTCGTTCCAGACCATCGAGAACCTCACCGTTGAGCTGCGCGCGGCCAACGCGGATCTGGAATCGACCAACAAGGCGATCATCCGCTTCGTGCCTCAGGAATTCCTGGAGGTCATCGGGCGGAATTCGATCCGGGACGTCTCGCTGGGGGACCACTCCTACCAGGAAGTCGCGGTGCTGTTCCTCGACATCCAGGGCTTCACCCCCCTCATCGAGTCGATGCTGCCGGAGGAGGGCTTCGGGTTCATCAATGACTTCCTTGGCGAGCTGGTGCCGGAGATTCGAAAGCACGAGGGCTTCGTCAACCACTTCCTCGGCGATGCGATCCTGGCGATCTTCCACGGCAGTGCGGATGCCGCGGTGCAGGGGGCGGTGGCGCTGCTGGTGGCCCTGGAGCGGCTCAACGCCACCCGAGAGGCGCCGATCTCGGTGGGCCTGGGGCTGCACTGCGGTCCGCTGATGATGGGGATCATCGGCAGCCACGATCGGCTGGATCCCAATGTGGTGGGCGACACGGTCAACACCGCCGCCCGGCTGGAGGGCATGACCCGCCTGTATGGCACTCCCCTGCTGCTGAGTGGGGAGACCGTCTCCCGCCTGGAGCATCCTGAGGTGCTCACGCTGCGAGAGCTGGACTGTGTGGTCGCGAAGGGCAAGACGGAGCCGGTGACGGTGTTCGAGGTGCTCTCGGTGCTGCCGACGGAGAAAGCGGGTCGGATTGCGGCGACGCGGGCGCGGTTTGCGGAAGGGCGGGCGCTGTATCAGGCGGGTCGGTTCTTGGCGGCGGCGGCGGTGTTTGAGGGGTGTGTGGTGGCGGTTCCTGAGGATGCTGCGGCGGCGCTGTATGTGGTGCGGTGTGGTGAGCTGGCGGCGGAGGCTCCGGCGGACTGGCGCGGGGTCACGGTGCTGACTCGGAAGTAGGACGGCGGTCGATGAGCGGCGCGTCGGTGGCTGCGACGGCGTCTGTCAGCGTGACCCCGGGCGCGAGCCGGATCACCGCGAACCCCTCCCCGAGCGGATCGAAGATGCCCAGGTCGGTGATCACCCGGCCGACCACTCCCACTGCGGTCAGCGGGTAGGTGCAGCCGGCGAGCAGCTTGGACGCGCCGTCCCGGGCGGTGTGGCGGGTGAGGACGACCACCCGACCCGCTCCGGCGGCCAGATCCATTGCTCCGCCGATGCCCATGGTGCGCCCGCCGGGCACGCTCCAGTTCGCCAGATCGCCCCCGGCGCTGACCTGCAGTGCGCCGAGCAGGGCGAGGTCTACATGCCCGCCGCGGATCATCGCAAACGAGGTCGCCGAGTCGAACAGCGCGCCCCCGGCCCGCACGGTCACGGTCTGCTTGCCAGCGTTGATGAGCTGTGCGTCCTCCTGGCCGTCCTCGGGAAACGGCCCCATGCCGAGGATGCCGTTCTCGCTCTGGAGCCAGACCGGTGCGTCTTCTGGCAGCAGGTCACCGACGAGGGTGGGCAGACCGATGCCGAGGTTGACCACGCTCCAGGGGGTGATCTCGGCGAGCGCCTGTCGGGCGATGTCTTCGCGGCTCCAGCTCATGGCGACCTCCGGACGGTGCGCTTCTCGATGACGTCTGCATGCTGCGGGACGTGCAGGACGCGCTGGGTGAAGCCACCGGAGAGGTGGACGTCGTCGGGGGCGATGCCGCCGAGGGGGAGCACCTGCTCGGCCTCAACCACCGCGACTGTGGCGGCCATCGCCATCGCCGGGGCGAAGTTGGCGGACGTGCCCCAGAACCGGACGTTGCCGAAAGGATCGGCCTTGAAGGCTCGGATGAGGGCGAAGTCGGCGTGCAGGGCGCGCTCCAGCAGGTAGCGGCGACCCTCAAAGGTCCGCTCCTCCTTGCCCGCCGCGATCACGGTGCCGACCCCGGTGGGGGTGTAGAAGCCGGCGAGCCCGGCCCCGGCGGCCCGCAGCCGCTCGACGAAGGTGCCCTGGGGGATGAGGTCGACCGCGACGCTGCCGTCATCGAGCGCCCGCTGGAGGTCGATGTTGCTGCCGACGTAGGTGCAGATCACCCGCGAGACGATGCCCGCCTGCAGCCACCGAGCCAGTCCTATACCCATCGCCCCGGCGTTGTTGCTGATCAGGGTGAGGTCGGTGACTCCGGCGTCGAGCACGCCGTCGATGAGGGCCTCAGGGTTGCTGGAGAGGCCGAAGCCAGAGACCGCCACTGTCATGCCGCTGTGCAGTCCGGAGAGTGCTGCGGTGAGGTCGGGGACCAGCTTGCCGATCATCGGACCAGCGACCCGGTCCGCCACCCGGAGAACTGACGGAGGTAGTCGCTGTCCCGGCTGTCGTGGTCGATCATCCAGGGCATGACCTTGAGGAGGTAGGTGCTCTCGAACTGCAGCCAGATCGAGTCATCGCTGCCTCGGGCGGGGGCATCATCGGTGCGGTCCAGCTCGCCGTCGTAGCCGCGGCTGCTGACGCCGTGGGGGGTGAGGTAGGGGGTCCAGGAGAACGCCCCGGGCTGCCAGGGGCCGGAGGTGGCGGGGCTTGCGATGACCGCGTTGAACTCGATGGCGGAGTTGCGGTGGAAGTAGGGTGGGCGGAAGGTGTGCTCGGTGGGATCCCAGCGGCCGATGAACACCCCGACGTCGATGGCGTTGCGGCCGTGGTCGTCCATCGGGCAGGTCAGCACGGTGAGGATCGAGGGGTCGGGGTGGTCGAAGCTGACCGAGCCCATGCTGTTGAAGTTGCGCAGGTCGTACTTGAACGGCGCATAGGTGCCCTGCCAGGCGACCACATCAAACGGGGAGTGGTCCGCCGGCTGCTCCCACAGCAGCCCGCCCTGCTTGACGATGATGGTCCACGGCGCGGTGACGTCCTCGTAGTCGGCGACCGGGGCGAGGAAGTGCCGCTCGTCGGCCATGCCGTTGGCCCCGACCGGGCCGCGCTCGGGGAGCTGGAAGTGGCCGTCGAACAGCTCGGAGACGAATCCCCGGGAGGGGCCATTTGGCAGGAGGACCTGGAAGCGGATCCCCCGGGGCACGATGAGGATCTCGCCGGGACCGACGTGCAGGCGGCCCAGCTCAGTGCGGACCAGCAGGGCGCCGTGCTGCGGGGCGATGAGCAGGTCACCGTCGATGTTGGAGAAGGCGGTGTCGGTCATGTCGGCGCTGGCGGCGTAGAGGTGGACCGCGGCCCCCCGTCGGGCGGAGGGATCCCCGGCTCCGGCGAAGGTGGTGAGCCCGGCGAGGAAGTCGGTGGGGGTGTCCGGCAGCGGGACGGGGCGATACCGCATGACCTCGGGGCTTGGGATGCCGGCGTCGAACTGCCCGACGAACCGGCCGCCATCCCGGCGCTTCCAGCTGCGGTCGAGGACCTGGGGGCGCAGCCGGTACAGCCACACCCGTCGGTTCTCCGCCCGACGCACGGTGAACCCGGTGCCGTTGATCTGCTCGGCGAACAGGCCGTAGGCGACGGACTTCGGGGCGTTCTGGCGTCGGGGCAGGGCGTCGGGCTCGGCCTCGGAGGACAGGGTGCTGCCGAAGCCGGAGAGGTAGCGGAGGGTGTCAGACATTGGAGGCTCCTGAGAGGGCGGCGACGGTGCGGCGGAGGGCGTCGGCATCGGCGGGGTGGATGGTGTGGGCGCTGCCCGGCGCGGTGTGCACAGTGACGGTAGCCCCGGCGGTGCGCAGGGCATCGGCGGTGTGCTGGAGGGCGTCGGCGGGGACCCAGGGATCCGCTTCGGACCGGCTGAGGTGGACGGAGACCCCGGAGAAGGCGGAGAAGTCGCCGCCGATGTCGGCGGCGGCCCCGGTCATCGCGATCAGCGCGCCGGGCCGGGCGGCGGTGCTGGAGGCCCAGGTCAGCGCGAGGCAGGCGCCCTGAGAGAAGCCAACCACCGCGATGCGATGCGGAGGGACGTGGGCGGACAGCACGGCGAAGGCGGCATCGAGAGCGGCGAGGGCGTCGTCGAGGTGGGGCTGGTTGTCTGCGAGGGGTGCTGCAAAGCCGCGGGGATACCAGGAGCGGTCGGTGGCCTGGGGGGCGAGCAGGGTGAGGTCGGTGGTGTCGGGAAGAATCGCCTCGATGTCGGCGAGGAAGCGATCGGCGGAGCTGCCCCGGCCATGCACCACCAGGATCGCGGCAGTGGCCTGCGCCAGGGGTGCGCCCCGGAGGCTGGCGGGCTGGGTGTGGGTGCTGGTGAGTCCGAGGGAGAGGCGGCGGGTGTGGGCGGACGGGCGGCGGTCGTGCAGGCCGTCCAGCAGCAGCGCGGTCAGCCCCTCGGCGGTCAGCGGGCGGGGGTTTTTGTACTGCTTCTGCAGCACCAGGGCGACGATGCGGTCGACGTCTGCGGTGGTCAGCCCGAGGGCGGAGAGTCCGGTCTTCAGCCCCAGGCTGCGGGCGAGGTCGTAGAGGTGGGCGGCTGGGTCGTCGGTGGACAGGGCGCGGCGGATCCGGGCCATCGCCTCAGGGGCTGCGGGGGCGTTGTGGGCGAGGGTGTAGGGCAGGAGGATGGCGTGGGTGGCGGCGTGGGGGGTGGAGAAGCTGCCGCCGAGGACGTGGGCGAGCTTGTGGTGCAGCGCCATGCTCGCGCCGCCGAGCGCGGTCCCGGCGAGGCAGGCACCGTGCTGGGCGACGGCGCGCCCGACGAGGTCAGTGGGGTCTGCGGCGATGGCGGACATCCCGGCGACGATGTGGGAGAGGCTCTCCTCAGCGGCGTCCTGGATCGCATCGGTGGCGTCGGGGGCGTAGAGGGCCTCGACGCTGTGGGCGGCGGCGTTGAGCAGGCTCTGCAGCGACATCGTGACCGGGAGGGCTGTGGTGAGGGTCGGGTCGTAGAGGACGAGCCGGGGCAGGACCCGGGGGTCCCGCCCGGTGGTCTTGACACCGTCCCGGGTGATGCCCCAGATGTCGGTGCGCTCGGAGCCGGCGTAGGTGGTCGGCACCGCAGCGATGGAGACAGGCAGCCGGAGCGCGACGGCCTTGGCGATGCCGACCGGGGTGCCGCCGCCGTGGCTGAGCACCCAGTCCGCCCCGACCCGCAGCGCCTCGGTGACGGCAGCATCGGCGATCTCGCCAGGGACCTGGGGGCGGTCGGTGGTGAACACCCCGCCGGAGCGCTCGCCGAGGGCGGCAGCGATGCGGTCCGCGCCGTCCCGGTAGCGATCCTGTGCGATGAGCAGGACCCGGGTCGCGCCGAGGTCGATGAGGTGTGTGGCTGCGGCGGACTCGGCACCTGGACCGGTCACGATCCGGGCGCCGTCGGGGGTGGTTCTGGTCTGCATCAGACGGCCATGTCGAACAGGAGGGCCTCGACGACGCCGGTCGCGGTGAGGGTCACGGCGTCGAGGTCCTCAAACATCAGCCCGTCGCCCGCGCGCAGGCCCGCGCCGTTGATGGTCAGCGCTCCGGAGATGAGCTGCACCCAGCCCCGTCGACCCCGCAGCGCCTGGTTGACGGCTTCGTCGGTCAGCCGAACCCGGTACAGGTCCACGTCCTGCCCGACGACGAGCGAGTCGTCCCGACCATCCGGGGAGACCAGGAGCACGACACCGTCGCTGTCGAAGCGCTTCTGAGCGTAGCGGGGGGCGGTGCCCATCTGTGCGGGCTGGATCCAGATCTGGAGGAAGTGAACGCCGTCGGTGGTCGAGGGGTTCATCTCGCTGTGGGTGACCCCGGTGCCAGCACTCATCAGCTGGACCTCGCCGGGGGTGATGACCGAGCCGGTGCCCATGCTGTCGCGGTGTTCGAGCTGTCCGGAGACCACATACGAGATGATCTCCATGTTGCGGTGTGGGTGGCGGCCGAAGCCCCGGGCGGCCTCGACCTTGTCCTCGTTGATCACCCGCAGCGGGCCGAAGCCCATGAACCGGGGGTCGTAGTAGCTGGCGAACGAG
>JBLHNG010000317.1:0-9194 GCA_047621685.1 Myxococcota bacterium | reverse complement strand
CATCGACGTCCGTGTCTGCATCGGTGTCTGCATCGGTGTCTGCATCGGTGTCTGCATCGGTGTCGGTGTCGGTGTCTGCATCTGCTTCGTCGGTTGTGCCGGTGTCCTTGTCTTTGCAGGCAGGCAGCAGGCAGAGGATCAGGGTCAGGGGGAGAATGGCGGCCTTCATTGGGGCTCCGTGGTGGGGATTGTGCTGGTCTTCAGCTGAGAATGGCGAGGGTTCGCTGGAGGAACCAGAAGGCAGCCGTTGTGCCGAGGAGGTAGCTGGCGGCGAGCCGGAGGGGCTGGGAGGGCACCGGGAGTCGGCGGAGCAGCAGGAACACTGCGCCCACCGCGGCGACAAACAGGAGCTGACCGGCCTCGACCCCGAGGTTGAACAGCAGCAGGGCGCCGGGAACGGCATCAGCGGGCAGGCCGATCTCGCTGAGCGCGCCAGCAAAGCCCAGGCCGTGGATCAGCCCGCAGCCTCCCGCGACCAGCCCGGGTCGTCGGGCGGTCAGTGAGACTTCCGGGGTCGCACCGCGGGCAATCTCGACGGCCAGGAAGACGATCGACAGGGCGATGATCGCCTCGACCGCCCGCTGTGGGAACTGAACGAACCCGAGCACGGCGAGGCCGAGGGTCAGGCTGTGGGCGAGGGTGAACGCGGTCAGAGTGCGCAGCAATTGACGCCAGTTCAGGCGGATCACGAGCAGCAGGCCGAGCACGAACAGCAGGTGGTCAGCCCCCAGCAGGATGTGCTCCATGCCGATGGGCAGGTACCGCCAGAGGGCGATGCTCCCCGCGTCGTCGTCTGTGAGGCGGATCGTGCCGGTGTCGGGGTGGACGATCCCCTGGCTGACACGCCCGCTGCTGTCTTCGAGGCGAACCACCACGTCCGAGCCGATGGCGGCGAGCCCGTCGATGCGGATCTCCTGCTCCAGCAGGCCCAGCTCGCCGCAGTCCACCTGCCAGCTGGAGCGGACGGACCGGCCATCAGAGATCGGCATCGGCGGGGTCAGCTCAGTGCAGTGGGCAGGCAGGACGGGCTGGATCGCCAGCGGCGTGCCGGCCTTGACCGGAACCTTCCAGAAGACCGAGACCCGGTGAGCATCGGTCTGGGAGAGGTGGAGGTAGGACGGCCAGAGCTGGTGGGCGTCTGCGGTGGTGGAGACCAGCAGTGCGAGCAGGAGCGCGATGAAGCGGAGGGTGCTCATCGGAGGCTGACCTCGACGCTGTACCGCTGCGTCAGCTCGCTGATCCAGTCGCTGCGCTGCTGGGCCTGCTGGTCATCCAGGTAGTCTGCGCGCACCGCCTCGCGGACCTCGTCAAGCTGGGCCGGTCGGGCATCCTTGCGCTCGGTGATGCGAACCAGGTGCAGCCCGTAGCTCGACGCAATCGGTCCCTGCCAGTCGCCGTCGGGCTGCTCCTCCAGGGCATCGGCGAAGCCGCCGCCGAGGTGCCGGGCCACCTGTGCGCGGGTCTGGAGCAGGGTGCTGACGGTGACCATCGAGGGGTCGCCCGGCACGGTCTCGCCGGCTCGAAGCGCAGCAAGGGCATCCTCGGCGTCTCGGGCGGTGGCCTCGCCGCGTCGATCCCGGCTGAAGTACCGGTGCTCGAACGCGAGCTGGCCGGGGTGTGCATAGTCCTCACCATGGTCCGCCAGCCAGTCCCTCAGCGCCTGCTCCTCAGGAGCCTGGGGCGGGACGATGTCTTCGAGCAGGAAGCCCATCTTCTGGACCAGACGCCGACGCACGATGAGGTCGCCGTGGGCAAAGCCCATGCGCATCGCCTCCCGATAGAGAACCTCATCCCGGACGTAGGCGTCGATGAGCCCCTGAGCTTCTTCCGTGGTGGGCGGCGAGCCGGTGCGCTGGTGCCAGCTGTCGTGGAGGCTCGCCACGACATCGGCGGGCACCACGATCGTGGTGTCTGCGCTCGACACCGGCGGACTGCGCCACAGGTCGAGCGCGAGCAGGGCGGCACCGATGAGGATGAAGTGCGTCAGCGGCTCTCGGAGGAGCGAAGAGAGGCGGAGGGACATGTCGGTCTCAGGGTTGTGTGATGACAAGACCCACCCTGGCGGAGATGTCTGTCTAAAACCTGTCTGCGAAACTCCAGACTGTCTGTGCGGCAGTCGATACGTTCGCTGGCAGGGGCGATGAAGAGTGCGGGACGATCAGAAGCGACCGCTCAGTTGCAGAGAGGAATGGTCGACTCCTTGGTGACCTCCACAAGCTCACCGGATGCCGAGGCCCGGTCTATGACTGGACATGACCGGCGCCAGAGGCTCGCGCTTCGGTGCTGAGGAGTCATGTGCGGATAGACCGGGCCCAGGTCAGCCCGACAGATGGAGTGTGCCCCTCAAAAAAAGGAGACACCCCGAATCCTCCCCCTCTTCTCTGTCCTGCTGCTTGAGGAGGCGAAGAGAGGTGGAGAAACAGGTCGGTCTGAAGCCTGTCTACACTTCTGCGGACAATGGAAACAGCTGCATGTTGAACTGGTAGACCCGGGTGGCGCTGCCCTCGGCGCTGTCACACAGATCGAGGATGCGCTCCTGGAAGGCGTCGATCTCAGCCTTGAGGCTGGGGACCAGCTCGGCGGGGATGGCGACGGTGATCGCGGAGAGGTGCCGCTCGGTCTTGGAGAACCGCTCGATGGACTCCTCCGCCCGCCCGATCATGCCCTGGTGGTAGTTGTGGACCGCGAGGCCCTGGACCTGGTGGGGGGTGGCGACGGTGGCCTCGGTGAGCTGGATGGTGCCAGCGTCATCACGGGACAGCAGGCCAAGCTCCAGCATGACGCTCAGCGCCTCGGCGGCCTGGCTGGCGGTGATCTTCGGGCGAAGTACCGCAGCGATCCAGGCAGGATCTCCCTGAAAGTTCTCGCAGGCAGCCAGCTCTCGGATGGCCGGGTAGTACCAGCGGGAGAGGTATCGGAACGCACCGCCGTCGATGCTTCGGGCGGCGACGAACCGACGACTGGCGGACAGGCGCTCCCAGATGAGGTTGCGCTCGGCGTTGTTGTCCGCCCGATCGAACTCCACCAGCATCGTAAAGAACGCCCGTTCCTCGCGATCCAGGCCCATCGCCTTACAGAAGGCCGCGGAGGTGGTGGCGGTGAGGTTGCGCTCGTTGCGGATGACGTGCATCAGCAGGCTCGGGGAGCGCTGCTGGGCGAGTCGGGCAAACATCCGATGACTGAACCGGGAATTGGAGGACTTCTTCCAGGCAAACCAGTCGCTGAGGAATTTTCGATGGTCGAGATACCGGAAGACATCCGGGGATGTGCTGGTGCTCATAAGGACTCCCATTCACCGAGTACATATGAGTATGGCATATGGGCTGTTACAATGCTGACTTATTTGTACTCAATCAAGAGTACAGTTTTGATTAATACGGGTTGTTTTGAGTACAGTAAAGCCATACATTGATCCTGAACCAGACGCGACAAGGCACCACCAATGCTCCTGATGATGCTGGCCTGTGCGAGCTACGATTTTGATCCACCAGACACCCCGCGGCACTCTGAGCAGGAGTCCGAGACAGACTTCAACGGGGCGCCGATATTTAAGTCCGGCCGCCACGCCGACCTGATGGACGATCCGTACCTCTGCAAGGATCCCTCGACGGGCAATGCCGTGGCCTGTCCAGACACCCGCCCGGCGGACGAAAACCTCAGCTGCGATGCCTCGGGCTGCCATGGTGACTTCGACTACTCCTCCGGCTTTGACCGCAGCACCCGGCATCTTCGGGGGAGCGACGGGCCGAGCTGCTACAGCTGCCACAACCAGGAATGGTCCGGGAGGCAGGAGTGACCATGGTTCTCCTCGCTCTCTTCGCCTGTGACTCTGGCACCGTCGGCACGCTCGACACCGGTCCCACCCTCCAGCCCGCCTCGCTGCCAGTCGACACCACCGCGCCCACCTACACCGAGGACATCGCGCCCCTGCTGGCGACCTACTGTGTCGACTGCCACGCCCACAACGCAGTGATGTACGCCGGGGTCGAGCTGGACTCCTACGCCTCCGCCCGGTCTGTCCGGGTCCGCAACGCCTGCACATCCATTGCACCGGAGCTGATCGACGAGTTCAGCGCCCACCTCATTCCCCAGGACGGCCACAGCAGCGAGTCCGCCTGTGCCCCCTGGGAGACTCTCTCGATGCCCCCCGGGGCGATGACCCGCCTGACCCCCGACCAGCAGCGAATGCTCGCGGTCTGGGTCGCCAATGGCGCACCGGAGTAGATGGTATGAAGCGCATTCTCGGATACGCCTCGATCGCTGTGGGTGGAGCAAGCCTGCTCGCCCTGTCCGCCAACCAGCCAGCCACCGCGCTGCCGATGTACGCCCAGCGGTCTGGTCGCTCCTGTGCCAACTGCCACGTCAGCCCGACCCTGGAGGATTCCGAGGGCTGGGAGAACCCGGATCTGGCTCAGCGCAAGTGCTCGCTGTCCTGCGTCACCTGCCACGTCAACCCGACCGGCGGCGGGCTGCGCAACAGCTCGGGTCGCTACTACGGTCAGTCCACCCTCGCGATGCTCGGCACCCAGGACCGCGACTACTCCGACCACGACCGTGAGGTGCTCGATAACGACCGGCTGTGGCGGTACAAGGACAAGCACGGCGAGTACCCCACCCGCGAGGAGGGGGAGCGCATGATCCCGTCGAACTACGACGACGTGAAGGCCGGCATGGGTGCGGGCCAGACCGGCAACCGCTACGTCTTCGGCGAGCCGCTCGGCACTGAGGGTGGCGAAGAGCCCGCTGAGATGGCGTTCTGGGATGGTCGCTACGACGACCTCAACGCCGATCCGCTGGTGCAGTTCGGTGCGGACCTCCGGGGGGCGTACTGGAGCGGCTCAGAGACCGCGTTCCCGATGCAGATCGACCTGCACGGTGCCATCCATCCCGTCGAGCACGTCACCGCCATGGCCACCGCTGCGGCCCGGGGTCGAACCGGTGGCATCGCGGACACGGTCGCCGATCCGCAGGGGCCGGTGTTCGCCCGCAATGCCTTCGTGATGCTCCACGAGCTGCCCTACATGAGCTTTGCCCGCGCCGGGTACTTCATGCCCAGCTTCGGCACCTACATCGACGACCACACCTCGTTCACCCGGGAGATGTTCGAGATGAACGTCTCTCACAGCGAGGACCGCGCACTGGGCGTGGAGGCTGGATTCGCGGCGAACTACCCCTATGGTCAGGCGTCGGTCTTCCTCAACGATCCGATGGGCGACACCGGCTGGGGCGCATCGTTTAACGGCGGAATGCGGGAGCTTGGCTGGACCGCCACCGGGCACGGCATGATCAAGCGCCGTGGGGGCGAGGGACGGGGCGATCTCGACGCCTTCGGGGTCGGCTGGGGATTCAACCCGTTCTACTACTCCAACAGCCTGCCGTTTACGCTGATGGGTGAGGTCAACGTCGGCAAGCGCACCCTGGGTGTCAACGAGGTCCAGTTCGCCGCGACCCAGGCCGAGCTGTGGTGGACGATCCGCAACGGCATCTCCGCTCGGGGGAAGGTGGACCTGGGTGTCCAGGACCTCTCCGCGGCGGTGCTCCAGCAGCGGTATCAGCTGGGGCTTGAGGTGGGGATTGTGCCAGGGGTGACGATGACGGGGTGGGTGCGGCAGCTGAGCACGCCGGGACAGGTGGCGGCACGGGACTACCTGATCATGTCGCACCTCTGGTTTTAGCGGCCAGGGTGTACTCAACCTGCGGGCAGCCTCCCCGCATCCGCGTCCACCCCACCCGATCCCCATCTCACAACGCACGAAGCCCCGGAGACGATGTCGTCTCCGGGGCTTTACTCCAATCGGACCATAGTCGTGGTTTAGCGGTGTCTTGTGCTCCTGTCTCCGGGGTTTCCGACGGCGGTTCCTCTGCAGCTGTTGTTCTGGCTCATCTTGCCCTCCCTGGCTTCGCCCTCTGTTAGAGCAAGGGTCGTTCCAGCCGGGATAGGGGAGCCTCATGCCGCGACCCTACTTCCCACACACCCTCCACGACGTCGTCCGCAACGTCGATGGCCCCCTCGGACTCATCGCCGCCGACATGCCCGACGGCAGTCTGTTCGTGCTCAAGCGAAACCGTCGCGGCGGCGGCTACCGGCTCACCCACTACGCCGACACCGCCCGCTCCGCGGTGCTCCGTCAGGAGGCCATCGCCGACCGCAAGGCCGCGATCAACGAGCTGTCGAGAGTCATCAGGCTGGAGGAGTACCTGTAGTGTTCGCCCCCTACACCTTCGCCCGCTCCCAGCGCACGGTCCGCAACCGCCTCGTCGTGGCGGCAATGACCAACATGCAGAGCCACCCCGACGGCCAGCTCCACCCCCGCGAGCTGAACTGGCTGAAGCGGCGGGCGGAGGGTGGCTTCGGGATCGTCACGACCTGTGCAGCCCACGTCCGGGTGGAGGGACAGGGCTGGCCCGGTGAGCTGGGCGTCTTCGCCGACCGCCTCCTGCCGGGACTCACCGACCTCGCCGGGGCACTCTCAGATGCTGGCGCCCTCGGCCTCGTGCAGATCTTCCACGGCGGCATGCGCTCGCCGGAGAGCCTCACCGGCCAGCAGCCCTGGAGCGCCACCGCGTTTGACCCGGGCCGACTCAACCTCGAGGTTCCCCGCCCGGCGACCGAGGCCGACATCCTTGACGTCATCGAGGCATTCGCCGCCGCCGCCGCCCGGTGTGAGGCAGCAGGCTTCGCCGGGGTCGAGCTGCATGGCGCCCACGGCTACCTGCTGGCCCAGTTCCTCGGGCGCTACGCCAACACCCGCACCGATGAATGGGGTGGGAAGAAGCTGGAGAACCGGGCGCGACTGCTGCTGGAGACCCTCAAGGCGGTGCGGGCACGGGTGTCTGATCAGTTCATCGTCGGGGTTCGCATCTCACCGGAGATCACCGACATCGGGGTCGAGTTCCACGACAGCCTCCAGGTCGCCGCCTGGCTGGCAGAAGGGGGTGCGGACTTCGTGCATGCCTCGCTGTGGGACGCCTGGGGCCGGACCCGCCGCTACCCCAACGACACCATCCCGCTGACCACCCGGTTTCGGGCATCCCTTCCGCCGTCCTGTCCGCTGATGATCGCCGGCGGCATCTGGACCCCACAGCAGGCCGCTGAGGTTCAAAAGCAGGGTGCGGACTTCATCGCCATGGCCCGCGTCGCCATCGGCCACCCCGACTGGCCCCACCGTGCCCAGGCGGACCCCGACTATTCGCCGCAGCGTCCGCCGTTCACGCCCGAGGCGCTGCTGGAGGCGGGATTGTCGCAGGTGTTTGTGGACTACATGCGCCGGTGGGCCGGGTTTGTGACGGATGGGAAGCCAGCGAAGTGAGGATCAGCCGCGATCATCCACCGGAGACGGGCGTCTCCTTCGTCTCTGCATGAACGAACAGGAGCGGGTACGTCACGACAATCTCGCGTCCGTCGTGCTGCTCGGACAGCGGCATGCGCATCAGCCAGAACGAATCCAGCACACACGCTGCGAGGGCTTTATCTCCGATGTCGTCCTGCTTGAGGTGGGCGTCGTGTACGAATCCGTCTCGGATCGTGAACTTCACCACCAGCTTCCCGACAAGCTCCGGCTGGCGGGTGCGGGCGCGGGTGTAGCAGTGTCGGATCTTTCGAGACTGCCGCAGGATGGTGTGGTGAATGATGGGCGCCGCGGAGTCACCGCAGCCGATGATGATGGGCGGGTAGGAAGGTCTCGGCGGCGGTGGCTCGGGCTCTGCCGGACCGAACAGGGCCAGCAGGAAGGCGGATTTGGGGGTGATGTTCACCATCCTTCCTGACAATCAGTGGAGCGGGCGGTTCCCTGGTTCTGCTCGTCAGAGGCGTCTTGAAGAGACGTCTACCGCTGCCGCGCGTAGTGTCGGTAGAATCCGCTGACGAACACCCCGTCCGGATCCCGCTTCGTCTTCTCATCAAAGAACTGGTCAATATACGGATACGATGTGCGGACCTGCGCCATCGTCGGCCACCGCTGGTACGCGAGGTAGTGCTTGCCACCCACCGCATGCGCGGCATCCACCAGCGCATGCGTCATCTTCTCCGCTGCTGCTCGCCCTGCCGCATCCCGCCCCTGGTTGGTGTAGAGCATGAAGCTGAAGGAGTCCTCCATTGCATACGACAGAAACGCATACGGGTTCGCCTCGACGAATCGGATCGTTACGCCGAGCAGGTTGACGTCCTGCGTCTCGACAACATTGCGGACGGCATCGGAGAACGCCACGAACTGCCCGACCGGGATGTAGTACTCCTGCACGATGTCGGTGTCGTCGGGGGAGTCGTAGTCGAGGAACTCCAGCGGGGTGGTCGGGGGGCGCATGGCGTTGTTTCGGGTGACCAGCTCGACCTTGCCGGGCTTTGCGATCAGCGCCTTCTGCAAGCTCCAGCGGCGCTCCTTGCCGCCGCTGCTGCGCCGGGAGTCCCCAAAGACCAGCTTGTCCCGCTTGACGTTCTTCTCTTCGCCCAGCGTCGTGATGTCACCCTCGGGGACGGCATCGGTGGTCGCCCAGGTGGTCACCACCGTCTCGCGCATCAGCGAGGAGGGCGCGATGGAGGGGCGGGCGATGAACAGCTTCACGTCGCCGTTGCGAATGTTGGCTTCGAAGTACGCCGGAAATTCGCTGTAGTCCATCATCGCTGCGGTCTTGGCGAGCACCGCGTTGTCGGTGAGCTGGAGCGTGGCCTCCAGGATGATCCCGAACAGCCCGTAGCCGCCGACCACGAGCCGGAACAGCGCCGGGTTCTCCTTGCGGCTGACGGTGACGATGCGGCCATCGGGCTTGAGCACCTTCATGAAGAGCACGGTGTCGATGATGACGCTGGCGGATGGATCGCGGCCGTGGACGTTGGCGCTGATTGAGCCGCCGACGGTGAAGACGTTCGACGACTGCATGGTGATCACGGCGAGGCCGTGGGGGTTGATTGCCCGCTGGATGTCGTCCCAGGAAGCCCCGGCCTGCACCCGAATCGTCTTGTTCGCGGTGTCGACAGCGAGGATCTGGTTGTAGTCGGTCATGTCGATGACCGTGCCGCCCTCGACGAAGGTGTGCGCCCCCTGGCTGTGGCGGACCCCGGAGATGGAGAGGTTGCGACCCTCGGATCGGGCGTCCTGGACTGCCGCGACGAGGGCGGCCACGGTGGTGGGCTGGATGACGGCGGCGACTGTGGCTTCGTTGAGCCGGGAGATGTCGTCGATGGTCTGGCCGCCGTC
>JBLHNG010000316.1:0-9199 GCA_047621685.1 Myxococcota bacterium | reverse complement strand
GCAAGGAGTGCAGCCCCCTCGAACGAGCGCCATAAGCGGGCCGTCAGGCCAGCGTTGGAGCGGAGTGGCCAGAAAAAGCATGGCGCCGACGATGGCGTACCTCAGCCATCCGGTGAGAGAGCACCCGCCGTCATCCCATCGCCCTGACGCTGCGAAGCCCGAAGGGCGAGCAGTCCAGGTCGGCAACATCAATACCCACGCTTCTCGCATCGCTGGAGTGAGGCGTCGGCGTCGGCGTCGGAAGCCCCCCACTCCAACGACTCTCCCATCGCAGTTCTAGATGTTGCCGACCTGCACTGCTTGCCTCTGGCTGCGCAGCGACGGGGCCATCGACTCCGAAGGGTGCTCTCTCACCGGATTGTTGAGGGTATTCAGCGTCGACGCCATGCTCTCTCTGGCCGCTCCGCACCAACGCCGCCCTCCGGGCTGCTTATGTCGCTGCGCTCAAGGGGGGCTGCACTCCCTGCATTCGCCGCCTCACGTCGGCTCTCTCCGGGAGTGCCCGCCTTGCGGCCGCTCCCCCTGGGCTACCCACCTTGTGGCCCCCAGCCGGACACCAATGGCGAATCCCCGCCCTGCGGCCACCCACCGCAGCCTCAAAGGACCTTCCTGTACCGTATCGGGCTCCCAAAGCTACTCAGCTCGTGAGCCGCAGCTTCAGCACGCTTCGCCCAACCCCAACCGTGTCGCCATTCCGCAGCCGGGCCACATCCACCCGCTGACCATTGTGGTACGTCCCGTTCGTACTCCCCAGGTCACGCAGGAAGATCATCTCGCGACCAAACAGCTCGATCACCGCATGTCGGCGAGAGGCTTCCAGGTCTGAGAGGGGAATCTCCCCAAGATGCCGACCAATGGTGATGTTGCCGCGGGTGAACCGGAACACCTTGCCGACGTCCTGGCCAGCAACAACCTCAACCACCGCAGAGACCCCAGGGGGGAGGCGGAGGTCCTGGTCAATCACATCCGCCGGTGATCGAGTGCGATCAGGAGACCCCCCAAGCTCGACCAGCTCCTCGTCCAGCAGCCAGGCGATCTCAAGCTGCGGGTTGGCGGTCTGGCCACTCCCTCGCTCGGCGGGGCTCTCTGCGAGTCCGATGAACAGCACCATTCGGGTGTTGCCCAGTGCAATCTCCGCACCAGGACGCAGCGGGGCCTCGTAGACCAGCCGCCCGTCGACCAGGGTGCCGTTGGTGCTGCCGAGATCCTGGATGACCCAGCCATCGTCTCTGGGGAGGATCTGGGCGTGGGTGCCGCTGACCAGCGCATCGTCGAGGACCAGATCGCCCCGACGGCGACCAATGATCAGCGGATCAGTGGCCGAGAGCGGCACATTGAGCCCCTGCCGAGCGCCAGAGATGACCTTGAGGAACGCTTCAGGCATCAGGCAGTCGCGGCCTTCCGGGCAGCGCGGGCGGCCTTGTCGGCCTTCCGGGAGGCGGCGCCGAGGTGGTAGCGGTGGTAGCGACCGGCCAGCTCCCGGCCAAGCACGCCGGCGAGAAACACGCCGGTCTCGGCAGCGGCGTCGAGGTTGACACCGGTGGAGATGCCCATCGCCTCGAACATGTGGATGAGATCCTCAGAGGCGGCGTTGCCTGCGGCCCCCGGGGCGTAGGGACAGCCGCCGACGCCAGCGGTGGAGCCGTCAAACACCCGAACCCCGGCCTGATAGCCCGCGAGGTAGTTCGCCAGCGCCGTTCCCCGGGTGTCGTGCATGTGCAGGGCCAGCTCCGCCACCGGGATGCCGGCCTCGCCCATCAGCTCGACGATGCGCTGGACCTGGGCGGGGTTGCCCATGCCGGTGGTGTCTCCCAGCGCGATCTCGGTGGCGCCCATGCTCCGAAGGGCCACCGCCAGCTCGACGGTCGCTGCCGGATCGACCTCGCCCTCGTAGGGGCAGCCAAACACCGTGGAGAGGTAGGCGCGAACGGTCAGCCCCTCCGCGACAGCCTCGCCGATGACGCTCTCCAGGTTCGCGAGGCTCTCCCGCCGGGTGCGGTTGAGGTTCTTGCGGTTGTGGGTCTCGCTGGCGGACATGAAGGTCGCGATGTGCTCGACCCCCGCATCCAGCGCGCGCTCCAGTCCCCGGCGGTTGGGAATGAGCGCCCAGTAGCGCACCCCCTCCGGTGGCTTCGGGAGCTGCTGGATGACCGCAGGCCCGTCGGCGAGCTGAGGGATCCAGCTCGGGCGGACGAAGCTGGTGACCTCGATGTCGGTGTAGCCGGCAGCAACCAGCCGACCGATCAGCTCGACCTTGGCCTCGGTGGGGACCACCATGGCTTCGTTCTGCAGACCATCACGGGGAGTGACTTCATAGACACGGATCATCACGGACTCCAGGGTCCTCAGTGAGTGCTCTCATTCTACCGGGTTTCGGTGGGTTCTGGCACCTAACGACCGCGACCCATGAGGCGGACCATGATGGCCTTCTGGGCGTGAAGCCGGTTCTCAGCCTGATCAAACACCACCGACTGCGGGCCGTCGATCACCTCTGCCGCGACCTCCTCTCCGCGGTGCGCTGGCAGGCAGTGCAGGAAGATCGCATCGGGGTTGGCGAGGGCCATGAGGTCGTTGTTGACCTGGAAGCCCTTGAAGCGGGCCAGGCGCTCAGAGTGCTCGCCCTCCTGCCCCATGCTTGCCCAGACATCGGTGTAGACCGCATCAGCCCCGGCGACTGCAGTCTGGGGATCCTCGGTGATCAGCACGCTGGCACCAGAGGCGGCGGCCAGCTCGCGGGCGTGGGTGGTGACCTCAGCGTCCGGGGCGTAGCCACGGGGATGGCCGATGGCGACATTGACCCCCATCAGCGCGCAGCCGTACATGATCGAGTGGGCCATGTTGTTGCCATCGCCGACATACGCGAGCGTCAGCCCCTTCAGGGTGCCCTTCTTCTCCAGGACAGTCTGAAGATCCGCGAGCACCTGACAGGGGTGGAGGAGATCGGAGAGGCCATTGATGACCGGGATGGAGCCATAGCGGCCCAGCTCGACGACGTCGGAGTGGGCGAACACCCGGGCCATGATGCCGTCGACATAGCGACTCAGCACCTTGGCGGTGTCCGCGATGGTCTCGCCCCGGTGGAGCTGGATGTCGGTGGGGCCGAGGTAGATGCCCTGGCCACCGAGCTGGTAGATGCCGGTCTGGAAGCTCACCCGGGTGCGAAGGGAGGGCTTCTGGAAGATCATCGCCAGGGTCATGCCCTTGCACGCTTCCTTGTAGGCCTTCGGGTACAGCTTGATGTGCCGGGCGAGGTCGAGGAAGTTGCGCAGCTCTTCAGCGGACTGATCGGCCAGAGAGAGGAAGTGAGTCGATGACATCAGCGCTCCAGGGTTGTCGATCCGCTAACCCCGCCAGCACGCCCGTTCACCCCTCGACTGGAAGACTCCGCACCAGCCGCAGCCCCACCCCCCGGTGTCGACGGCTGGCAGGCTGCCGATCCCGGCTGGCAGAGCGGGCGGCGGTGGCCGGCTGACTCCAGGATCCGCCCCGGATCACCCGATACCGACCGGTGGCCGCTCCCATCGGATCCGTGGCGTCATAGCGGGTCTTTCCGTAGCGATCCCAGCACCACTCTGCGACGTTGCCGTGCATGTCGAGCAGACCCCAGTCGTTGGCAGAGAGCTGGCCGACCGGCTGGCTGTGCCCCCCTGCACTCAGCCGACTCCACCCCACCTCCGCCACCCCCCCCACATCCGCGCCGCTGGCGTAGGGGGTGCGCTCTCCAGCGCGGGCGGCGACCTCCCACTCCGCCTCGGTCGGCAGCCGGTAGCCCATGCAGTCGAGTCCGTCGGTCCAGGTCACCGCGCCGCCGATCCGGTAGCAGGCCGGCAGGCCATGGTAGGCAGACAGGGCGTTGGCGAGCCGCACCGCCTCCACCCAGGTCACCCGCTCCACCGGCAGCGCATCGCCGATCTGAAAGCTCGGGTTGTCGTGCATGACTGAGCGGTAGAGCGCCTGGCTGACCTCGGTGATCCCGATCGCAAACGGGCGGGTGAGGGTGACCGTGACCTCCGCCTCGTCCGGCCCGCGTCCCCGCTCGCTGACCGGAGAGCCGACGGTGACGGTGTCCGGCGCGATGCTGACCATCGGGTAGTCCGGTACATCGATCGGCGGGAGCGGGGGTGGGGGATCCACCGCAAGCATCAGCACACCGAGCAGGCCAACCAGCGCCGCACCCGCCAGTGCCACGCCCCAGCGACTCCGCTCGACCACGGCTGGCGGGGCGAGGTCTGCTGCAAACGCTGCCGCCGAGGGATACCGCTCCCCCCGGTCCACCCGCAGTGCGCGACGGATCACCGCGGCCTCTCGGGCTGGCACCCCGACCGGGTCTGGGAAGCGGCCGGCGGTGATCTCCTGCTGGGCGGAGAAGGCGCTGTCCGCGGCAAACGGGGCGGCGCCGGTGAGCATCTCGTAGAGCACCGCGCCCAGGGAGAACAGGTCGGAGCGGGCGTCGACGGTCTTCGGACGGAGGATCTGCTCCGGGCTCATGTAGCCGACAGTGCCCATCTGGGTGGTGACCGCAGTACGGGCCGCCTCGGTGTCCCTCGCGATGCCGAAGTCCATCACCCGCAGCCGCCTCTCGCCGTCCGCGCAGTGCTCAATGAACAGGTTCGCCGGCTTGATGTCCCGATGCACGATGCCGTTGTCGTGCACGAACGCCAGCGCGGAGAGGGCCTGACGCGTCCACTGCCGGGCGGTCTCCACCTCCACCGCCCCCCGCCTCAGTCGGTCCTCCAGGTCCTCGCCGACCAGCAGGTCCATCACCAGACCCGCCATGCCCGGCTGGCTGATGATGTCGGTGACCGGGACGAGGTGGGGGTGCCTCAGTCTCGCCTGGATGCGTCCCTCGGCGATGAACCGCTGTCGGATCTCGTCGTGGGTGAGGAGGTGGGGGTGGAGGACCTTGAGCGCGTGGAGCGAGCCGAGGGCGAGGTGGCGGACTCGGTAGACCCGGGCCATGCCGCCTTCTCCAAGCATCGCCTCGACCACGTAGCGCTCGATGGTGTCGCCGGGGTTCATGTGGACTCCGACTCGCTGAGGACCACCTTCTGCAGCAGCACCGCGGCCACCAGCAGGAAGACCCCCAGCCCCATGATCGAGCCGACCCGGACCATGCCGTGCAGCTGCCAGAGGTCGGCGAGGAACACCTTGCCCGCCGCGAGGCACAGGAAGGCCAGCGCCATCAGCCGCACCGGCTTCCGCCGCAGCTTCACCCCCACCCCCATCGCCGCCAGTCCGAAGCCCGCCCAGGCCAGCGAGCGCACCATCTCCCCGGCCAGGGAGTCAATGCGCAGCCCGGTGCCGCCGAACAGGCCGATGATGCACAGGTCCACTGCGGCGAAGAGCAGCAGCGCCCCGCCGAGCTGAACCGCCCGGGCCGGTCGCACGTCCCAGCCCCGCAGCCGCTCCCCGCTCCACAGCAGCGCTGCTGCGGGAAGTGCCCAGATCAGCGGATTGAAGCTCCACTGAAGCGCCGTCGGGTTGAGCAGCAGCGCGGCGACCGCTCCAGCAAGCGCCACCGCACCGATGCGCAGCAGGGCGAGGGGCTGCCGACGCTGAAGCTCTGCGAGCGCGACCAGCTCTGCGGCCAGGCCCAGCACCAGCCAGGGGCCGGAGAGCTGGATGACCACCGCAGCGGTCGCGAACCCGAGCACCAGCAGCTCCGCCAGCCCGGTCTGCTGATCCATCCGACGGGCACGGATCGCCGCAGCGAGGGTCAGCCCGGCGACCAGGGCTGGTTGGAGTCCGCCGAGGGCACCGCCGGTCATCGACTGCCAGGCGAGGTGTGCCGGGATGAACAGCACGCCCCCGGCGAGGATGGCGGTCTGGTGGGTGATGCGGTCGGAGCGGAACATCGGCACCGCGAGCGCGGCGAGGGTCAGCCCCCAGGAGAGGAGGAGCCGCAGCCCGGGCGCGCTGCCTTCCAGGGCCAGCAGGCTGCCCGCCCCATAGAGCACCGCCATCGGCAGGGCTGCCGGAGCCAGCAGGGACAGCCCGACCCCCAGCAGTGCGGGGGCTACCAGGACCGCCTCCGGGGTCGCCGAGAGCAGGAGCGCACCGGAGAGCAGGGTGGCGACGTAGCTTCCGAGGATCACCGCCTCCCGCCGGGTGCTGGCTGCGGTGAGCAGCGGCGGCAGCAGGAGGAGTGCGAGACTCGGCAGGGTGCCCTCGATGAGCCCGACTCCAGCCATGGTGATCTGGAGCCCACCGACCAGCACCGCCGTGAGCAGCGCAATAGACGGACGAGAGAGCCGCCACGCCAGCCCGGCACCCATGGCTGAGAGTGCCAGCAGATACACCAGCGCGACCGGAGTCAGATCGCCCAGGATCAGCGGCAGCCCCAGACCCGCAGCCCCCAGCACTGGCGCCCACAGCCCAGCCCGGGGGATGCGCAGCGCACCGACCCCCGCAACGATCGCCAGCACCCCGCCGGTCAGCAGGGGCGCACCAGACAGCGAGGCAAACACGACCAGCGCTGCCCCGGTCATGTCCACCAGCCACGGCTGCGACCGACGAAGGCTCACCAGCCCGACCAGCCCGGTCAGTCCGACCAGCTCGATGAGCAGCAGCGGACTCGTCGAGAGGGGGCCAGCCACGGTCAGGCCCGCGCCGATGAGTCCGACGAGCAGCCCCGGCAGGGCCATCCCGCGCAGGTCCGCTCTCAGTGCTGCGGCGATCAGCCCGCCACAGCCCAGGAGCATCGCGGCGAGGATGGCGGACTCATCCGGCGCCAGGATGGCCACGGCGAGCATCGCGACGACTGAGAGCCCGCTCGCGGTGTGCGGCAGCTCCACCCAGCCCCGACGGGCACCGACCACCGATGATGCGCCCACCCACGCCGCCAGCACACCCGCTGTGAGCAGCGGCTCTGCGCCCTGGGTCAGCATCAGCACCGGGGCCGCACCCCCCAGCAGCACACCGACGATTCCCGCCAGCCGATCCGCCTCGCCAGTCTCTTCCCGGGCACTCGCTGCGACCAGGAAGACCGCCGAGAGCAGGCCCGCGCCGAGCACCGCCACCGGCAGCTGGCCCGGGGTCAGAAACCGCACCGCCCAGCCCGACAACATCAGCAGGGTCAGCGCCCCACTTCCGGCGATCATCCCGCGCCACTGCCTCCGGGTGGCGCTCACCAGCATCCCGGCGTTGAGCAGGGCGAGGTAGCCGATGAGCAGCACCGGACGGTTCTGCCCGGTCGCCAACATCAGGGGCGTGGCAAACCCGGCCAGCAGCGCCAGCCCGGCGAGCAGCCTGCTGCGGTGATGGTCTGCCCGCCACGCAGTCAGCCCGGTGACGCCACACATGGCCACAAACACGACCTCGACGGGCAGCAGCCCATACCGGATCGCGCTGGCGTACAGCGCACCGTGCAGCAGGCCCGCGCCCGCACCAGATATCGCCGCCGCCGGTCCTCCCGACTGCTTTCGCCACAGCGCCTCGCCGCCCAGCATCCCAGCCGCGCCGAGGAGCAGGCCGAACAGCACCCGGATCGTGGGCGGGATGGCACCGCTGGCCAGGGCGCCGCCGAAGAAGATCAGCCCGGACAGGGCCACCGCTCCACCACCCACCCCGGCAATCACCGACACCATCGTGCGCTCGATGCCACGACGAGTTGGCAGCTCGGAGAGCGGCTGCACGATTGGTGTGGCTGGCGTGGCTGCGACTGAGGCTGCGACCATTGGCTCCACAGCGGGCTCCACAGCGGGCTCCACAGCGGTTTCCACGACGCGCTGCATCGGCGGTGGGGCGCGCTCGATGAGCGGGGCGGCGATGGTCACTGGCTTTGGGGTCGGCTTTGGAGACGGCTGTGGAGACAGCTGCGATGCATGTGTCGGTATGGATCGCATCGCTGGCATTGCCACTGCGGCCACGGGCTGAGCCATCGCCTCCAGGGCTTCGATCCGGGACAGCAGCATGCGCTCGACCTGAGACAGCGCGACCCGGAGGTCGTCGCTCTCCGACTGGAGGAGGCGAACCTGCTGTCGCTGGCTGGAGAAGCGGATCAGCGTCCATATCGGAATGAACAGCGCTGTGACGACGCACAGCACGCCGGCGATGGGTTCCATGGGGTCTCCTCGTCTGGGGTGGAGCGTTAACCACCACGATGAGGACCTCATTTCCCGGATTGTCAGCATTGCACCTGGACGGGTCACACTTCAATATTCTGTGATCGTCAGGTGAAACTGAGATGAACCTGTGGGCCTGTTTCTTGGACGGCTTCGGGATTAGAACATTCAATTTTCGTCGTGAGCGCCCGAACTCCCCTTGGAGAAAAGTCGTAGTCCCGACACCAGGCAAGTCAACCCGACAGGAATCCATTCCCGCAGAGAGCCTTGCGTACCCCCAAAGAGTCGATGTTCACGACCGTCGCACAGCAGTCCATCGCCATCATCCAGCGATCTGAGCCGCACCCGTTCCTGTGCCGCCGAACGTGATGGCGGTAAACGCCGTGGTCGCAGGCGGCCGCAGTGGGCATGGCGTTTCACCGCGCGTTAGGTGAAGGACACCCGGGATTCAGCAATGGAACCGGTCTGCTGGCGGGCATGTCTGATGAGGGTATTGAAGGAGGTCAGGAATGCCGCCACGGACGGCGCTGAGGCAGTATGCAGGGATACGCCCTGCAAAACGGGGGGGCGGGCCATTCTGCTTGGTCGTGGCGGCATGGTGCGCTTCGGCCGGGTGCGCGCGACATCCGAGTGGTCCCGCACCAGCGCTGGCGTCCGGCCGCAATGCTGATCTGAGCGTGGTCGCTGTACCAGGTGCCGTGGAGGCCTGTTTCCTCCGGCTGGTCATACCCGCGGACACGCCGGATCCGGTACGAGCAGGGGATCGGTGCGACGTTGCCGAGGACGAGTTTGGAAACGCGGCTGTAGCTTGGGGCGATGTGGATTCGGATGGGGTGCGGCTGGGCCTGTCTGGGCCGGTGAGTGCACTCTGTGGTGCGTTCCGTGCCCCTGAAAACGGCGACATGTTCTGGTACTTCCAAGTCGATACTCGAGGACATAGGGGTCAGCTTCAATGTGTGGCGCGCGGTTGCCAGTCGCAGACAGTAGAGCTGGCGGAACCAACGACCCCGATGCCGGCGGGGGCGTACAGCCTGCAACACAGCGGATCGCTAGGACTGGCCTCGGGATTCACGATCGGGTTTGGTCCCGAAGGTGTGGCCGCCCGAGGCGCACCAGCCACGTGGGAGACCTTACGA
>JBLHNG010000315.1:0-9276 GCA_047621685.1 Myxococcota bacterium | reverse complement strand
CGACGTGCCCGCCAATGGTGAGGGCGAGAGCGTCGCCGAGCTGTTCTGTGGGGCGACCATGCCGGTGGACACGCTCTCCCACTTCGATCTCGTGCTGCCCCAGAGCGCGGACGGGGCGATGTCCTGGGTCGGAGCGTTCACCTCAGAGCCCAGCGGTGCGCTGTTCTGGCTGGACCTGTGGGAGCATGACGCCGATCAGCGCTGCCGGGTGGTCGGGGCGCAGCAGCTCGGCTTCGAGCTGGAGATGGGCGACTACGCCATCCCGTACTGGAGCGGCGAGACCGATCCGGTCGCGTTGTTCGGGCCGATGTTTTCGGCGGTCTCGGTGCAGTACGACCCCGAAGTCCTCGCGCTCGCAGCGCAGTAGGCTCAGGAAAAAGCACTCACTCCCCCAGCAGCTCGACCACCGCAGCGGTCCGGAGCGCATCTGCGGTGACCTCTGGGGGAGGGGTGTAGTTGACGACGGTCTGCTTGGTCAGCGGACCATTCCTCAGCGGGGTGTACCCCTCGATGGTGCTTCCGCTCACCGCCGACAGGGCTTCGAGCGTTGGGTTGAGCCCGACGTCAGCGCCCAGGGTGCGGAGGCGCATGTAGGGGTTGACGATGTGGGGGCGGGAGCACAGCGGGACGCCGTGATCTCGAGAGGATGCGAGCATCAGCCAGCGCAGCTCGGGGAGCGCTGCGGTGACTGTGTCGAGGGCACCGTAGCCGTCCCGCTCCTGCCAGAAGAGGGTGGCGGCCTCGGCAGACATGAGGTGCGGCGGCCACGCGGCGGCATCCAGCACCCCCCGGGCAATCGCGGCCTCAAGGAGCGTGTCGGGGTGCCAGTAGCGTTCGCTGCTGCCGGAGAAGTTGGGCAGCCCTGGCAGCGGGAGGTCCTCGTCCTCCCCGATGAAGCCGTCGCCGTTGCGGTCCGGATGTCCGTCCGTGGAGAGCTGGAGCAGCCCGTCGCCGTCGCCGTCGAGGAACAGCATCCCGGTTGCTGCCAGTCCACCGGGCGTGATCTCGGGGTAGACGATCAGGTCGGCAGCGGAGACCTCCGGCGCCCATGCCAGCTGGTCATCGTCGATGCGGCAGCGCGTTCCGGCGCAGTCATCGGGGCGATACCACGGGCTCGCGCCATCGTCCCAGGTGCAGCCCGAGCCGCTGTGATCAAGCTGGGTGTTGCGATCCCAGGGCAGCAGGCCGAGGTACTTCGTCACCATGGCCGGGAGGATCGGCGGCTCGTAGATGATCACCCCATCCAGTGCGCTGAAGTCTACCGGCGATGCGGCGATCGCGGAGAGCCCGGTGAGCGTGACCGCTGAGGAGAGCAGCATGAGCTGGCGATCGGTGTCGATGGTGAGGCCGGTGATCGCCCCGAGGTTGCGGCCGCCCTCGTCGGCCAGCGTCCCGGCGGCAAGCCGCGCCATCGACTGCATCCCAGCCTGCCGCCGTGGACCGCCCTGGTCCTCCTCCGCCTCGCCGCACACCCCGGCACAGCACTGCGTTGCGCCCATCAGCCGCAGCGTCACCGCGCCGGTGTCTGCGATCAGCTCGACCTCAGGAGCAGCATTGAGGCAGGCCGGCTCGGCGGACAGCCCGCCCAGTGCAGCCAACACCACCGGCACCGGCGCTGCGTCATCACCCTCCGGGGGCGCGACGATCACCACCCCCCACGGAGCCTCCCCAGCCAGTCGGGTGACGAACCACCGCCGCCCATCGTCATACTGCCCGGATGCCACCGTCGAAGTGTCGGAGTCCGCAGTGTCGGAGCTCGCGGTGTCGGAACCCACGGTTTCACCACCGCCCGTTTCTTCAGGTGTGAAAGCAGGGGAGTCTTCAGATGGTGCAGGGGTGCAGGCGCCGAGGAGAAGCACAGAGAGCCAAAGAAGGTCGGTCATGAGATGAGCATGCCCGGCTCTGGGGATAAAAACACAGAGCAGAAATCAGGCTTCAGGTTCACAGTGAGAGGCCTCTCCCTGGGGAATGGTACTGATATCCTGGATTGCATTGAATCATTGATCGGACCGGGGGAAGCATGGCGCTTGGAAAAACCCGCTTTGGGTATCTTTCCACAACTCAGTCCCAGCCTTTTTTTTGCACCAGTCAGGCCGGACAGTATCCGGCCCGACTGGTGCGCTTTTGTCTGAAACGGGGGTTCTACCCAACCAAACCCCCCGCTACGCGCTGACATCCTCTCACACAGACTGTCCGCCAGAAGGAGGCGACATGACGGGTGCCTGTTTTTGGGTTCCCCCTCAGGTCTTCGACAGCCCCCGGTGACCCTTTGTGTCAGCCCATGACGCACCACTCGGCAGAAGACGGTTGACGACTTCTGCCGAGTGGTGCTGTCCGAAGCTCTGAGTGGTGCCGAGAATACCACTACACCCAGCGTCCGAACCCTGGCAGGTGGTGCAGACTCGGGTCAAGTTGGATTCCTGCCGCCAGTGCTGCCAGGTTCCGGCGCGCCCGGGAGAGGGGGTGGTCCGGAAACGAGCTGTCGTGCTGGGGATCCTCGGAGAGATTCCGGCACAATCCTGTGGTCAGCGACGGATCGTATGGGTCGGCCATCCACCCCTCCGCCCCAGCATCGGTGAGGGTGACCTGGCCTTCCTGCCGCATCTTCGCAAACACGATTGTGTCCCGCATGCCGGTCATCCCGACCTCCTGGCAGACGGTCTTGACCACAAACGAGCACGACTGGAACGGGACCGTGATGCTGCCCATGTAGGTCATCCCGGTCGGCTGCTGGGGGATCTTCAGGATCGTCCACACCGACTGGACCCGATCGATCTCGACAACCTCGACCTCTACGATCGCTCCGCGGACCTGACCGGTCAGGTCCCGATACCGCTGGCGGAGGCTGGCGATCCCGGCCCGGGCTGGCGGGAGGTCTGGTGGAAGGTTGAAGGCATGCAGCTCGACTGAATCACCGGTTGGTGACGCATAGAGGCGCACCCCATTGATGATGCGGCGGAATTGGAAGCTGGGATCGCTGAGCTGGATGGGGAAGTCACCATTCATGTCGCCAGTGTATCTCGTCCATATCTGGACGGACCGCCTTGCAACCCGGCGTTAGAGGGGAGGGCTGGAGACCCTCCGCGAGGCTGGTGCCGTCGATGACAGCCACGGTCTGGTCCTGCGGACCACTCTGGAGCACGTCGAGCAGCGGCCTGACCTTCCTGGTGCTGCTGGGCGCCTTCATCACCCGTCGACGCCGCTGAGAGGAGCGGTAGAGCCGCTCCTGGTTGAATGCAACACCGGACTTCTTCGCCCCTTCCAATCTCTCGACATGGAGAGATTGGAAGGGTGACCCGCTGGCAGCGAGCGTCGATCAGCCCATCGACCACGACCGCTGATGAAGCGGCAGGCCCCGTGCAGCGAGCGGGCCGGCGATCCGGTCGGTGAGGATGGCGTTGTAGCGATGATGGTGGGTGACATCGCCTTGGAGTGCCGGTCGCAGGGCGTCGATGGCGTCGTCTGCGACTGCGGCGAGCCGGATGCGTTCGTCAGCAGACAGCCCACGCTCCAGCGCCCAGTCAAGCACCCACCAGCCGAAGCGACCGTGTCCGGCCTCGTCCTTTGCAATGCGGCGAAGCACCCGTCGAGACAGGGGATCGGTGGCGCTGGTCAGCTCGTCGACGATCAGGGGCAGCGAGAACGACTCGCCCACACAGCTGACCCGCAGGGCCAGCTCCGCGCATCGCAGCAGAGGATCTTCCTCGGCGGTGTGGGGCGTGATGGCGGTCGAGTCGATCTCCAGCGGGGCGCCGCCGCCGTAGGCCATCGCCATCCGACAGGCCAGCTCTACATGAAGCATCTCGTCGGCGACGAATCGCCCGCTGGCGCCGATGAGATCCACCGGGGCTCCGGCGAGCAGCAGCGCCTGTTGGAGCGCGATGAACGCACCGGCAGCGCACCATTCCTGGTGGGCGGACTGGGTCCACACGGTACGAAAGTGATCCCGATCGGTGGCTGAGAGGTGATCGATGGGCAGCGTCCAGGTCACCCCATCAAGCAGACCGCCGTGGTGCTGTCGAAACAGAGTCGTGGCCTGACCGCCAAGCCAGGTGGGCTGAAACAGGCTCATGACTGCGGCACATCGGTGGCGAGCTGTGCGGGCACCTGGAGCGGTGACTGCCCATACCTGTCGGCAAGCTCACACACCCGCTTGTCTGCAATGTCCACCCACATCCCGGTTGCCGTGCAGCCCATCTCCTCTCGCTCATGGGCGTTGAGCGAGAAGGAGGTGCCGTCGTCTGCGGTGAGCGTGCAGACCGGGGCAGACTTGCCCCCACGGCCGACGATGTTGCCGGTCACCCGACACGAGTTGGTCAGCGGTGCCTCACGGCGGGTGTGGTGCTCGGTGCTGACGTTGCCGGTGACCCGGGTGGCGGGCAACGGAGGCGCAGCGGCGGCGGTGCCGAGCATCAACGGAACGATCGAGAGCAGTGGTCGGGCCATGGAGTCTCCTGAGTGGGTGCTCGCATGACGACGGGAGGGGCCGACCGTTAACGAAGAATGTTCACAGGGTGCGTCCGATGATGTAGGCGAGCAGTTCATCCCGAGCCTCAGATGAGCCTTCTCGCAGCCGATCTGCATCGACGATGTTCGCACCAAGCAGCGTCGTGAGGCGGTCGATGATCGGCTGCTCGGGGGCGCGACCGAGCAGGTGCCACAGGGTGATGGCATCGACAAGCTCTGCCTGCTCGACCACGGGCTGCCACTGTCCTCCCTGATCGAAGGCATCCACGAGGGTGACGAACGCGTCAGAGGCTTCATGAGACACCGCGAGCCCGGTGCGTCCATCGGGCCAGGTGGCTGCGCGGGTTCCTGCTGGGAGGATGGTCTCAGACACCGGACTGCGGAGGGCGACCGCACCCGATCCAACCTGAACCACTCCGTTGCCCTCAGCGTCCACATCGATCACAAAGGCACAGCCCAGGTCCACCAGCTCCACGCCGGGGAGGGCGACCGTGAGCCACCCGGGCTCGGCGTCGACGAGGACCTCCAGGTGTCCCTGAGTCAGCTCCAGTCGGGCACCGGATGCCTCGCGACGCCACAGCTGGGTGCCGGGGCTGGCCTGAAGGGTGCCGCGATCCGCGATGCGTGCGGTGGCGAAACCGTCAGTGTCGAGTGGGGTGTCGGTGCGCCAGATGCAGTCGCTGCATGCCAGGGTCTCGGTGGACCAGGGGGCCGGGCCGCGGGCGGACCAGACGCCGAGACCCACCACCGCGATCAGCACCATCACCAGCGCAGCGAGGGCTGGGGTCGGACGACGTGGTGTGTCGTGGCGGAACACTGCGAGGCGCCTGGAGAGGGCCTCCATGGTTGCTGGATCCGGCGTCGGCTCGCTCATTCGTCCCCCAATGCATCGCGAAGCAGGGCCATGCCGCGGTGCAGGCTCACCCGCACGCTGCCCACAGGACGGCCCAGCCGCTCGGCAATCTCTGGCCCGGTCAGCTGCTCTACGAGACGCATCATCATCAGCTCCCGGTAGGTCTCCGGCAGGCCCTGGATGGCCTGGAGGGCCTGGCTGGCTTCGACGGTCGGACGCGATCGGGCAAAGAACACATCTCGCAGCACCGCGAAGCGACTGCGACGTCGGTAGCCGTCCGTCGCGAGGTTGCGGGCAATGGTGCACAGCCACCCCCCGAAGGCGTCGTCGGTGTGCAGTCTGTCGAGGCGCTCCATGCCACGAGCAAACGCCTCCTGGACCACGTCTTCGGCAGCCTCGGGCGGTCCGTGGGCGAGGGCCACCGCGTGGAGAACCGGCCGGTAAATTGTGTGAAGAGCGGCCCAGGCGGCGGAATCCCCGACCCGGGCACGAGCAACACACGCGGCGATTTGAGCGGCATCGGCCATGGAGCTGTGACGATAGGCGGTGTCTGGCGTGAACACCAGCCGCCGTCAGCGTGGTACGAGGTTGCACTAGAGGTGTCATGCGTCTTCACCCCTCTTCCTCACTGCCGTCCCTGGTCTCATCGCGGCTCTGGCTTGCGGCAGCGGCGACGGCAGCGAGCCCGCCAACACCCAGGAAGCGGACATTGCCGAGATCGACACCCTGATCGTGGCGCTGGAGGAATTCCGATCGGAATTCCTCAGCGGTGACAATGAGGAGCGGTATCTGGCGGAGGGAGAGCGGCTGTTCTGGGTTCGAGACAGCAACTGGGATCTGGAGCTGTCCAGCTGGAACAGCCGCACCGGTGCCACTATCCACTACGACTTCACCATCGGCGGGTCCGCGAGCAACGGGCGTGTCGGCACCGATCACATCGTGTTTGCCGAAGAAAATGGTCCGCAGGTGTTGTACCACCTCTACGCCATCGACAGCACAGACACCCTCATCGGCTCCCTGTCCGTTGACGCCCCCGGCGATGAGCAGAAGTGGTGGGCCTATGCCCCCTGGGGCGGCGCGCTTCATCTGGCCCTGACCACCGACGGCATCACGCTGGTTCGCTGGTTCCCCAGAGACGAACCTGAGCCCATGGAGATGATCCACGACCTCTCTGATGCGGGAATGGGCGAGTTCGGGGAGTTCGGTGTCGACGACGACAACATCGTGCTCACTGAGAGCGGGCGGATCTGGCATCTGGATCGCAGCTCTCGTGTGCTGACCTGGCTGGAGAACGAGACCGAGGTGACCGACTCCGTGGTCATGACTGATGACGGCTTCGGCTATGCCACCTCAGGCGAGGGAATGTTTTATTGGGGCTATGACGGACAGCAGCGCCACATCAGCGCCGAAATCGAGGCTGCGGACTACCAGATCAACACCACCTTCGCTTCCCACCATCTGCCCTCCAGGTCCTCCTTCGCGCTTGTGGGTAGCCTCTGGATTTACGAGGGAAGCGGCGGGGTTTTTGCCTACGACCTCAACAGCGGAGCCATCGAGCCGGTGGTTCTGGACACCCGGGAGTCGCCCTGGATCACCTACCGCGATCCCCAGGTCCTCGACGACGGCACCCTGTTTGTTCTCGGTCTGACCAGCGAGAGCGGTGTGACCGGTGCCCAAGACCGTTATCAGACCAACAACCACCCGTCGGCGGCCACGAGCGCATAGGAGCCTCTCACTCCGAGGCTGGCGATTCTCGGGCCTCGAGCCACTGGGAGAAGTAATGGGACATCGAATCAACCGCGTCGAACGTTTGTTTTCGGATGTGGTGTACAACTACAAGAGCTCCGACGTCCTTCGCAAGGCGATGAGCGCCAAGGTCGAAGAGCTGCGCGTGCGGATTGCGGAGCGCGGCGTTCGCACGCAGCGGATTCGGGACGAGTACTCCATCGATGCCGAGAAGCTCGCGGTGTTGCTTATGCGGTTCCAGCAGGATGACTCCGGCTTCGTCTCCTACGAGAAGCAGGGTGGCGAGAGCGTCGTCCCTGCAGGTGTGATTGCGAACCTCGTCCGTGAGCGCGAGATGATCGACAACGAGCAGGAACAGATCACCAAGCTCGAGCTTGTCCAACGCAACCTGATGGACGACGTTCAATTCGCCGTGCACGGCACCGGTGAGATCAAGATGCGTCCCGCAGTCCACGAGCTCTCAGACGATGAGCTGGAGTACCTCGGGTTCTGACAGCCGGTGGCGCTTGGGAGCCTCGACCTGATGGTCTGCCATCGAGAGAGACACGCTGGTGCACCTTGATTGGTGAAGGCAGTCCGTTTGAGGGCACCGGTCATCTCATCCCCTTCTCGTGGACAGTCTGTTTCAGAGGATGCCTGCGCGAAGCGTTTGGGGGTGAGACCCCCTTCTCCGACAAAGAGCACCAGTCAAGCGGGATAACGGTCCACCGCGATGACGGGTGCCCGTTTGGGACCGCTTGACGATCAGGCGCCACCAGCGGACTTCTTTGCCCTACAGAGCCCTTGCTCTTTGAATCTCTCGGCATGGAGAGATTCAAAGAGTGATACGGGTGCGCTCTTAATCTGGTCGTGGTGCTGAACGTTGCCCTCGATAGGAGCACGTTCAGCAGCCACGCCAGACCCTACTTCAAGCAGAGCCCTCAGATACCGCTGGTGCTGTCGAAGTCGTTCTTGTCATAGGTGTTTGTCGAAGGGCTGCCGGTGTCGACAGCGTCCCAGCTACCGTTACCTGATGCCGCGTTGCGTTCGAAGGTCGAGGATGTCGCGGTGCTGAGGATCGAAAAGCCAGCCCCGACGTTATCGTCGGCGGTGTTGCCGGTCAGCAGGCTGCTGTCGGTGACCTTGACAGCGAAGCCGCTGTCGCCGTTGGACGCTGCGGTGTTCTTCTCAAGAGTGTTGTTGTCGGAGCCGGACTGGAGGACGAAGCCAGTGGCGCTGTTGCCCTCAGCGTCGTTCTTGCTCACCATGCTGCCGGTGGTCTCATGGAGCAGAATGCCGGAGCCGCCGTTGTCCGTCACGGTGTTCTTCTCGAGGAGCGCGCCGAGGGAGCCAAACAGGGCCATCCCGGTGCCAAGGTTGCCGACAGCGTCGTTCTTGCTCCAGGTGCCGTCGGTGTTGGTGGTGCCGACGAATCCCCCGTTGGTGTTGCCGTTGGCGGTGTTCTTCTCGATGGTGACCAGCGAGGAGTCCTTGACCTGATAGCCGTTGGCGCCGTTGCCGTTGGCGGTGTTCTTTGCGATGTGCACGTTGCTGCTGCCCTGCACCCACACGCCATGGAAGCCGTTGGCGGAGAGAGTGCTCTCGGAGGCTGAGATGTCTGTGCTGCCAATGATCGAGATGCCGGCAAAGGCGGCCCCGGTGACGGTGCAGTTGATCACCGCCACACCGCTGTGCGAGCTGATGCTGATGCCGGAGCCGCTGGATACCGCAGAGCTGTCGATGGTGTGCCCGGCGCAGTCCAGGGTCACATCATCAGCGTCGATGGTGATCTGCCCCTGAAGGTCTGCGGTCAGGACGGTGTCTTCGGTGATGCTGGTGGCAGCGTGAGCGGCCGAGGAGAGGGCGAGGGCGATCAGGGAGCAGGTCGTGAGTCGGAGCATGGTAAATCCTGTGAGATTGGGGGGACGGCTGGACCAGAGGAGAGGGAGAAATTCGGAATTTGTACTGTTCTTCCGATCAATTCGATGAGGATGAGGTTCGGGCTCTGCCGTAGTTGATGACCAATCCCTGAAGCAAGTACTGTTCCTGGCGAAAACAATGGTAGTACCGTCATTTTGAGCCTGTTTATGTATAGGTTTTCACCCTCTGGTGACGAAAAACTGTACAGTCTGTGGCGGATGCTCTCTTCCAACGCCTTTCGACTCTACGTTACGGTTAGCCGCTTCGCCCTGGTGAACATGGCTTGTTTTTGGGGGGAGGCTGAAGAGGAA
>JBLHNG010000314.1:0-9280 GCA_047621685.1 Myxococcota bacterium | reverse complement strand
CGGCCAGCATTCTGAGTGGGTTGCCCCTTCTCTCAAGCCTCGGGTCGCTTGCTGCCTCCGGGGCCGCCAGAGAATCTGGCGTGGGCTGAGGGCGCCCCCCGGCCCTCCGACACGGCCCACTACGGGTGCCCCTTGCGCGCGCCCGGGCGGACCGAGACTCCAGGCAAGGCGATCCAAAACAATACAATCAACAAAATTAGGGAAAAAGGCAGCCACCTGACCGGCTTCGGATGCCTCACCCCGTCCCCGCGCCTCTCCACGAATCGACAATCAGCCCGTCTGCGACCGGCACTTGTCGAACTTCAGGGTCAGTACGAGAGGAAGGCAGCCACCTGACCGGCTTCGGATGCCTCACCCATCCACCCGGCGAATACCCAACCATCCACACCATGCGGTGGCCAAATTCCCACCCCCGAGACACCTTCCAACCACGGAGCCCGACATGGAACACGCATCGCCAAAGATCATCGCGCAGCGCTGGGGTGTGGTGGAGGTCGCGAGCCCGATCGAGGGCCTGCTCACCTACAAGGACGTCAAGCTCTACCCCGGTGGATCAGCCGCCTGGGACTGGGGGGAGACCGGCACCCGGCACCGCCCCGGCATCCAGCCTGCAGACGTCTACGACCTCCTGGAGCACATGCCCGAGGTCGTCATCCTCACGCGCGGAGTGCAGCTGGTCCTCCAGGTCATGCCGGAGACGGTGGAGCTGCTGCGGTCGGGCGGGATTGAGGTCGAGGTGCTGCAGACAGAAGACGCGGTGGTGGCCTACAACCGCATGGTCGCCGAAGGACGGCGGGTCGGAGCGCTGATTCATTCGACGTGTTGAGGTTGGCAAGCGCGATATCCCAGACTCGATGACCGACTCCGCATCCATCCCTGAAGGCATCGAGCTGACCCGCGACCTGGGCACCCTGCGCATCACCTTCCCCGGCGGGATGTCGCTGTCGCAGACCCCGGTGCCGCAGAGCGGGGGGCGGATCTTCGCGGCCCTGGTGGCAATCGCCTCACCGATCGGGCTGTGGAGTGCGGTGGGCATGCTCGCGAACATGGGCGGCTCGGCGGCGGTGCTGGCTCGACCGTGGTTTCTGGTGTTCTCCGTGGTGGCCACCGTGGTCAACATCGGAGTGGGACTCTTCATCCTCAAGGCGCAGAAGCTCTCGGTGAAGACCGCGGCCCACACTCAGGTGGAATTGCGACCGCACAGCCTGTGGATCCACAGCGACGGACACGCCGAGAACATTCTCCTGGAGCGCATCGAGAAGGTCACCACCGATGCCGCTGGCGCCCGGATGTGGGTGGATGGTCGCAACCGCTACCTGCTGCCGGATCGCTCCGAGGCTGAGCGAACCTGGCTCGCTGGGCTGATCCGGGAGGCGATCACCACCCGCCAGCACGTCTCGCCTGCTGAGGCCGACCAGGAGCGCGCCCGGCTGGAGGCCCTGCTTCAGCGCACCTGAGCCCGCTCCCGGAGGAGGAGGAACATCGGCAGCGTGAACGCCACTGCGACCGCAAACGTCAGCACCATCAGCACCCCCACCGTGACCGGAGACATCGACAGCCGCTTTCGCTCGACCACCATGAAGGCAAAGAACGTCAGCACGACCACCAGCAGGTCCATGCTCAGGGAGCTGCTCAGCGGGGTCGCCCAGGAGTCGGTGAAGAATGAGGCGAGGTCGGGGATCTGGAGGTTGAAGTACCAGGTTCCCACCACGCCGCAGATGGAGAGGGCGAGGTAGACGAGCTGGAGCGGGGTGAGGTTCTTCATGCCACGCCCAGTAGCCGACGGGCCAGCGGTGTGAGGGGCATTCCGTCGAGGGCGCCAGGATGATCCTTGAGGATCCGTGGGGCGGCGTAGCGGTCGTGGGACGTGCAGAACGGGTCGACCGCTGGCGAGGGGAACATGCGGATGTACTGGTGGAGTCGGATGTCTGGCCCCCTGCTCGGCACGCTGGCGTGGAGCTGCCCCCAGGACCACAGCACGAGGCTGCCGGCCCGCAGGGGGATGTCCTGCATCCAGTCGCGCACCGGGTCGTCCGCCTCGGGTCGGTGGCTCATGCGCTTGCGGCCCATCGTGTCGGGACACACCCGCTCTCCACACCACTGCGACAGGAACGGCCGCCCGCCGGGCAGGGTGCGGTGACAGCCCCCGATCGCGGTCTGGTTGTTCAGGGCGAGCAGCCCCTGCCAGCCGGGCTCACGTCCCGATGCCTGCTCCCCAACGAACAGCCACGGGCTGTAGTCCCAGTGCGGCCGGACCTCCTGGTGCCACTTCGGGCGATCCTCGATGGTCACCGTGCCGTCATCCTGGGGAAATGCCATGCCCCGGGTGCCCCGGGCGATGCCCCCCACAGCCCGACGAACAGCCGATAGAGCCGGGGGTTGGCTCAGTTTGCGAACGCGACCGGATGCAGCGCGGGCTTGCGCAGCAGGAACTTCGAGCTGCTCGGCCAGTTGCGGCTGTGCCAGGTGTGCGGGCGGGCAGGATCGATGGTGGGGCGGCTGGCTTTGGTGCGGCCGTTGATCTCCTCAAACATCGCCGCGACCGTCCCGGCACACTCGGCCTCGCTCAGCACCCCGATCACCGCCACCCCATCGGTGGACAGCGCGGACTGGACCGTGCCCAGGGACTCCGCAGGGATGACCTGAGCGAAGCCGTCGCCGTCGATGGGGTAGCGGGGGAAGATCGCTGCCCACTGCTCGGCGGTGCGCTCCACGCGGCGGAGTGCGGGCCGCTCCTGATCGATTCGGGAGAGCAGGGCGCGCAGCCAGTGGATGGAGAGGTCCATGTCCGGCGCGGCGGCTCGTGCATGGTCGAGGAGGGTCGGGTGGGGGTCGTGGCCGGTGTAGTGCTGCCGCACGGCTTCCTCAGCGCGTGCAACCTGGGCCTTGCGCATGGCGCGGGTCAGATCAGTCATGGTCCTTGTCCTGTCGGGCGCTGCGGTGGCTTGACGTGGCCTGCGCGCTCAGATGTTGGCACGCTAACCCTGCGGTGAGCGGTCCTTCAAGGCTTTCTCAGCAGCGGCAGCGGGCTACACTTCCCGCATGGCCTGGAACGAAACTGAGCGGCTCAAGCAGCGCTTTCAAATCATCTGTGACGTGCGCTGGGACGACATGATGCAGACCGACACGCCCGGAGTTCGGAGCTGTGGACGCTGTGACAAGGCGGTCTTTACAGCATCGACCGAGGCGGACTTCGATCACCACGCCAACCTCGGGCGCTGTGTGTTCGTCCAGACCACCCACGGCACGGCCCTGGTCGCGAAGCCAGACGGACCACCGGGACCGCCTGGACCACCCATGCCGCCCAGACCTCCCCCGCTGGCAGGCGCTCCGAGGATGCCCGAGCCTCCCCCGCCAAGGATACCCGTCCCCCCACGACCGAAGTCCGAAGACCACAGTGTCGACGGCAGGCCGGTGCACTCAGAAGAGGTCGCGTTGGCGTGGCTGCTGTGATCCTCATCCTGCTCGCCGCCTGCCGCCCGGACTCGACCTCCCCGCCCATCGAGGACACCGGCGACACCACGCCCCCGGGAGACTCCTGGGAGCCCGTCGACTCCGCAGACACCGACACAACAGACTCCGCAGACTCCGCAGACACCGCAGTCCCCGAGGAGCCCCCGCCGCCGAACCTCCTGCTCAACCCGGGCTTTGAGGACGGCAAGGGCGCGCTGCCCGACCACTGGCTGACCTACGGCACCGGCGTCTACACCTGGCAGATCGGCGAGGCTGTGGAGGGGAAGCGCGCGATGCAGCTCTCCGAGCCCGACCTCGCCCTGCTCTACCAGCGCACCGCCGCAGCGCCCGGCGGAAGATACCGACTCACCGCCCGACTCCGCAGCGAATCCGGCACCGCGAGCGCCGCGATCAAGCTTGAGTTTCACGACAAGTATGAGCAGAAGCTAGACGAGTCGGTGTGGGAGCTGTCCGCGCCGCAGGTCTGGTCGGCGTTCACCCTGACTGACACCGCCCCGGAGAGCACCGCCTTCGTCACCGCCTCACTCGTCGGCACCGACAGCGAGCCGACCCTGTTCGACGACATCGCGATCCAGGACTTCTCCCTCGATGATCCACCCATACTTGCGTTTGATGTGGCCGACACACAGCAGACCTTCGACGGCATGGGCACTCAGATCTGGGGCTACGCAAGCGACCTGGAGACCCTGGAGCGGGGGCTGACCGGGCTGAACATCAAGACGGTCCGCATCGAGAACACCCAGGAGAGCGCCACCGGCAGCCAGATGGACGCCACCCGCGCGCTCACCGACACCCTCGGCGTGGCGTGGATGCCGATGGTCTGGTCCGCGCCGAGCAGCTTCGGGGCCTATCAGCTCTCCGACGTCGACGGCTTCGCGCAGTGGTGGGCGGATCAGGTCGTGATCTGGAGTGCTGCGGGTCGGAAGCCGGAGACCATCGAGCTGATGAACGAGCCGGACAGCGGCGGGCAGTGGAGCACTGGCATCACTCCGGAGCAGTACAGCGACCTCGTGATCGCCACCCGGATCGCACTCGACAAAGCGGGCTTTGGAGACGTCGGCATCGTCGGACCGGGGGCGACGGCGTTTGACTACGGGCACACCAGCCGGGACATGGTGCTGGCGATGAGCCCGGAGGCCGTGGCATCGCTGGCGGTCTGGTCGAGCCACGCCTGGGACGACGGGGCGGTGTGCAATGGCGGGGCGTCCTGCGTCTCGACCACCTGGCGCGACCTCTCCGATGCCATCGCCACCCGGGATCCCGACGGCGAGCGTCCGATCTGGGTGACCGAGTACGCCACCAAGCAGACCGACCTGCCCGGCGGGGCGTGGCCGCTGCCCGACTCCGACGGCACCTTCAACGCCACCTGGTCGCCGGCCTACGCGGTGCGGCTGTTTGAGAACACCCTCGCCCACCTCAACAACGGGGTGTCCATGCCGTTTCTGTGGCAGCTCATGGACGAGCCCACCGAGGTCTATGACAAGGACAAGGCCTGGGGTGTGCTGGGACTTGGCGGCGAGGAGAAGCCGGTGTGGCATGCGCTGGAGCCGCTGTGCAGCGCGCTGCCGGTGGGCGGATCGGTGCTCACCCCGCCGGACATGGCCGGACTGCCCCTGGTCGCTGGCGCCGTGGCAGACGAGACACGCATCGTCATCGGCCTCGCCAACGACTCCGACGCCCCCGCCCAGGCCATCCTCGACATCCGGGGTGCGGTGACACTCACCACCTCAACTGCCTTCACCCTCACCGAGACCGGCGACGCCGCCACCCGCACCCCGGGCACAGCCACCCTCAGCCAGCCCACCCTCACCCTCACCGACGGCCAGATCCCGGTCACCCTGCCCGCCTGGAGCACCCTGACCATCGAGCTGTCTCGATGATCCTCGCACTGCTCCTGATCGCAGCAGCGCTGGCGGACGACTACGCGAAGTACTTCCGCTGGGCCGACGGCCAGGAGGTCGTGCCCCACGACGAGCCGGAGTACCACTTCCTCGCCGACATGCACGCCCGCATCCGCCCCCTCGTCGAGGATCGCCCGGGTGTGGTGCGCCCGTTCATCGCCGGCAGGACGGTTCAGAATCGACCGATCTGGGCGTTTGAGGTTTCCGACCCGAAGACGCCCGTCCGCGAGAAGCTGCTGGTGTTCGCCGGGATCCATGCCCTGGAGTGGGTCGGGGTCGAGTCCGCAGTGGAGTTCCTCCTCGACGCCATCGTCCACCCGCCGCCGGGGGTGCAGATCGTGGTGATCCCGGTGCTCAACGTCGACAAGCGGCTGGTGGTGGAGGCGGACCTGCTGGCCGGGAATCGGGTGTACCGGCGCAGCAACATGAACGGGGTGGACCTCAACCGGGACTTCGCGGTCAACCGGGAGTCCGAGGCGATCTGGCGGCACATCATCCCTGATCGCTACGCCACCTCCCCCGGGCCCCTCTCCCAGCCCGAGTCCCAGACCATCGACCGCATCGCCGCGGAGTATCGGTTCGACGCCTCCGTCAGCCTGCACTGCTTCGGCGGCTACATCTACACTCCCTGGTCCGGTCTGTTCGAGCGCCCACCCCACCACGCCGAGCACACGGCGCTCGGTCGGGTGATGCAGGACGCCCAGAACGGCCACGGGGCGTGGGCGTATCAGGTCAAGGAGCTGTCGCGGTGGGGGTTCTTCTTCCGGGCCATGGGAAGCGAGCTGGATCACCTGTATGGGCAGTACGGCACGATGTCGTTCCTCATCGAGATGAGCCGCTCAGGCATGGAGTGGTTCGATCGATCGACCTGGAAGGACCCGTTCCGGATGTACAACCCGGCAGACCGCCAGACGCACACCGACATGGGCAGTGATGCACTCCGGGCGCTGGCCTGGCACCTGAGCTTCTCGGAGTAGCCTCTGCCACGATCTCCTGACACCGTCCGCGAGATCCTGACAGACATCAGACAGTTCGCCGGGGAATGTGAGGATCACCACCTCACACCGAGAGCGTCATGCTCGGACTGCTCCTCGCCTGCACCCCGTCCGACACCACCGCCGACTTCACCAGCGGGGATCTCTCCGAGGGCACCAACCCCGACACGCCTCACGACCCCGGCGACACCATCCCGCTCGAAGACACCGGTGAGCTTGAGCCTGTCGAGATGGCATCCGCAGAGGCCGACATCCTGATCGCGGTGATGCTGGACACCTACCGGGGGGACTGGATGATGGACGAGGGCTTCACCGAGCCGCTCGCCAGCCACCTCCAAGACGATGGCTGGTCCATCTACCCGGCATCCACGACCTCCAACTGGACCTGGCCGGCCATTCGCCTGATGGCCACTGGCTGCGGCTTCTTCTCCAACCTCGAAGACCCTCAGGGAAGCTGTGAGGCCTTCACCGTCTCTGAGCATTCGGATCAGAGTGTTGGAGACATCCCCCTGCTGCCGTCGCTGATCAATGCGAAGACCTTCGTGCTGAGCAACTCCCTGCTCTGGGACGACTTTCACAGCGACGTCTGTCAGAACTTCAACGACCAGGGCGGAGTCTGCGAGGTCCAGAAGGCTCAGATAGACGGGCTCAAGGGCAACGACATCCTCATCGACCGTGCACTGGAGCTGCGTGACACGCTCAGCGCGGCCCGGGACGAGCACGGCAAGGCTGTGATGTTCCTGCACGTCTTCGGTCCCCACGAGATGTACGAGTACCACCCCGAATTCGGCGAGTGTGTCCTGGACACCGCGATGCTCCCGGAGGACTGGGAGGACTTTGTGATCCCGCGGGACACCCCCCTGCCGGAGCTGCTCTCCCAGATCTACCAGGATGAGAATGAGCAGGAGTTCGGCGCTGCGCAGGAGACGCTGCTGTCGTACTATCGGTGCGTCTATGAGACCGACCTCGCGCACACCAACGCCCAGGTCAGCCGGCTGCTGGAGGGACTGGGCGCGGAGTGGATGGCGGAGAACCGGGCAATGGTGATGCTCTACAACGACCACGGCGAGCAGTGGGGCGAGGTTCACCCAGACTCCTCGGTCCCACAGAGCGGCATCTACGCCAACGGTCATGGCCGGTCGGTGGTGTATGACAACGTCACCGGCGGCTTCGGAGGGATGTGGATCCCCTGGTGGGAGGGCACGCTGCCGAAGACCGCGGAGGTCCACCGGCTCTCGGCGGAGGATCTCTGGCAGACCGCGTTCTACCACCTCAACATCGACGCCCCACCTCGAATGGAGGGCGTAGTCATCGGCACCACCCCGCTCGACACTCCGGCCTTCAGCGCCGCGGTGGATGTCGAGAGTCAGCTCGCCCTGGTCCGAGCCGTCTGGCACACTGACGACGGAGATCGCAGTCTGGTCTGCACCCTCTACCTGCCCGGAGCGGTCCAGTGCGAGGGCTACGAAAATCTCGACGAGTACAGCGACCAGCTCAATGGTCAGCCGGCCTGGGATAGCACGACGTTTGGGGTGGTCTGGCCTGAGATGCGGCAGAAGCTGCTCAGTGTCGGCGAGCGCCAGGGCTGGACGGGCTCGCTCCCGGAGTAGCTCAGCGGCGGGACAGCCACACCGTCGCGGCGAGGATGGGCCACATCAGGGCGAAGAACCCGGCGTTGTCCTGGCTCGTCAGCCCGGTGAGGTCGAGGATGACCCCGACGCTGGCCAGTGCGAGCAGCACCACCACCCCCTGTCGCAGCCACCCCGCCCACTCGCCCTTGATGACCGCGCGACCGGCGGGGATGAGCAGGAAGGTGGCCGGGTTGGTGATCCACCAATTCTCATTGGGTCCGTAGACGGTCAGGGCGCTGACCAGCCACAGCACGATGCTCGCAGTGCCCAGGAGTCCGCCGAGCAGCCCCACCCCCATCAGCACGCCCCCCGCGACCCGCCGCAGCGCCTTGCGATCCGCCCGCCCGGCCCCACCGAGGATCCCAGCGAGCAGCAGCCCGATCCCGCCGAGCCGGGTGTTCCAGTCCGGTGGTTTTGGCCCGGCCCAGTCGTGGGTGCCCTTGTTGAGCAGACAGGGGGTGCCGAGGATCGGTGCGGTGGTGCCGTCGGCGAGGGTGATGGGGGTGTCCATCAAGGACTCGGTGAGCCGCTCGGGGATGAACGCCGCCTGCCAGCGGGTGATCGGCACATCGACGTCCGGGCCCGCCTGCTGGTGCCAGCCCAGCCACGCCCAGGGGTGGGCGGACAGGTAGCGGAGGACTTCGGCGCGGGGGGTCAGGGGGGCGGGGTCGGAGAGCGCAGTGGAGAGCTGGCCGTCGAGGATGTCGTCGAGGATGTCGCGGATCTCGGTGGCGCAGTTGCGGGTCCGCCAGTCGAAGATGTAGCTCTGGCTCATCGTGCCGTTGATGCTGTAGATGCGCTCGAACAGCTGATCCTGGAGGTCGTCAGGGAGGACGAACGGCTGGGCGATGACTCTGCGGCCAGTCTTTCGATACCACCCGATGCGCTTGTCGATGCTCCCGCGAAGCCACCAGCACTTGAGGTTGCCGAGGAGGAGCGCGGAGAGGGGCTCCTGCCTGGCGGAGTTGATCGCGCCGAACTCGAAGATGTGGTCGAGGCGCTGGGCTGGATCGCGGACCCAGAGGGCGGCGTGGCCGATGTAGGAGAAGGGCTCGCCGGCCGGGGAGGTCGAGATGAGGTGGATCTCGCGCTGACCGGTGCGGAGGATGGCTGGGGAGCACGCATCGGGGCGGGTGATGGGGAAGGCGAAGGCGGCAGTGGTGAGGAGTGGGAGCACGGTGGGAGCTTAATTCATTGGTGTCCGGCTGGGGGGTGGCAGGGGGAGCGGCCGCAAGGCGGGCACTCCCGGAGTGAGCCGACGTAAGGCGGCTGGAGCGGG
>JBLHNG010000313.1:0-9284 GCA_047621685.1 Myxococcota bacterium | reverse complement strand
GAGCTGCGCGTAGAGGACCTTGGTGTCGTCGCCGCGAGACCGGGTCACATCCATGGCGAGCACCACGGGCAGATCGTTGTTGACCTCTCGGTAGCCGGCCTTCGGGTCGAGGGCGGGGTGCACACCATCGCGGGCAGCCCACTGTGGCGCGCTGCTGGTGCGGGTGGAGTGTGCGATGTCCTGGCTGTAGCGGCCATGTCCCATGGGATGCCTCGGAGTTAGTGGTTGTCTATGGGATATTCTGACTGGAGCGACGTCGCCTATCGAAGGGTAACGACAGCACGGGCCGGCGCCGTCGAGAAAGAGATCTTTCGAGACTCTCGCAACATCGATCCTCTGATGGATCCCCGACGAATTCAAGCACGCGAAGCACGAGACAGCGAGCATCATCCCCGCTCGGTTCCGATCATCGTCGCTTTTGATGTCACCGCATCGATGGGCCACATCCCCACCCGCTTCGCCACCGAGCTGCTCGGCCGCTTGATGCGCATGCTGGTCGAGAACGGCTGGGTAGAAGACCCCCAGATCCTGTTTGCGGCCATCGGCGATGCGGTGAGCGACCGCGCCCCCCTTCAGGTCGGGCAGTTCGAGAGCGGACTTGAGATGGACATGTGGCTCACGCGCCTGTGGATCGAGGGTCAGGGCGGCGATGTGCCGGAGTCCTACACCCTCGCGCACTGGTTCGCAGCGCACCACACCGCCACCGACGCCTGGGAGAAGCGGGGCGAGAAGGGCTGGCTGTTCACCATCGGGGATGCGTGCAACAAGCCGCTGCGCCCCAGCCATGTGCAGCGCGTCTTTGGCTACCGACCCGACGCACCCGTCGACGATGCCAGCGTGATCGCAGCGGCAGACGAGCGCTACCACCTCTGCCACTTCCTGGTCTCCCAGCCCGGTGCGGTGGTGGCAGGAGAGCTGCGGCACTGGAGAGAGCGCCTCGGCGAGCGGGTCCATCACCTGCCCGAGGTCGACCGGATCTGCGACGTGATGGGGGTGAAGATCGGGCGCCAGCAAGGCCGCCTCACCGCTCCAGACGCCACGCAGATCCTGGTAGAGCGAGGGCTCACCGCCAAGCAGGCTGCGGAGATCGCGCGATGAGGGTGTTTCTCTGCGAGACCTGTGGCGCTCCCCTCGATGCACCGTGGTCCGATCTGGTGATCACCTGCACCTCCTGCGCATCGCAGAACTTCCCCGGGCGTGCTGGCGGCCCGGTGGCGCCGCGGGTTCCGGTCGACGGGCGTCCCCGGCTCAACCTCGGAGGCCGGACCTACGTGCTCGAGCGGCTGCTGGCCTCGGGCGACTCCAGCGACGTCTTTTTGGGGCGCTGGGTGGTGCGGCTCGGCGAGCGGGTCACGATCAAGATCGATGCCACGGGAGACGGCGACCTGCTGCGCGCAGAGCACGGCGTGCTCTCAGAGCTGACGCGGAGCGGGGTGCAGGGTGCCGAGCACTTCCTCACCCGCCTCCCGGCTCCGGTGGCGCTGGGCATGACCGCCGAGGACTCACCGCGGGTGGCGTCGGTGTATGGGTGGCGCTCGGGCTTTGTGCACACCCTGGAGCAGGTGGGAGAGCACCATCGACGTGGTGGGGTGAAGGGCCAGGCGGTGGTGTGGCTGCTGAAGCGCCTGCTGGAGCTGCTGGGGTTTGTGCATGCCTCCGGCTTTGCCCATGGCGCCATCACCCCGGCCCACATCCTGGTGCACCCCCGAGACCACGGCGCGATGCTCGTCGGCTGGACGGTCGCGGGTCGGCTCGGCACCCCCCGCCGGGGCTTTCCTCGTGCCTGGAGCCGGCTGCGTGGGGGCCGTGTGCTCTCCATCGAGGACGACGTGCGCATGGCCTGCCAGTGTGTGCGCGGCGTGGCCGGCTGGCACCTGAAGGACGCGGTGACTGTGGGTCCGATCAAGCGGGTGCTCGATCAGGGCGAGGCTGGCTGCACCGATGCCTGGGCCCTCGCAGACACACTGAGCGCCGCCTCCCGCGAGGCCTTTGGTCCGCCCGGCTACCACCCTCTCTTCATGCCAGGATGGTCCTGATGGGCTTCGGAAACTACAGCCACGAAGCCCACCTCGCGCTCACCCGGGGCCGCTCCGCTGCAGCCGCCCCGGTGTTCACCCAGGCGCAGGCCCACCCGCTGCTGAGCCCCAAAAACACCCGCCGAGAGTGCCGAGACAGCGCAGACCACCCCGACACCCTCGGCATCGTCTTCGCCCTCGATGTGACCGGCTCGATGGGGCGCATTCCCGCAGCGCTGGCGAGCGCGACCCTGCCGACGTTCATGGCGTCTCTCGAAGCGGCGCGCATCACCGATCCGCAGCTCTGCTTCATGGCCATCGGGCATCCCGCCGATCGCAGCCCGCTCCAGGTCGGTCAGTTCGAGTCCACCGCGGCCCTCATCGACGGCTGGCTCACCCGGCTGCACCTGGAGGGCGGCGGGGTCGGGAAGCACGAGGGCTACGAGCTGGGCATGTGGTACGCGGCTCAGCACATGGCGCTGGACTGTGTGGAGAAGCGCGGTCGGCGTGGCTTCCTGTTCCTCACGGTCGACACGCTGCCAAACCCAGCGCTCTCGCGGCTCGATGCCGCACGGATCCTCGGTGAGACGCTTGAGCACGATGTGCCGATTCGGGACGTGATTGACGTGCTCCAGCGGCGCTTCGAGCCGTTTGTCCTCATCGCTCCCGGATCCGCGCGTGGGGTCGAGCGGGCCTGGCGTGACCTGCTCGGTGACCGGGTGGTCCTGCTCCAGCACCATGAAGACGTGGCCCACGTGGCGGCAGGGCTGATCGCGCTGCTGGAGGGCGCGGCCGCGTCGCTGACGGTGTTTGTGGACCAGCTCACCGCCCAGGGCATGGGTCGGCGGAAGTCGTCTCGGATCGCACGGGCGCTGGTCTGCTTTGCCGCGAGCATCCACCGCGATGGCGCTCCCCTGCCCGGCTCGGCAGAGGGTCGGATCCGGCTGCCCCTGCCTCGGGCCAGCGGGATCGAGCGGTGAACATCGCGGTGGTAGACCTCGGCTTCGGGGACGCAGGCAAGGGCACGATCACCGACTTCCTGGTGCGTCACCTGGGGGCGGATCGCGTGGTGCGCTTCAACGGGGGAGCCCAGGCCGGTCACAATGTGATCACCCCGGACGGGCGTCACCACACCTTTGCGCAGTTCGGTGCGGGCAGCTTCGTGCCCGGGGTCCTCACCCTGCTCGGACCGGACTTCCTGCTTCACCCGCTGGGCATGGCCGTCGAGGCGGAGCACCTGGAGAAGGTGGGCGTGCACGACATCTGGCAGCGCACCTTCGTCGACGCGCGGGCACGGGTGATCACACCGTTCCAGCAGGCCACGAACCACTGGCGAGAGCTTCAGCGCGGGGCCTCAGCCCACGGCAGCTGTGGAGTCGGTGTCGGGGAGTGTGTCGCGGACTCCCTGAGCCACGACGACACCGTTCGCGCAGCCGACCTGTCCCGCCCAGCCCGGCTGAGGTCGCTGCTGGAGCGCCAGCACGCGCGGCACCGGCAGGCGATTCTTGCCACCGGAGCGGCGCTGCCCGGGATCTTCGACGATCCGGGGCTGGTCGACCGCGTGCTGGAGGTCTGGACCGGCCTCGGGAGGCGAATCCAGCTCCTCGAAGATGTGGCCCACGGGCTGCCAGAGACCGGGGTCGTGTTCGAGGGCGCCCAGGGCGTGCTGCTCGATGAGTGGTGGGGGTTCCATCCTCACACCACCTGGAGTGACTGCACGTTTGGGGGCGTGACGGCGCTGACTGCAGCCCCGTTTCATCGCCTGGGAGTGCTGCGGAGCTTCGGTGTTCGCCACGGCCCAGGGCCGTTTCCGGGGGAAGGCAAGGGCGCGGCCGACCTACAGGAGAGCCACAATGCCGACGGGCGGTGGCAGGGGCCGGTGCGAACGGGAGCCTTCGATTCGGTGCTGCTCCGGTATGCGCTGGAGGTCTGCGGAGGGGTGGACAGCATCGCGCTGACTCACCTCGACCGGGTGGAGCGGGGGCCGGTGGTGACTGCGATTGGGGAGAAGCGCCGGCTGGAGCCGGGAGGTCGGTTCGACCTGGAGGGACGGGCGGAGCTTACGGCCTGGCTGGGTGAGGCGGAGGTTGAGGTGGCGGTGTGCTCGGTGGTGGACGTGGTGCGGGGAGAGGCCCCGGTGTCGATCGAGAGCCGCGGCCCGAGGGCGACGGAGAAGGTGGTGGTTGGAGACCTTGGGGGCCTTGGGGGCGTGGGGGGATGAGGGGCATGGGGGGTTGGTCTTGTTGCAGCGGATGCGGCAAGACGCAGACAGAACGGCCTGAGAACGAACGGTTCGTCGGGCGCCCCCCGAGCAATACGATCACGTTCACCACCCGGCTGGGCTCAAGCCCCCGCGTCCATTCCATCCGCCAACAGCACCACCTCCACCCCCTGCCAGCTCCGGAACGTCCAGCGCGTCCCCGTCCGCACTCCCTCCCGGACCACCACCTTGCCGTGTCCGCCGGGCAGATCCACCATGTACTCCGGCATCGCGAGGCCACTGCTCGGCCCCCGAAGCGCATCCATCAACTCCAGGCCGTGCCCGAGCGGGACCCTGAAGTGACGCACGCCCTCGGTGAAGTCGCAGTGGTAGAGACGGTAGGGGCGACAGCGCTGGGCCAGCAGCCAGCGGTGCAGGGCGTCAAGGGTCGCGACATCGTCGTTGATGCCGCGCATCAGCACCGTCTGGTTGGACAGCACACAGCCGGCATCGACCAGCATCTGGCAGGCCCGAGCAGCTTGCGGGGTGCACTCCCGGGGATGGTTGAAGTGGGTCATCACAAAGATGGGCGGATGCTTCGCCAGCACCGCACACAGCGCAGGCGTGATGCGCTGGGGCATGGTGGTCGGATGGCGACTACCGATGCGGATGATGGAGACATGCGGCCGAATCTGGGTGAGCAGCCGATCGAGGCGGGCATCCGACAGGGAGAGCGGATCGCCGCCGGAGAGCACCACATCGTCGACTTCGGGGTGATCGGCCAGCCAGCGCACGGCTGCATCGAGCTTCTCGGGCGGGGTGTGGGTGGTGGGGTTGCTGACCTTCCGGCGGCGGGTGCAGTGGCGGCAATACACCGCACAGAGGTGGGTGACGTACAGCAGCGCCCGGTTGGGGTAGCGGTGGGTGATCCCGGGAACGGGCATGTCCCGCTCCTCCGCCAGCGGATCAGCCGACTCGCCCGGGTGGGTGATGCCCTCTGCCAGCCTCGGGATGGCCTGCCGACGGATGGGGCAGTCCGGATCATCGGGATCCATCAGGCTGAGGTAGTAGGGGGTGATGCCCAGCTGAAACCGGTCGGTCAGCAGGTCGATCGCCGCGCGCTCCTCCCCTGTCAGCGGAAAGACCGCCTCAAGCTGGGTGCGGGTGCGGTACTGATTGCGAAGCTGCCAGCGCCAGTCTTCAGTGCTCATTGGCGCACCGCCGACAGCGCCAGATCCCGGACCCACTGCTCAGAGAGGGTGCTCGCTTCCGCGATCCAGGCCTCATAGCCCTGCCGTGAGACCACCCAGATGTCCGAGACCAGCGCGCCAAACGCCGGGTAGTGCTCATCGAGACGGCCAACACACACGCCCCCCAGGCGCTTGAGGTAGGGGACGGCGGCGAGGTTGACGACGGGTGCGCTGACCGTGGCGGTCACCAGGTGGTCCGCCCCCTGATCCATCAGATCGACCAGCGCGGTCAGTGCGAGGGCTGAGGCATAGCGACGCCCACCCCGACGGGTCACGGCGAGCTGATCGTAGTAGCCAAGGGTCGAGTCCACCAGCGCCTGGGGATCGATGCTCCAGCGGACGGCATCACGGCTCTGCCACACCGCCGACTGCCGGAAGGGACCATCAGGGAGGATGATCGCAAAGCCCTTGATCGCCCCATCGTCGAGGACCCAGGCGAGGCCGTGCTGAATGCGCATGCGATACCCGGCCGCGTCGGTGCCCAGCAAGAACCCCCCGCGGGTCGAGGTGCCCATCGACTCGGTGAAGGTCAGAGCGGACTTCAGGGCGAGCATGCCCGAGACATCGCTCAGGCGAGCGCGGCGGATCTTCATGGCTTCTCCACCAGGGTCGGGCCCCGAAGCTGCTGCAGCAGGCCGGCGAGGAAGTGATCGACGTTCTGGTTGGCGGCGAATGCGTCCGGGAGGGGCTGACTCGCGGCAGGCAGATCGTACCAGACCACCTTCGTCTTCTGGTGGTGGGTGTCGTGCTCGTTGAGGTTGAGCAGCCACCACCCCAGCAGCGGCCCGCCGTGCAGGCGTCGGGCGTGGAGCAGGGTCTGGGGCCCCATGGTAGTCCGGTAGTGGTAGACATACAGTTGCGCGGAGTACACCAGGGCAAACACCAGCAAAGGCCATCCAAACAGCGCCAACCAGAGGCCACTGCTGGCCTGTGTGGCGACGAGGACCTGGACGAGCACTGGAGCCGCGAACAGGAGGATGGAGGAGATCTGATCGCGGACTCGCCACCGGGAGAAGGCCGGCGAGATGCGCCGGGCCACACCGATCGGCATGAACAAAAACAGGAGCACCGAGATCAGGGCGTGGAAGAACCAGCCACCGGCCAGCACCCCGACGTACCACAGCAGGCTGGCTTGTAGCCGCCCGAGCCAGGGACGCCGGGCGGAGACGAGGTAGACGTCCAGGGCGCTGGTCTGAGCATCTCGCCGGTTGGCAGCGTGGTGGAAGCGGTGGATGGCTTTGAAGATCGGCAGCGGCACCGGGAGCGTCCACAGGGCGATCTGGCCGACGATGTCGTTGGCGAAGGGGTGCTCTGGGAACAGCTTGTTGTGGGCTGCCTCGTGCCCCACACAGTAAAGCCGCTGCAGCCAGAGCCCCTGAAGCACCGCGCCGACCAGCAGGACGATCGGCTGCTGGGTGTGGTGGCCCGCCAGGCAGATCCCGGCAAACAGCGTCAACAACAGGACGGTCTCCGCCAACATTCGGGCGTTGATAGACAGGTGCTGTCGGGTGGAGGTGGAGCGCTTCATGGTCTTTACGTTCTGCAGTCTATCTGCCTAGATGACCAGCGTCGGGCTCGCCACCGAGAAGACCACCGACAGCTTCGGCCGCGGCACAACCACATGCCGCTCACAGGCAGGGCCGGATGCCGCGTCCGCGTGGGGTGCGGCTGGGGCGCTGCTACTGACCGGCGACCAGAGTGACCTGAGTGAGGAGGGCTTCGGTGTCCCAGCTGCTCACCCGAAGGGGGGCCGCTCCTGTCAGGGAGAGGATGAAGGTGTCTTCTCCCTGCACCTGGAAGTCACGCTGGAGCATGCCGTCTGCGTCCGTGACGATCGGTGCCGTGAGATCATGGACCCGGGCAAACGACCGAAGTCGGGAGGAGACCGCGGAAGCATCGGTGTTGATTGCGACATAGGGCAGGCTGGCCTCCTCCAGCGCATTCATCGTCTCGACACACTCCGTGCATTCCATGGACCAGAAGACCACCAGGGAGACACTCGGAGCACTCAGCGAGACCGGGGCTCCATCGATGGTGCGAAGGGTCGGGGCTGCAGAGGCGAAGAGGGAGAGGATGAGTGCGGTCATTGTTGACTCCGTTTCGGTGACACCCTCAATCTCACGTCTGCCAGCACTCTCCACCACATCACGGAGTTGCAGCCGATTTCACCTATGAATGTAATCGTCAAAATAACCTTAGTGACCGGATTCAGGCACCGGTCATGTGGTCCCCTCATTGTGGAAGCCGATGACCAGGTCCCCTTGCGCCCAGGTGGGATACCGTCCGACTGATACCCTCTCTGTGAGGAAAACGGTCCGCAAATGATGCTGAATGTGACGGGTACAGGATGACGCAGCAGGCCCCGGATCGGCTGCTATATGCCGGAGGAGACTTCCACCTCAGTGAGTGGATCCTCGGCAGCTACCTCCAGCACCACCCCAAGCAGTGCCCGCAGCCGAAGAGCTGCTTCACGTCGCTCTGGCGCGGCTACATCGCCTGCTTTGCGATCCGCGACGGCATGCTGTGGCTCGACGAGATCCAGACCGCCACCGAGCCCGACGATGAGCTCCACGACCACATGCGCGCCCTGCTCCCAGCAGACACCCCCTGCGACTGGTTCACCGGTCTCATCCCGCTGGAGCGCCCGGTCGACTCCCGGCCCATCAAGGTCAAGCGCATCAAGGGACGGCGGCAGCGGCTCCAGCCGGTCGACCATCCCCGGCACCGTCTCTACGAGCTGCTCCAGATCGAGGGCGGTCGGCTGATCCGGCACTGGCGCCTCACCCCGAATCAGTACGAGAACTTCCTCGATGAGCAGCGCACCTACTTCCGGATGTCGGCAGACTACCCCAGGGCTCGGGAGGCGCTGAGGCGCGGCCTTCCTGACCTGTCCGACGCATCATTTGAGCACCACATCGACTGCGGCATCGTCAGCCTGACCCGAACGCTCTTCGTCGAGCCGACGGACTACGGGCAGCCTTAGCGCCCTTCATTCAGCGGGCTGCTGGCTGGCGGGGGTCTCCTGGCTCTCGAGAGGTGTCGCCGTATCCTCTGCAATGGTGAACAACCGGACGGGCTCTGACCGGCCCCGCACCTCATAGGTGCCAAGCTCCGTGAGGTCCATGTCGCCCAGAAGTGCGGCTGTGTCCGCGCTTATCAGCACAGGCTTCCCCAGCGACTTGGTCAGCCCTTCAAGGCGGCTGGCCAGGTTCACCACATCACCGATGACCGTGTACTCGGTGCGGTCCCTCGTCCCGATGTTGCCGACGACAAGGGGGCCGGTGTGAATGCCGATGCCGATGTCGATGGCGGGGAGGCCCTCGCTCTGGCGCTCTGTATTCAAAACGATCAAGGCCTGTCGCATCTCGATGGCACACTGCACTGCCGCCCGCGCGTCTAGTTCGGGGGAGCGCGTCACGGGAACCCCGAAGAGCGCCATGATGGCATCGCCGATGAACTTGTCGAGCACGCCATCGTTCTGAATGACGCAGCTCACCATGTGCTCGAAGTACCGGTTGAGAAAGTCGATGACCTCGGTAGGCGCCATCGTCTCAGAGATCGTTGTGAATCCCCGAATATCAGTAAACAGCACCGTGGCGGTCCGAAGCTCACCGCCGAGCTCTATACGGCCACCAAGGATCTCATCCGCGACCTGCTTGGCGACGTACCGGCCAAATATCTGGCGGATCTGCTCTCGCTCCCGGAGCCCCTCGACCATGGCGTTGAAGTGGCTGGTCAGCCCGCCCATCGTGTCGAGGCCCTGGATCGGTGTGTGGCCGTCGAGTGACCCGGCAGCCACCTTCTCCATTGCCCGCTCCA
>JBLHNG010000312.1:0-9285 GCA_047621685.1 Myxococcota bacterium | reverse complement strand
TGTGCGCCGATCGCTTCGCTCTGGGCTGCTCATGGTGCTCGTTCGAGGGGGCTGCACTCCTTGCGTTTCACCGCCTCACGTCGGCTCACTCCAGTCCCCGCTCCCCTGCCACCCCCACCCGGACACCCGCAGCCTACTGCACGTCGGCTCACTCAGTGACCTGTCCTGCAGACCTCAGAGCGCCGAATACCCGCTATACGGTTGCATCCACCAGCCACTCCGAAAGCTCTGGAATCGTCGCAGCCGCCAGCAACTCCAGCAGTCCCTCCGGCGTGTCTGCGGCCGGGAGCAGATCCCGGTGCGGCTCCCGAATGAAGCCCGCCGAAACCGCACCCTGAATCCACGCAATCAGGTGGTCATAGTAGCCATCAACATTGAGCAGCCCCACCGGCTTGCGGTGGTAGTTCAGCTGGCTCCAGGTGGTGACCTCGATGATCTCCTCAAGAGTCCCAAACCCGCCGGGCAGGGCGATGAAGCCGTCGGAGAGCTGCGCCATGAGCATCTTCCGGGCGTGCATGCTGTCGACCACAAACAGCTCGGTCAGCCCGTTGTGCCCCAGCTCCAGGCCCTGGAGCTTGTCGGGGATCACTCCGAGGACTTCCCCGCCCGCCGCCAGCGCAGCGTCGGCGACGATGCCCATCAGGCCGACTCGCCCGCCGCCATAGACCACCCCAATGCCACGCTCTGCCAGCAGAGTGCCCACCGCGCGGGCAGCGGACTTGTAGCGCTCATCCACGGCATCTGAGGAGCCGCAGTACACACAGATTCGACGAAAGGTTCTCATGGCCTTGCTGCTATCCCGTCTGACAACGACTCACGGCCCGCCAGAGCCAACCCGAACCGCCCAGGCACCGCTGCTGCCGTCTGGCGCCTGACGCTCATCCTCTCCCTCAGTGGGATCGAGGTCGAGGGCGTCGGTGAAGCTGCCCGCCAGCCAGCCGCGGTTGTCCGCGTCGGTGGCGACCCCGGCGGTCCCATCGTCGGTGCCGTTTCCGATGCGCATCATCCAGTCCAGCGCGCCGACGCTCGACAGCCGAAGCGCGAACACGTCCTGCCCACCAGAAGCCGTCTCGCTGTGGGTCTCTACCGTCATCGTCCCCGAGAAGGTGCCCGCGACGTAGATGTCGTCCGATGGATCCAGCGCGAGGGCGTCGATGGTGTCGTCGCTGCTGCCGCCGTACAGGGCGGCGTCGGTGAAGCTGCCCGAGGAGTCCAGCCAGCAGAGGAAGCCGTCGGTCCCCGATGCCGTGAGGGTGGTCTCGCTGTCGGAGGAGGAGTCGAAGTCCGCGGAACCAGACAGGGTGCCGCCGAGGAGCAGCCCGTCGCTGCTGTCGGTGACCAGTGCGCCGACGGAGAGAGCGCCGGGAAGGCTGAGGCTCCAGGTCTGGGTGCCCTCCAGGTCATGCTCCGCCAGGAAGATCCCGTCCCCGCTGGCGGTGGTGGTCTCGGAGTCCAGGGCGATGCTGCCACTGTACGCGCCAGCCAGGGTGACGTCGTTGCCGCTGTCGGAGGTGATGGAGAGCCCCATCGCGGTCGCACCCTTGCCACCAAAGGTCGCCGTCCAGGAGGCATCTCCCGAGGCTCCGAGCTGCATCATCCAGGCGTCGGTGTTTCCTGATGCGGTGACCTCGCCGTCCTTGTCGATGAAGGTGACCGACTCCGAGAAGCTGCCAGCAACATAGGCCCGCCCGCTGGAGCCCCCGGCGACCGTGAGCGCGCTGTCGTCGGCCTTGCCACCGAAGGTGCTCACCCACAGGATCTCCCCCGCGCCGCTGAGTCGGGCGACGAAGGCGTCGGTGCCGCCAGTCGCGGTGACCGGGTACTCGCCTGGTCCGTAGTCGAAGTCCGCAGTGCCCGAGAACGAGCCGGCGATGAGGATGTTGCCATCGGAGTCAGTGGCCATGGCGTTCAGGGTGATGGAATCATCCGAGCTGCCCACCCAGGTCCACCGGTACGCGCCCGTGCTCTCGAAGCTGGTGAGGAAGATGTCGCCGTTGGCCGCCGCGCTCTCCTCGACGTGGTCATCGTAGGGGTGGAAGTCGATCTCTCCGGTGAAATTGCCGCCGAGGAGCAGGTAGCCCTTGGCATCCACCGCGATGAACCGGGAGGTCGCTGCGCCGCTGCCGGAGAGGGTCAGCGGGAAGTCCTCGGGGATCTCCTCCACGCCTTCGTCGACCTCTCCGTCGCAGTCGTCGTCGGTCTTGTTGCCGATCACATCCTCGGCGTCGGGGTGGATGGCGGGGTCTTCGTCGTTGCAGTCGTCGCCGCCGACCTGCTCGCTGTCGAAGCCGTCGTCATCCCAGTCGGTGAGGTCGTAGCCGTCGCAGTCCTGGTCGATGCCGTCGTAGGGGATCTCCTCGGCGCCGGGGTAGACCTCAGGGTCGGTGTCGCTGCAGTCCTCATCGTCGGGACTGCCGTCGTTGTCGTAGTCGCCGTCTCCCTTCGTGTCTCCGGTGTCGTCGACGGGGGCGGTGTCGCCGGAGTCATCGGGCGTGTCGGTGTCCCCGGAGTCGTCGCCCGGATCGGGGATCGCGCCGGTGTCGTCCTTGTCACCACAGCCGAGCAGACCAGCCCCGAACATCACAAGCAGCAGGCGCCTCATCGTGTCTTCCTCCAGGAGACAACAGCATACCGCTACAGCGAGGGAGTCGGATCAGAGCACCAGCCACCAAACGGGATGATATCCCGCCCGGCTGGTGCCCTTTTCTGCTGAGGGGAAGACAAATTCTTCCCCAACAGCCTGATAAATCAGGCTTCCCCCATCTTCGCCGCAGATTCTCTTCAGCGGAAGACCGTCCTCCAATGATGCTTCATGTGACCAGGGCCGGATCAGGATAAGATGGCCCGACCGGAGGATGAATGGTGCGGATCTCATCGCTGCTGGTTCTACTTTGCGGTGGGACGCTGCTGACGGGTTGTAAGGACAAAGCCGAAGACTCCGCAGGAGATGGCGCCTGGCGCCCCGACGTGGTCTGTCCAGGAGATGCCGGCTGCGAGAGCCTCGGAGACGGCGTGCTCTACGCGGGCGCCGCGGCCCTGCCGATCACCCCGACCTGCTTCGAGTCCTGGGACGACCTCAATGTCAATGGCGAGTACGAGCGCAACGACGAGCCGTTCTTCGACTGTGGCTGCGATCGGCTCTGCGCAGAGGACGACGGCTACCCCGGCGCCGACGAGGGCGAGGAGGACGGCACCTTCCAGGCGATCTACATCGCCGGTTTCGGCACCAACCGCCCGGTCTCTGGCATCCACGATGACCTCTGGAGCCGCACCGTCGCGATGCGCCAGGGCGATGTCACCGTTGCGATCGTCTCGGTCGATTTGATCGGGGTCTTCTACAACGAGGTCGAGAAGATCCGCCAGGACGCCGCAGACGCTGGCATCGACGTCGACCACATCCTCCTCTCCGCCACCCACAACCACGAAGGCCCCGACTCCCTCGGGCAGTGGGGTCGGCAGCTCGGAGAGACGGGGTACAACGACGATTACATGGCGTACGTCCGCGCGCAGGTCGTGGCGAGCGTGGCAGAGGCTGTCGATGCCCTCACTCCCGCCACCCTCGCGGTCGCAGAGGCAGACGTCTCCACCTACAACACCGAGAAGGGAAGCCGCAATGTGGTCTATGACCACCGCGATCCCAAGATCATCGACCGCTTCGTCAAGACCGCCTGGCTGACGGATTCCTCTGGCGAGACCATCGCCACAGTCGTCAACTTCGGCAACCACCCCGAAGCGCTCGGCAGCGAGAACAGTCTGGTGACCTCCGACTACGTCAACGCCACCCGGCGGGGCATCGAAGAGGGCATCGTCTACCCCGACAGCGAGGTTCCCGGCGTGGGCGGGGTGTGCGTCTACGTCTCCGCAGCGGTGGGCGGCATGATGTCGCCGCTGCGCATCGAGGTCACCGACGGCTCCGGCGAGACCTACTCCGAGTCCGGCTTCGACAAAGCGGACGCCCTCGGCAACGTCATGGCTGAGCTGGTCCTCGGCTCGCTGGCCTCCGCTGAGGTCGCGGAGTCCCCCGAGCTGGCCCTGCGCGCCCGAACCTTCCAGCTTCCCATCGACAACATCGCCTTCCAGGCTGCCTTCCTGCTCGACATGTTCAGGCGCCCGGTCTACGGCGTGGACACCGCGGACCTCGCCTTCGACGACGACAACGTCCCGCTCCTTCTCACCGAGGTCGACCTGCTGGATGTCGGCCCGATCCGCATGCTCTCCATCCCTGGTGAGCTGCTGCCGGAGCTGGCGCTCGGGGGATACGATGAGTCCGAGGGGCATCCGTTTACCCCACTGGAGACCCTCGTCGACGCCGACAATCCCAACCCGCCGGATCTCAGCGCTGCGCCGGAGGGGCCGTACCTGTTTGAGCGCATGGGTGGTCAGTACAACTGGATCATCGGCCTGGGCAACGACGAGGTCGGCTACATCGTGCCGGCCTACAACTACAAGATCCACGAGAGCACGCCCTACCTCCAGGAGCCCGACGGGGATCACTACGAGGAGACCAACTCCCTTGGACCTCAGACCACACCGCTCATTGAAGCTGCGGTGATCGAGCTGATGGAGTGGAGCCCCTGACATGAGCGACATCAGCACCGACTTCTACAAAGTCCTCGGGGTGAAGCGAGGGGCGGACCAGAACACCATCCGACGCGCCTACCGTCAGCTCGCCCGTCAGTACCACCCTGATCTCAACCCCTCGGCCGCCGATCGCTTCAAGGAGATCTCCGCCGCCTACGACACCCTCGGAGACGAGGGCAAGCGGGCGCTGTACGACGAGTTCGGCGAGGTCTGCCTCAAGCCCGGCTTCGATCCGGTGGTCGCCCGACACGCCGGGCTCGGTCGCGGAGCATCGGCTGGCGGTGGTGGAGGCGGCGGCTTCGGCAGCTTCGAGGAGTTCTTCGGCAACCTCGGCGGCTCCTCGGCGGGCACCCGCCCCTACCAGGGCAGCGATCGGGGAGAAGACCCGGAGCCCCAGCCGGCATCGCACCGCTCCAGCAGCGGCACCCGCCCCTACCAGGGAAGCCCAGACTCCACCTCGGACAACGGCAGCGGCGGCGGCAGCGCGAGCGGCACCCGTCCCTACCAGGGCTCTCCGGGAGACCGCGTCGAGCCAGGCTCCTACCAGTCCGGCTTCGAGAGCAGCGCGAGCGGCACCCGTCCCTACCAGGGCAGCGACACCCGCCAGGGCTGGAAGGACAAAGGCGGCTACCGTCCTGGCAAGCACTACGGCGACGGGCGCGGGAGCAACACCCCGCCGCAGCCCAGTCCCTACAACAGCCGCCAGACCGCCACCCGGCAGGGCTCTCCGACCACCCGACAGGGCTCTCCGACCAGCCGACAGGGCTCTCCGACCAGCCGACAGGCACCGCCGGATCGCAGCTTCACCGGTCGCCCGCCTCCCGCCTCCACTCAGCGGGAGCGGCTCTACAGCTCCACCCCGATGCCCACCCAGGGCGACAACATCGCGCTCACCGTGACCATCTCGCTCATGGAGTCGCTGCGTGGCGGCGCCCGGGAGGTCACCGTCGAGCGCCTCGGGGCTGACGGCCGACGGGGCATGGAGCACCTCCGGATCAGCCTCCAGGCCGGCGTCGTCCATGGCGAGCAGATCGAGCTGCGGGGCAAGGGGAGCGCCGGGCGCCACGGCGGCCACAGCGGTGACCTCACCATCACCATCGCTGTTGAGTCCTCTCCGCACTTCCGCCGAGAGGGGCACGACCTGTTCATCGACGTGCCGGTCACCCTCCAGGAAGCCATCCTCGGCGGCTCCATCGAGGTGCCCACTCCCGACGGACCCGTGCGCGTCCGAGCACCGGGCGGCTCCACCAACGGCCGGCGCCTCCGGCTGAGGGGGCGCGGGGTGTCCATCGGCAACGGCAGCCGCGGCGATCTCTACCTCATCCTCCGCCCCACTCCGCCAAGCTCCACCGACCCGGAAGTCATCCGGATGATCGCCGAGCTGGAGAAGTACTACCCACGCGAGGGTGTACGGGCTGACCTCAAGCTGTAGGTTGGGGGGTGGCATTCCCCCGCTTTCCTTGCGCGATCAAGATGAAGCTGTATTATGCTTCACTGCTTTTCAGAGGAGACTTTCATGCGCATCATCACCACCGGTCTGGCGGCCCTGCTGCTCGCGGGCTGCGGCGACAAAGAGACCACCACCGCCGACGACACCGGCACCGAGACCACTGAGGATCGGTTCTCCGAGTTCGTCTACGTGACGGATGCCGCCTCCGGTGACTTCACCGGCTTCGAGTCTGGCTACACCGACGCCTGGCTTCCCCAGGCCGTCGACAGCGCCAAGCAGGTCACCGTCTCCATGACGGGCGATGTCGAGGACTTCGAGTCCGGCGACGAGGTCAAGGACGCCACCGTCGAGATCTTCCACAACAACGATCCGACCGGTACCCCCGATCAGACCCTCCTCTCCGACGACAGTGGCGAGATCACCGGCGGCGAGTGGCCGGTGTGCACCCCGGTGGCCTACTCCACCTTCACCGACCCCGACCTCAACGACACCAAGGTCACCTTCCAGGTCAACGAGGTCTACGGCTACAGCGAGGAAAAGAAGGGCGGCGGCGCCTCTGCGGTCAACGTGCAGCTCAACTCCGTCTCCTCCTCCACCTACCAGGTCATCCCCTCACTGCTCGGTGTGAGCCCGGACACCGACAAGGGCATCGTGGCTGGCACCGTCTACGACGTCAACGGCGATCCGGTCGAGGGCGCACAGGTCGTCGCAGTGGACTCTTCGGGCAACATCCCCGACACCCTGGTCGTGAAGTACTTCGTCGATGACTTCCCCAACCGCGACCAGGAGTGGACCTCCGCTGACGGCCTGTTCGTCATGGTCAACGTGCCCACCGGTGACTGGTCGCTTGAGGCCTACATCTCCGACGGTGCCGGCGGCCACCTCCTGATGGGCGCCACCAACGTCAACGTCATCGCCGACAGCATCAACATCTCCAGCGTCTACATCGGCTACGGCGACGGCATCAGCTACCCGTCGTCCTGCCTGACGAAGTAGGCTTCGCAGAAGTCGTCTGGTGAGTCTGTTACATCCGGTGACGAATCTCCTTGCTGCCCTGGCGTCTGTGCCAGCAGCAAAGGAGACGTCCCATGTCCAAGACCACCCCCGCCGTGATCCTCAGCTTCCTGCTCGGCGCCGTGTTCAGCTTCGGCGCCGCAGAAGCCACCTCGACTGCCCGGCAGCTCGACCGACTCGTCGATGAGGTCCACGAGGACATCGACGACCTCCGCTCGCTGGTCAACACCGCAGGATCCCAGCAGGGCCGCCAGCGGATGTTCCGGGAGATCAACGACCTGGAGGGCAGCGTCTTCGAGCTGGAGGCCGCACTCAGTGCCAGCTACGGTCCCCAGCAGCCCGTCGCCACCAGCCCCCAGGAGCTGGCCCGGATCCGAGGCGCGGTCGCTGCCGAGAGCTTCTCCGACGATCAGCTCGCCGTGCTCCAGGCCGCCAGCCATGGCCGCCGGTTCACCGCCGCGCAGGTCATGACGCTCATGAGTCAGTTCAGCTTCAGCGACGACCGCATCGACGCTGCGGTGATGCTCTACCCCCAGGTGGTCGATCCGCAGAACTGGTACACAGTCTACGGTGCGCTGACCTTCTCCTCAGACAAGGCGAAGCTGCGCCAGCTCACCCGATGAGCCTCACCGACTGACCCGGATCCCAGCCTCCCGAAGCGCCTCAAACCCGGTCACCTGACGACTGCCGGGGAGGTTGACGGTCTCAAGCGTGCTCATCCCTGCCAGCATGGAGACATCCCCGACCCCCGTGCAGCGGTTCAGCGACAGCGACTTCAGCACCGGCAGTTCGGCCAGGGGCGAGACGTCCTGGAGCGTGGTGCAGGCGATGAGGGTGATGTGGGTCAGGGCAGGCAGGCTCGCCAGCGGGGTGAGATCGGTCAGCGGACTGCAAGAGAGGAACAGCGACTGAAGCTCCGAGAGCCCGGCCAGCGCAGAGAGGTCAACGAGCTGATCGAACACCGCCAGCGACAGGTGCTTCATCTTCGACATCCCCGCCACCGCAGAGATGTCGGTGACGGTGTGCCAGTGGAGCAGCCATGCCTTCTCCAGTCCGATCAGCCCGGCGAGCGCCGAGAGGTCCGTCCACTCCTGCCGCCCGCTGAGGGAGAGGTCGGTCAGCCCGGAGAGCTGGCCAAGCCCCGAGAGGTCGGTCAGGTTCACGCAGTCGGTGATGTTGAGGGTGCGCAGCCGGTGGAGGGGTGCGACCGGGGCGAGGGTGGTCAGGCGTGGCCCCCGCGGCAGCACCAGCTGCTCCAGTGCGGGCAGCGTGGCGATGAACGACGGGTCTCCACAGTATCCTTGGAGACGCAGCACCCGGAGGCGAGGGTGTCCCTGAAGGATGGAGAGGTCGTCGGGCGCGCAGTCCTGCAGCTCCAGCACCTCCAGTGACGGCAGGGTGCCGAGCACAGAGGCGTCATCGAGCGGGCAGAGGTACAGGCTGAGCGTTGAGAGTGCTGGCAGCGCGGAGAGCGGCGAGAAGTCCCGGATCGCAGAGAGCAGGTACAGCTCAAGGGTGGTCAGCTTCGGCACCACCTTGAGTGCCGAGATGTCGACCAGCGCGTCGGCATACGCCATCTTCAGGATGCGGAGGTCAGGCAGGGCAGCCAGGACACTCAGCTGAGTGAGGGTGCGGAAGCAGTACAGGCCCAGCATCTCCAGCTGGGGGAGCTGCTTGAGGATGCTGAGGTCAAGCGGGTGGCGGCTGGGCTCCGTCTGGTTCAGCGAAAGGGACAGCAGTCGCAGTCCCGGCAGCTCTGACAGCGCCGAGAGGTCCAGGGGGTGGGGGGACTCCTTGACCGACAGCTCTCGCAGCGTCTTCAGGCTGCGGAGAAAGGAGAGGTCGGTGAGGTGTGTGAGCGGCTCAAGCCTGAGCGTCGTCGCCGCATCAAGCAGGCCGGACATCCGGGCGATGAGCAGGGCGGCATCACTGCGAAGCGGGGCGCGGATTCGTCTGTGGACCTCGCTCTTCTCCCCGATGACCAGGTTGCCGGGCGCATCGATCGTGAGCCCGCCACCCAGCACCGCCAGGATCTCGACGTCTCCCGCCTCAGCAACCTCATCGAGGACCTGACGCACCTCTGGCCACGACTTCGCCCGAAGTCTCTTGCGGATCGCGGCGAGCGTCTTTCTCTGAGTGGAATTCATTGCAGAGGACTCTGCCACACGAGCGTCTTCGCCTGTCTCCGTGAAGGGCGCCCACTGCTCATCTCCCTCGCCAACCTCAACACCCTGGTCCAC
>JBLHNG010000311.1:0-9297 GCA_047621685.1 Myxococcota bacterium | reverse complement strand
ATCCCCCCCGACGACACGGGGGTGGCCGACTCGGTCCGGGCGGCGATTGATGCCGGAGACTTCGGCGACAAGGGCAAGCTCGCCAGGGAAGTGGTCACCGGGCTGGCGATGTTCGTCGCGACCCACCCGAAGGTCTACTGGGCGACGGTCCATCCCGCAGTGGTGGTCGGCAACAAGCTCGGCAAGGACCCGATCCACGAGCGGTTTGGCGAGGCCGAGCGCCGCTATGACGAGGTGCCGGGCAAGTACCAGACCAATGGGCGTGCCCGGGCGGTCCAGGCGGCGGTGGGGCTGAGCCAGCTGGGTCGCATCGAGGGGCTCAACGGTGCTCGGATCCGCAACGGCCGCTCCCTCGACGAGACCCTCGCCCACGTCCCCGGGCTCACCGTGCCGGACTACCCCGAGGGGGCCGAGCCGATCTACATGAGCTTCGTGGCCCACCACGCCGACCGGGACGGGCTCGCCCGAGAGCTGCGGGCGCGTGGTGTCGACACGACCGTTGGGTACATGTCCGACCTCTCGGACCACGAGCTGTTTGCCGAGTACCGCAAGCCGTGTCCCAATGCGGCGCGCGCGTTCAAGGAGCTGCTGCACATCCCCGTGCACCCCAACCTCCGGGAGAAGGACCTGCGCCACATGGCCGAGGCGGTCCGGGCGTCGGTGATGGCGGTCTCGTAGCAGGCATGGGACTCCGCCAGCGACTGCTCGCACGCCTCCGCGGTCAGGCTCCAGCCCGTCCGTCCCCGACCGAGCCACCGCCTCCGCCCTCTCCTCCGCCGGGGCCATTCCGCCTCTCGGATCCGGCCCTCGCGACCCTGAGCCCCGACGACCTCGACCCAGCCCTGCGCGCGGCGCTGGCGGATGGTCGCCCCGAGGCCCTCGATGCGCTGCTGGAGGTGGTCCACCAGGACGTCTACGCAGTGCGCATTCTCTCGGAGGCGTGGTGTGATCGCATGCGGGCGGAGCTGGACGCGCTGGATGCCTGGATGGCACGCAGCGGGAAGAGCTTCGAGCCGCCCAACTCGATGAACCGCTACGGGGTGATCCTCTCCGAGATCGGCATGACGGAGGCGCTGGAGGCGCTGATGACCCAGGCGATCGCTCCCCTCGCCGCCCGGTGCTTCCCGGAAGTCGGCGGGGCGAGCCTGGACGATCAGCACGGCTTCATCGTCGAGTACACCCGGGGCGGCGACCGGGACCTCGGCTTCCACGTCGACGACAGCGAGGTCACCCTCAACCTGTGCCTCGGCGGTGAGTTCTCGGGCGGGGCGCTCTACTTCGAGGGTCGACGATGTGGCCAGCACCGGCAGACCGGCTGCTCGACCGCCGACCGGCTGCGCTGGGAGCACCGGCCAGGGATCGGGCTGCTTCACGCGGGCAAGCACCGACACGGGGCGCTGCCCATTGAGGAAGGGCTGCGGCGCAACCTCATCCTGTGGTGTCGCAGCAGCGCCTACCGGGCGGCGGTGACGGAGGAGTGTCCGCCGTGGTGTGCGGAGAGCCGGGCGCAGTGAGTAGGCATCCCAGAAAGCCCCGTTAGCCCATCCTCAATGCAGGACTACGATGTCATCGTCATCGGTGCAGGCTTTGGCGGACTCGCTGCAGCACTGGAGGCCGCGGAGCAGGGGCGGAAGGTCGCGATCTGCGAGGCGCTGAAGTACCCCGGCGGCTGCGCGAGCACGTTCACCCGCGACGGGGTGCAGTACGAGGCTGGCGCCACCCTGTTCTCTGGTCTAGACGAGGGCCACCTGTTTGGCCAGTGGCGATCTCGGCTGTCGCTGCCGGTTCACTTCGAGCGCCTCGCGGTGCCCATCGAGCTGCGGACCCCGGACATGACGCTGCCGGTGCCCGACGACCGCGACCAGCTCATCGCAGCGTTCTGCGGCATGCCCCATGCCCCCGTCGAGCGCCTCCGGGCCTTCTTCGCCGAGCAGGCCCGGGTGTCCGAGGCGCTGTGGCCGATCTTTGACGACCCCGCTCGGCTCCCGCCGCTGTCCTGGCCCGCCGTCGGCTGGCACCTCCGCCGGCTGCACCGCTACCTGCCGCTGGTCCGCCTGGTCGGTCGCTCCCTGCTCGACGTGCTGCGGCGACACCGGCTGCACACCTTCGCCCCGCTGTGCCATTACCTCAACGCGCTGAGCCAGATCACCGTGCAGGCGAGCATCGAGGACGCCGAGGCACCATTTGCGATGTCGACCATGGACTACTGCTTTCGGGGGACCGGGCATGTCCGCGGCGGCATCGGAGAGCTGGCCTCCGCGATGCTGCAGGCCATCGAGGGGCTGGGCGGCACGGTGATGCTCGCCTGTCGGGTCCGTGGGCTGTCCCAGGACGGCGGGGCATGGCAGGTGTCCGCCCGTGGCGCCACCCTCCGCGCTCCCCTCGTAGTCGCCAACCTGCTGCCCCAGGCGGTCTCCGACCTGCTCCCTGATCCTCCAGTGTCTCTCGCCCGCCTCACCAGACAGGTCGAGTCGGGCTGGGGCGCGGCGATGCTGTACCGCACGCTGCGTCTCGACACCCACTCCGAGCCACACCACCTGGAGCTGATCGCAGACCCGGACGCGCCGTTCATTGAGGGCAACCACGTCTTCTGCTCGATCAGCGGCTCGGCGGAGCAGCGCGCCCCAGACGGACTGCGCACCCTCACCGCCTCCACTCACGTCCCGATGCAGCGCCTCCGCAGCTTCGATCCAGCAGGACAGGCGCAGTACATCGCCGGCATCCAGGCCCGGATGCGGCAGACCATCGCTGAGCGCGCCCCGGAGCTCTCGGAGACCGTCTCCGAGCTGACCGCCAGCCCTCGGACCTTTGCGCGGTTCACCCGACGACCGGGCGGCTTCGTCGGTGGCATCCCTCGCCGGACCGGGCTCGCCAGCTACCAGGGCCTGCTGCCCCGGGCGGTGTTGCCGGGGCTGTACCTTGTGGGCGACTCGGTGTTTCCTGGCCAGAGCACCCTGGCGTGTGCCGCAGGCGGGGTGCGCACGATGCGGGCAGCGCTGTCGGGACGGCGGATGGTGGGGTGAGGATCTACTGCCAGGCGTTGCGCAGCCAGTCCACCAGGGTGTCGACCTCAGACTCACTCAGCCCCGGATCAGGCATGTCTCCAGTGCCGTTGAGCAGGATGTCGGTCAGCTCGCTGTCGGTCAGCGTGCTCACCTCGCCAGACAGTACCGGCCCGCTGTCGGTCCCCTCCCCATCCTGACCGTGGCAATTCACACAGCTCTGCACGTAGAGATCGCCGCCGGACGAGCTGCCCCCGCCATCTCCGCCGCTGTTGCCGCCATCCCCGCCGTCGTCGTCATCCTCATCGTCCCCGCTGTCGCCGGGATTGGGCTCGTCGTCTCCGTCGCTCCAGTCCGTGTTGATGCTGCCCGTTGTGCTGGGAAAGGTCGACTCAGGCGCACAGCCGAAGAGGAAGAGCAGGACTGGAAGGGGGCATCGCACCCTGTGATTGTCACCGCAGGCCACCTCACTGTCAAAAGAACGGGCTATTCTGATCCTCAACACCCTCGCAGACGGACCGTCTCATGAAGTTCTCCGTCCGGAACTACAGCCGCATTGCCCAGGCCGCGCTCACCCGCAGCATTCCGGTCTATGCCCACTTCGGCATCACCCACCGCTGCAACCTCACCTGCAAGATGTGTGGGATCTGGCGGTACGGCAATGAGAAGGAGGAGCTGGCCCTCGACCAGATCGAGGAGATGGCCGCCCGGATGGCACGGCTCGGGGTCGTGCAGCTCTCGATCGGTGGCGGAGAGCCCTATGCGGTCTCCTACCTCGAAGAAGCCGCCCGCATCTTCGTGGAGCATGGCCTGAACACCCGGGTGCTCACCAACGGCATCGGCGAGGGCAACGGCCGCAACGTGGTCGCTGGAAAGCGCTACATCGACCGGATCGACCAGACCATCGACTACGGCGTGAAGGCCTTCTCCATCTCGCTGGACAGCCTCTACCCCGCCCGGTTCGACTACATCTGCGAGAGCGAAGGCGCCTGGGACGCAGCCGTCCGCACCATCACCCACATCGGCAAGCGGCTGCATGGGGTCGGCGGGGCGCTGCCGAGCATCAACTGCGTGGTCAGCAACCTCAACCTCGAAGAGCTTCCCGACATGGTGAAGTTCGCCCGGGATGTGGGCTTCGCGATCAGCTTCCTGCCGGTCGAATTGCTGGCAGAGGCCAAGGACGGGGTCCAGAACTGGGAGGCCCGGTTCATCCGACACCGCCCAGAGATGGGCCTGCACGCCGTCGATGCGGAGATGGAGAAGATCACCGAGACCATGGCTCGGGTCGACCGCGCCTACGACAAGCTCATCGAGATGAAGGCCGCTGGCTGGCCGATCCTCAACTCCACCCCCTACCTCCAGGCCAGCCGCAGCTACCTCAAGACCGGCCGCTTCCCCGCCGAGGGCTGCGACGCCGGCAAGCTCTACTTCTCCGTCGCGCCCAACGGGCAGTTCACCATCTGCCACCGCACCGTCCACCAGCACCTCCACTTCCTCGATCCGAACTTCGAGGAGTACTTCCACTCTCAGGTCTACGAGCGCAAGCGGCTGATGGAGGCTGGGAGCTGCGAGGGCTGCATGCGGGCCTGCTGGATCGACACCAGCGCGATGTTCCGCACCGTGCGCGGCTTCTTCGAGACCACCCGGCTCACCGTGATGCCCCGTCGGCACACGCCGGTCTCCTTCGACGAGGCCCGCTCCCATGCGCGGCACTCCGAAGATGCGGTGCCTGCGGCGACTGCGAAGTAGATCAAGCAGGGATCAAATCGGAGTGAAGAAACCGGTCTGAGGGTTCGTCTGTCAATAAAGATCCAGGGAAGGCACGTTTATAGTTGACGTGTCAACCTCAGGCGTGGAGGATCTGATCTGTGAATCGGCGTCGCTTCCTCATCTCCCTTGCTGCTACCTCCGCTGCCCTCTGCGTGCCCGTCGCGCACGCCGCGGATGAGCACTATGACGTCTCCTACATCTGGACGGGGGAGCGCTCTGAGGCGCTGGACTACCTCACCCACCTCAAGGGGATGCTTGGGGTCGAGGTCTCCACTCATCTGGAGCTGGTGCTCAACGCCGACGGGCTGTACGGGGTGGTCTACAACCTCCGCCGGGGCAGCAAGGCGGACGCCACCGCGCTGGCGACCCGGCACGACGCCATCCTCCGCGAAGCCCTCGGGGGAGACGACGCCCTCGCCCTGCGCCTGCCCGACACCGCCTACGTTCGCCTCTACAACGTCAGCTATGGCCTGGGACCGAACGTCGAGGAGCTGAAGCAGCGCTACAACGTGGTGTCCCGTGCCCTCGGTGCCGGGGTGACCTCGCGGCTGTTCATCGAGCGGACCGATCGGGGGAACTACGCCCTGGTCTACAAGCGCTACGGCGACCTCTCCTCCACCCGCGACATCGCCACCCGACACACCCGCCTGCTGTCGGAGTATGGCGTGCAGGCCAGCTTCATCCAGGAGCGCAACAACGCCATCGTGTTCGGGGCGACCAGCCAGGGTGCGCCGCCGCCCCCCGAGCCGGAGCCCGTCGCGGACGCTGTGGCGGAGCCCGAGCCGAAGCGCGCCCGCTCCGCTCGACGACGGAAGCGCGATGAAGCTGAAGCCTGGGCACTGCTGAAGAGTGACATCAACAGCCACATCCAGGGCCACCGACAGGCTGGCCGGGTCTCCCGGGACGAGGTCACCTCCTGGCTGGTCTACGACCTAAAGAGCGATCAGCTGCTCGCCTCAATCCACGAGGACAAGGCCCGGCAGTGCGCCAGCATGGTCAAGCCGTTCGTCGCCCTGGCGTTCTTCCATGAGGCCGCTCGGGGGCGGTTCGTCTACGGTCCGAAGTCCAACGCCAAGTTCACCGCGATGATCCAGCACAGCAGCAACTCCGCCACAAACTGGGTCTTCGAGCAGCTCGGCGGGGCCGCAGCGATGAATCGGCTGCTCAAGAAGCACTACGGGAACATCTTCAGGGAAACCAGCATCGTCGAGAACATCGTCGCAGGCGGCCGGACCTACCGGAACCGGGCCTCAGCGGGCGACTACTGTCGCTTCCTCCGCGCCCTGTGGATGGACGAGCTGCCGTACTCCAGTGAGCTGAAGCGGCTGATGAACCTGCCGGGTCGAGACCGGCTGTACTACGGCGCCCCACACATCCCGGTCGGCACCGAGATCTACAACAAGACCGGCTCCACCAGCCGGCTGTGCGGCGACATGGGCATCCTGGTTGCCCGGGATGGTCGGGGGCGCTCGTTCCCCTACGTCATGGTCGGCATCATCGAGAAGTCCAGCCGGGCCAGCAACTACTCGTCGTGGATCTACGCCCGGGGCAAGATCATCCGGAGCGTCTCCGACCTGGTCTACCTCCGGCTCAAAGACACCAACGGGCTGCGCTGATCCACGCCCGGATGATGCGTTGTCACGCAGTCGACATCCACCACGCGTCAGCTACGGCCTCAACCTGACCACGCCGTAGGGCTTCACGCGCCCCGGAGCCGGCGGGCGAGGGCCATGACGTCCGCCAGCCGCTCCGGGAGCGCCTCTTCCAGCCGCCCCGGGCAGTGCATCTGCACGTGCCCGCCCACCACGCTGGAGCGCGGATAGGGGTGGAGGACCGCCAGGAGGTCCTCCGCCATCGTCGGATCGCACAGCGCGGTGCGGATGCCAGGGGCGTCGGAAGCGGTCACGGTCACCAGGGCGTCGAGGATGGGATTGCCGGTGGTCATTGAGGCCGCCCCGCCCACCTCACGGGGCTGGATGAGCACCCCGTCCGGCCACGGCGTGCCGATCTTCACCCGGAGGATCGTCTCAACGGGGTCGGGGTGGGTCCCGATCCGGATCGGGTGTCCGTCGATCTCCCCGCGCAGGGTGCGCTCCCCGCGACGGGTCGACAGCGTCAGGCCGTGGAGCTCCGCCAGCGCCGACCACGCCTCTGCACTGCCACCGTCAACCTGACGGGCAGACGCCACGGCATCGGAGAGCGCGGGGAGGAAGTCCGCCTCTGCGAACGAGGAGAGGGTGGCGTGGAAGGCTTCGTCATCGGGCGACGGGCTGTGCAGGGGCACCGTCAGCACGATGCGGCCATCCTCGATCTGAGCGGTCGCGGTGAAGTCGTAGCCATCGCGGCGACCCTCCAGCCGGGAGCTGATGCCGAAGGTGCCGTCGATGAACCGCCAGCCGTGCGCCTCAGCCAGCCGCCGCCAGGTCGGCGCGATCAGCTCCAGGCTCACCCGCCGCTGGCGCTGCTGGAGCACCAACCAGCCGGTCACCACCGACAGAAGAAACGCGCCCAGTTGGATGACGCTCACCATGCCGCTCATGACTCTTCTTCCACGTCCAGCTCCGAGCAGCGCCGGGAGAAGTAGGTGCGCTGCATGCCATGGGCGAGCTTCGCAGCGAGGGTCTTGTTGCCGCGGGCTTCTCGGAGGTAGTGCGCGAGATACCAGCGGGTGATGCGATCCCGCCCGATCCGGAGCGCCTCTGAGAGAGGGTGCTCCAGAAGGCCCACGCGCATGCCATCGTCGGGCTCAGCCGCATCTTCGGCCGGGGTTCGCTTCGCGCGGCGTCGAAACAGCATGTCCGACCGCAGCTCTTCGTCACTCGGGCTGCACCGTGCCAGGGCGCGCTGGATCTCCCGGTCCAGCTCCCGGACGTTGTTGCTCTCCCAGGACCACCCCTTGAGGCGCCGGAGTGCGTCGGGGTGAATGCGCTGGATCTGTCGCCCGAACGCGGTGTTGTAGTGGGCAATGAAGTGGAAGGCGAGCTGGTGGATGTCCGCGCTGCGCTCCCGAAGCGGAGGGACGTGGATCTCCTGAGCAGAGAGGCGGAAGTAGAGGTCTTGCCGGAAGTCCTTATCGACAATGGCCTGCTCCAGGTTCACGTTGGTCGCCGCAACCACCCGCGCCTGGAGCGGCTGGGTCTGGTCCGATCCCACCTGCCGGAAGGTCCGCTGCTCCAGCACTCGGAGCAGCTTGGCCTGGAGCGTCCAGGGCAGCTCGCCGACCTCATCGAGGAACAGGGTGCCGCCGGCAGCCTCTCCGCACAGCCCTGCTCGATCCTTCAGCGCGCCGGTGAAGCTGCCCTTGACGTGGCCGAACAGCTCGCTCTCGAACAGGTCATGTGGGATGGCGGCGCAGTTGACCGGCACGAACGGCCCGGCCCGGCTCGGACTGAGGTCGTGGATGGCGTGTGCGACCAGCTCCTTGCCCGTCCCGCTCTCCCCTCGGATCAGGACCGGCACCGGGAGGGGGGCCAGGGTGCGGATCTCCTCGACCAGCTCCAGCATCGCCGGGCTGTTGCCCTTGAGCGTCTGGAGCTTGATCTCCTTGCGGTGCTGCTCCAGGAGCCGAGCCCGGACCCGGCGCTGGGTGGTGAGGTCGCTGTCTTGCTGCTGGAGGTGGTGTGTGAGCCGGTCGAAGAAGAACGCCCGATCCGTGATCGGCTTGACGAAGTAGTCCTCCGCGCCAGCCTCCAGCATCTTCCGGCCAGTCTGCGCCGTGCTCTGGCCGGTCATGCCGATGCAGAGGGTCGTGGGGGAGGTCTCCAGGAGACGGGGAATCAGCGCCTCGCCGAGGATGTCCGGGAGGTTGCGGTCGACCAGCGCGATGTTGATCGGAGTCTGCTCAAGGAGCTGGAGCGCCATGAGGCCGTCCTCAGCGAGGACCACCTGGTATCCAGCCTGCTCGAGGAGCCGCTGCATCGAGCGTCGGATCGCAACCTCATCATCAATGACGAGAATGCAGGGCTGAGCTTCAGAGCGGGGCATTTCTGAGACTTAATCCGGGCACCTGTCAACCGTATTTTTTTCTATGGTCAGGAAATGTCCGTGCGGACAGAAATTGGACTGTTCACGTTGCATGTGTACTGAATTTATGTTTCTCTTATCAGGACAGCAGACCTCAGGCAGGCCCGAAAAACGGAACCACCCAGGAACATCGTCATGCAGCAAGCCTTACAGCTGTATCCCTCTGATACCCCAGCATCCGACTCCACAACTGCACAGAGCCGTCAGCTCCGTGCGATGGACTCCCTCAACATCCTCGCGTTCCGGCGTGGTGGCGCGGCCCCGGTGCCGAAGAGCCACGACGATCAGCGCGGTGCGGTGGTCCGGGCCCTGGAGTGGGCCTCGACAGACTCTCCCATCACCACCCTGATCAAGTCCGATGTGGCGCAGATGTTCCGCCCCGGGCTGTCGATGAAGGTGATCTGGGGCTCCATCAGCCGGCTGTGCGCTGGTGGTCTTGATGGGCTCCGCATGCGTCTGGTTGTCGGCAGCACTGCGGTCATTCGGGGCGAGTCCCCTGGCT
>JBLHNG010000310.1:0-9299 GCA_047621685.1 Myxococcota bacterium | reverse complement strand
GCGGGGGGCGGACCCCGGCGCACTGGGCGAGCGTTCGCGGTCACTTCGAGCTGGCCGCCCGGCTGGCCGGTGCCGAGGCCCGTCGCATCGCCCGGCGTCGGCGGGGCTTCCTGCACACCGGCATCAAGGCCATCGACCTGCTCGCCCCCATCCCCCGCGGTGGTCGGGTCCACCTCGTCGGCGGTCCCTACGGGGTCGGCATGATGGTGCTGATGGGCGAGCTGCTCTTCCGCATGCGGACCCTGAAGCCAGTGATGCTGGCGGTGGGAGACCGGTTCACCGACGCCGAGGACTTCCGGGTGTTCCTCCGAGAGGCTGGCCTCGCCGATGCGGTCACCCTGCTGACCACCGAGCCCGACGACACCCCCGAGATGATCGACGCCCTCGCCGCGAAGGCAGTGGCGGCTGCCGGGGACGGGCTGCTGCTGGTGGATCGGGCGCTGGACGAGAACCTCACTCAGACCAAAGCGACCACGATCCTGTTTGAGTACTACAGCGAGCACGAGGCGATGAACCCGGTCCGCCCCGCAGTCGACACCACCATCACCCTCTCGCACACCCTGGCCCGCCAGCGGCTGTACCCGGCGGTCGACGAGACGCAGAGTCGCAGCACCGCGCCGGTCACCCCGGAGCACCACCGGATCGCCACCGAGGTCCGCGCCGCGCTCACCGCTGGCAGCGACCACCTGCGCGGCTACCTCACCCAGCCGTTCCTCAGCGTGGAGACCTTCTACGGTGTCCCCGGGCAGACCGTGCAGATCGAGGATGCCCTCACAGACGCCGCCGCCCTGCTCGCCGGAGAGTACGACGACGTGCCCGCTGAGCGGCTGCGGTACCTGGGCCGGGTGAGCGAGGGGCGGATCCAGGGGGTGTGAGCGGACTGTCGGGTGGTCTGGGGTAGGATCAGTCCATGGCATGTACCCCGACCATCGGCTGAGCCGGATGGACCTTCCCGACCGCTACGAGGATCTGGGACCGCTCGCTGTGGGCGGCATGGGAGAGGTGCGTCGGGTGCAGGACCGGCGGCTGCTGAGCGTGGTGGCGATGAAGATCAGCCTGCCGGAGGTCTCCGCCAGCCCGCTGCTTCGGCAGCGCTTCCGCGACGAGGGCCGACTCACCGCCCAGCTCCACCACCCTGGAATCATCGCGGTCCACGACCTGGGGCAGCTGTCTGATGGGCGGCTGTTCTTCACCATGGAGGAGGTCCGGGGACGCACGCTCCAGGCGATCATCGACGAGCATCACACCGACGCCGACTCTCCCTGGAGCCGCCGCCGGCTCATCGAGGTGTTCTGGCGGGCGTGTCAGGCGCTGGCCTATGCCCACCACCAGGGGGTGATCCACCGGGACATCAAGCCGGAGAACCTGATGGTCGGGGGCTTCGGAGAGGTGCGGGTGATGGACTGGGGGCTGGCCCGGCAGCTGTCAGAGGCCGAGCCCGAGCCCGACGCACCGTCCGGGCTGCGTCTTGGGGCGCGCCTCGGGGAGCACACTCAGGTCGGCGACGTGGTCGGCACCCCGGCGTTCATGTCTCCCGAGCAGGCCCGGGGAAGCCTGGAGGCCCTCGGCCCGGAGACCGACGTCTACGCCCTCGGCGCGACCCTCTACGCCATCCTCTCCGGCAGCCCGCCCTACCCCGGCGGTGCGGTGAGCGCGTGGCGGGCGCTCATCTCTGAGACCCCGCCCGCGCCGCTGCCCGAGCACATCCCCGCTGACCTGCGGCAGATCTGTACGGAGGCGATGAACCCCGACGCCCTGATGCGTCCGCTGGATGCCGGGGAGGTCGCCGAGGCGGTCGAGGCGTGGCTTGAAGGGGCCCGGAAGCAGCAGGAGGCGCTGGCCATCCTCGAAGTCGCAGACACGGCCCGCCCGGAGATCGACGACCTCCTTGACAAGGCGGTGACCCTGCGGGGGGAGGCCGATGCCATCCTCGGCGCACTGAAGCCGTTTGACCCGGTGGAGAAGAAGCGACCGGGCTGGCAGCTCCAGGACGCTGCCGCCGACTGTGAGCGTCAGGCCGCGGTGGCCGAGGCGGGGTGGCTTCAGACCGTTCGCAGTGCCCTGAACCTCGTGCCAGACCTCACCGCAGCCCACGACCGCCTCGCCGCCCACTACCAGCGCCAGCTCCTCGACGCCGAGGCCCGCCGCAGCCCCCAGGACGCCGCCCGGTTCGAGACCCACCTCCGCAGCCACGACCGCGGTCGGTTCACCGGGTTCCTGGAGGGGCTCGGCGCGGTGACATTGGTGACCGATCCACCCGGGGCGCAGGTCAAACTATTTCGATATGAACTGCAGAACCGCCGACTGGTGCCGGTGTTCGTGCGTGACCTTGGGCGTACCCCGCTGATCGAGGTCGCCCTGCCTCGGGGCAGCTACCTGCTCACCACCCATCGCGATGGGCACCACCCAGTTCGCTACCCGGCCGCCATCGGTCGCGGCGAGCACTGGCACGGTGTACGACCCGGCAGCACCGATGCGTTCCCGATTGTGTTGCCGAGACTCGGGACGCTCAGGGAGGATGACTGCTACGTGCCGGCGGGGTGGTTCATCGCCGGGGGGGATCCCGAGGCGATTGATTCTTTGCCGAGACAGAAGGTATGGGTTGATGCGTTCACGATTCGACGCTACCCGGTGACGAATCGTGAGTACCTCGCGTGGCTCAACGTGTTGGTGGCGGAAGGGCGGGAGGAGGAGGCGTTACGGCATGTACCTCGGACGAGCAACACGGATGACTTCAGGTATGTTTATAAACGCGATGGAGCCAGGCGGTTCGTTCTTGGACAGGATCATGAGGAGCGTACATGGCAGCCTGAGTGGCCTGTTGCAGGCATTGATTGGTTCTCTGCTGTGGCATTTTCTGAGAATCGAAAGGCACGGCTTCCACATGAATTAGAGTGGGAGAAAGCTGCACGTGGGGTTGATGGACGGATGGTCTCCTGGGGGGATCACATCGAACCGACCTGGGCCAACATCCTAGGAGGTCAGGACGGGCAGCCTTGTCCAACGAATGTGTCGACTCCCCCCAATGATGTCAGCCCATACGGTGTCTGGGGAATGGTTGGTGGAGTGCGGGACTTTTGCGAAAATCTCTGGGAGAAGAGAGGACCGGCGATTCGAAATGGCCACCTGATAAGGCCCTCCATTGTTCGAACAACAGAGGGATTTCGTTCATCGCGTGGTGGCGCGTGGATTTCTGTTCCAAAATTTAGCCGAGCAGCAACACGGTTTGCCAGTCCTCCGACTCACCGCTTTGTATCGTTGGGAATACGAATCGTTACGACGAAGTCGGCGGCATCGTGACATCGATGTCAATCATTGACCAGTTTGCTGAGTAAATAGTTGGGACGGTACTGCCCGTTCCGGCGATCACTTTGTTGAGGATTTTAATCGTAACGGGATCTGTGCTTGAATCTTTCTTGACTGTTAAAATATCGTTGCCGATCTGAGAATATGTAATCATACTAAGCATGTCTCCATTGTTCGTATCCCAGATAAACTGGAAACAGTACTTTTGATTATTGAGATCAACCCCCCCCCAGTGAGAACTGGTTCTTTTATTATCGATATTACCCATTGATGGTGGATAATTGCTGGATATTGTCGTCCAATTTCCGGTCTGGGCTGGCCAGCTTGAGCTCTGCCATACAGCGTTCGTGTTGGATCCTTTCAGAGTGGTCTTGAAGTCTGTGGGCCAGGAATTGTAATTGGTGCTTTTTATCTTTCTTTTATTGTCGCCGAAGCCATGTTTGTAGCTTGAATTTTGCAGCAGGGTCTTGTTGAAATACCAGTATTCGCAGCCTGAGTTGTAGTTGCCACTACTGTTGGCTCCAACAGGTAAAACACCGTATCCAATAGTTTCCATACTTTGGTTTGCGAGTATGACATAAATTTCCACTCTAGTTACGACGCCTTCAGTCCCCGGCGAAACCTCCTCCCAACGCATCGGCGCATTCGGCACCGGCACCGTGTCCCCTTCCGCCAGGTGGTTCCCCGGCCGCAGCACCGGAACCAGCGAAGTGCGAGCCATCCCGCTGATCAGGGTGGGGGTCTGGGGGACGCCGAGGAGGTTGAGGTGCTCCCGGGAGCGGAACATGAGGTCGTCGTAGCTGCACTGGAGGTAGCGCACGCCGGTCTTGTCATCGACCGCAGTGTTCCAGCGCTCCATCAGGGTCTGCACCGAGTGCGAGAACGCCCCACGCCACTGAGCGTTGATCCAGATCTCATAGGAGCTCTGGAAGAGCTGACAGCCGAGCATCAGCCGGGAGAGAATCCTGGGGGGCAGGACGACGTCTTCGAGACCACCGAGGGAGCGGCTGGCGGCGCCGTCTGCGCTGCGGTCGTAGCAGGCGTCGAAGATGTTGGTGATCCGGGCGAGGGTCTGCTTGTCGGTCAGCTGCGAGCCTGCGGCCCCGGCGCTCGCCTTGATCGCGATGTCGTAGTCTGCGGCCGTGACGAGCTGGTCCAGGGTGATCGCGGTGATGTCGGCGGGGGCGAGGGCCTCGGTGCTGCCCTCCTCGGAGAGCTGCCTGGCCCGCAGCCCGACGCCGTGGCCGGAGAAGGTGACCAGACCAGAGCCGTTGTGGATGCGGATCTGCTCACCGAGCCACTGGATGCCGTCGAGGATGTTGGCGCGGGTGGCGTCAGCGATGGTCACCGCACTGGCCTGCTCGGGGTGGCCGTCGGTGAGCTGATCGACGGTGAGCGGTGTGCCGCCGTCGGCGCGGCTGAGGATGCGGATGTTGCTGCCGTCAATCCGGAGGTGATGGTGACACAGCCGCCACCATGCGATCGCGTCATTGGTCGCGCCATACAGATCGCTGCCGCCGGTGGGATCGAGGTCGCGGTAGTCATCGGCGCCGATGATCAGGACGAAGGTCGGATTGGCCATGGTGTTCTCTCCAGGTGAGGGGGCTCACAGCAGTGCGGCAAGCTCGGAGCTGAGGGACTCGCCGAGAGACTCGGCGAGTGCGGAGAGGCGATCGGCCTCTCGCTTGAGGGTTCGCTGGTGGTTGCGGTTCTTGACCTGTGCGGCCATGTCGAAGAAGACGAAGGCGTCGTCTCGGCCGTCCCGGGCGACCGCCTGGAGCAGCACCACCGATCGCAGCGCCTCGGCGACCTCCAGCTTTCGCAGACCCGGATCCGCGGTCATCGCCGCGAGCATCGCCTTTCCGGCCGCCTCCAGGGTGCCGATCACCCCTTCCGCTCCGGCCCCGCCCCGCCGACGGCTGCGGAAGCTGACATTCTCAATCACCCCATCGCTCGACAGCAGCGCCGCACGATCCAGGGTGTTCGCCAGCTCTCGGACGTTGCCCGGCCAGTTGTGGTTGAGCAGGGTCTCCAGGGCGTCCTCGGTCAGCCGCATCGGCGGGAGGTTGTAGCGGGTGCGGGTCTGGCTGAGGAAGTGGCTGACCAGCAGGGGCACATCCTCCATGCGGCTGCGCAGCGGGGGCAGGTTCGCCACAAACACCGCCAGCCGGTAGTACAGGTCCTCACGGAGCCGCCCTTCGTCGATGGCATCAAACGGGTCGGAGCCCATCGCCGCGATCACCCGAGCACTCAGGGCGATCGGGGTGTTGCTGCCCAGCGGGGTGACCTGACGCTCCTGGAGGGTGACCAGCAGCTTGACCTGGCAGGACATCGGCAGGCTGTCGAGCTCGTCGAGGAAGATGGTGCCGCCGGCTGCGGCCTGGAACTTGCCGGTGCGATCGGCGGTGGCACCGGTGAACGCGCCCTTGATGTGGCCGAACAGCTCGCCTTCGATGAGGGCCTCGGGGATCGCGCCGCAGTTGACGTGGATGAACGGACCGGCGCTGCCGCTGGCGTTGTGGATCTGGCGGGCGATGAGGCTCTTGCCGGTACCGGTCTCGCCGGTCAGCAGGATCGGCACGTCGAACCGCGCGACCCGGGACAGCTCCGACAGCTCTGCGCGCATCTTTGCCGAGCGGGTGATCACCCCGGTCAGCGGCCCCTGCTCTGCCTGCTCTGCCAGTGCCCGCCCAATGCAGCCTGCGACCACCGGCAGCCACGCTCGGACCGCAGCGAGGGCGGCCTCGTCGAAGATGCCCTGGGTCTGCGGGTTGTCGAGGTAGACGAAGCCGACCACCTCGCCCGCATCCGACAGGGGCAGGCAGACGACGCTGCGCAGCTTGAGCTGGTGGACCGAGGTCTGCCCGGCTCGCTCCTGCCCGGCGTCGTGGACCACCACCGGCTCCCCCGACTCGACCGCCTCGGTGATGATGCTGGTCGAGACATGGGCGTCGGGGTCGTCGATGTCAGTCTGCTGGATGTTCCGCGCAGCGATGAACCGCCACCCCGGCTCCGTCAGCAGCCCGACGAAGCCCCGGCGGGCACCGACGATGCTGGTCATGCCGTCGAGGATCTGCTCGGCGACCGGCTCGAGGCCCTTCGCGAGGGTGACCTGGAGGGTGCGACTGAGCATCACCTCGTAGCGGGCAATCGCCCCGGACAGCTCGGAGGTGTCTGCGCTGAGGCTGCTGGCGTCTCTGCGGATCTCAGCCAGCAGCTTGCGCGCTGCATCGGTCTGGCCCCGCCGGAGTGCGCTCTCAGCCTCTCGGATTTGTCGAATGAGTGCTCTGGACATTGGCTGCGATGATAGAGCAGCCGGTCGCGGACGTATCTGCACTGCGGGGGAGGGAGGGCGCATTCGACCCGGCACCCCCTCCGCTGAGGTCCGCCGCTGCCCGGGATCAGCCGCCTCGCTGGAGGCGGCAGGGGACGGGGGGATGTTGGTGGGTCGAGCGGGCATCGGGTTCCTGCATCTGAGCGCATCCGACGCTTTAGCAAGGGCTGTGCCCGACCGAACAACGCCAACTATCGGTGCGTCGTCTCTCGTGTTGACGCACCGAGCGTCACGGACGGACGCGCTGGACGTGATCCATGATCATGCGCCGCACGAGGGCATGCTCCGCTGGTGTCAGACCACGAAGTGCTGGGATCAGGGTGGAGCCGATGTGGTCTCTCGTCACCGCGGTGATGGCGTTCAGTGGCAGCGCCCGGCGGGTCCGGTGGGTGTCGATGAGCAGGGCATCGGGTGCCAGGGTGATCCGTGCGCTGTACCGGATGCGGAGATGGCGCAGGAGGACCGCCGCCAGTCCGCCAACCCCGACCACCCCCGCGACCCCCAGCGCTGCCGACTTCAGCATCGCCGCCGGCAGCAGGGCCACCACCAGCAGCATCGCCCCCACCAGCCAGCCCAGCTCCAGGACCGGGGTGAGGTCTGCGGGCAGGGTGAGGGTGACCTGATCGTCCTCGTCAGTCTGCTGCTGGATGCGGTGCGGCGCGGTCATGCCGGGTTTGTATCCTGGCGGGAAGATAGTGGAGGTCGTGGCTACCCTCCGAACCATCGCTGGACCTGTGCAGAATGAGCTGCCCCGGATCAAGGGCTCCCGGTTCATCGGACTGCTCGATCCGGTGGCGTCGCTGGAAGACGTCGATGCGATGCTGGTCCGGATCCGCCGCGAGCTGCCGGGGGCGACCCACTACGCCGTTGCTGCCCGGATCGATGCGAAGACCGAGCGGATCAGCGACGATGGGGAGGTGAGAGGGACCGCCGGGCGGCCGATCTACGCACGACTCGCCGGGGCGGAGCTGCTCGGGGTCGCGCTGGTTGTGGTTCGCTACTACGGCGGGACAAAGCTCGGGAAGGGTGGGCTGGTGCGGGCGTATGGAGAGGCCGCTTCCGCAGTGCTCACAGTGGCTGAGGTCATCGAGCAGCCCATCCGCACGCCGGTCACCCTGACCTGCACCTACAGCCTGTCTGACCGCGTCCAGGCACAGGTCATTCGGGAAGGTGGGGTGGTGGCGCGCGTCGACTACGACACGGCCGTCACCCTCACCCTCGCCCTGCCCGTCGACCGCCCCGAGGTGCTCGCAGCGCTGCTGGAGTACGCCGGGGTTCGGGTCGTCTGATCAGCGCCGACGGCGGAGGATGCCGAGGCCAGGGATCAGCAGCGCGAGCAGCCAGGGGAGGCCGCTGGGACGTCCGGGGGCCGTGCTGCAGCCGCCTCCCTTGTAGAAGCCGCCCTCGTCATCGACGATCAGCTCGTCGCCGTCGGGGACCAGCGGGTCAGTGCCGATGTCGACCTCATCGCCGTCGTTGATGCCACCATCGTCGGAGTCGGCGTCGTTGGGGTCGGTCTCGTACTCGTTGACCTCTTCGCCGTCAGTGAGTCCGTCGTCGTCAGAGTCGGCGTCGTTGGGGTCGGTGCCGTAGTCCAGCTCCTCGTTGTCGGTGAGCCCGTCTTCGTCGGAGTCGACGATGTCGTCGGTGCCGTCGAGGGGATCGGTGCCGTCTTCGAGGACCTCGTCACCGTCGGACACGCCGCCGTCGTCGGAGTCGGTGTCGTTGGGGTCGGTGCCGTACTCGTTGACCTCTTCACCGTCGGAGAGTCCGTCGTCGTCGGAGTCTTCATCGAGGGGATCGGTGCCGATGTCGGTGACCTCGTCGCCGTCGGTGAGTCCGTCGTCGTCGGAGTCATCGTCGAGGGGATCGGTGCCGATGTCAGTGACCTCGTCTCCGTCGGAGAGTCCGTCGTCGTCGGAGTCGTCGTCGAGGGGATCGGTGCCGATGTCGGTGACCTCGTCGCCGTCAGTGAGTCCGTCGTCGTCGGAGTCGTCATCGAGGGGATCGGTGCCCTGCTCGTTGACTTCTTCACCGTCGGTGAGTCCGTCATCGTCGGAGTCGTCGTCGATGGGGTCGGTGCCGTCGGTGACCTCGTCGCTGTCGGTGAGTCCGTCATCATCGGAGTCGTCGTCGAGGGGGTCGGTGCCGATGTCGTTGACCTCGTCGCCATCGGTGAGCCCATCATCGTCGGAGTCATCGTCGAGGGGGTCGGTGCCCTGCTCGTTGACTTCTTCACCATCGGTGAGACCGTCGTCGTCGGAGTCGTCGTCGAGGGGGTCGGTGCCCTGCTCGTTGACCTCGTCTCCGTCGGAGAGTCCGTCGTCGTCGGAGTCATCGTCGAGGGGGTCGGTGCCGGTGTCCGTGACCTCATCGCCATCGGTGAGCCCGTCATCGTCGGAGTCGTCATCGAGGGGGTCGGTGCCGATGTCGTTGACCTCGTCGCCATCGGTGAGACCGTCGTCGTCGGAGTCATCATCGAGGGGATCGGTGCCTGCATCACCCTCTTCGCCGTCGGTGAGTCCGTCGTCGTCGGAGTCTTCGTCGAGGGGGTCGGTGCCATCGCTGACCTCATCGCCGTCAGTGACCCCGTCGCTGTCGGTGTCCTCGTCGAGGGGATCGGTGCCGCTGTCGACCTCGTCGCCGTCGTCGAGTCCGT
>JBLHNG010000309.1:0-9325 GCA_047621685.1 Myxococcota bacterium | reverse complement strand
GGGCATGCCCCCGCCAGGGTGGGCTGATCCAGAGGCGAGGTAGAGGCCGGGGATCTTCGAGATGCGGTTGGGCGGGCGCCGGAAGGCAGCCAGCATGTCGTTGGAGGCTGCGCCGTAGATGCTGCCCCGACTCCCAGGGAAGCGGGCGGCGAGCTGGGGCGGGGTGCGCCGCCAGACCACCGCATCTTCTGGCGTCACCAGCCCGGCAGCGAGCAGGCGACTTGCCACCCGGGCCTCCAGTTCTGGCCAGGGATCATCGCTGCGACCCCCTTCGGGCTCTGGAGGGGCGTTGGCCATGACGAACACCGGCTCCGCCTCCGCCCAGCCCACTCGCCCGTGGCAGGGCTCCTGGGCGCAGAGGTAGACGGTGGGATCCTCGGGAGGACGGTCGCGATCGAAGATGTCGGCAAACTCAGCGTCGTAGTCGGCACAGAACAGCACCGTGTGCGGCACCCGAAGCCTGCGCTTTGCCCGATAGATCCCCGTCCAGCCCGACATCGAGGCGACCTGATCGAGGCGAATGCCGTGGGGGGCGCCAGGGGGCAGGAGGCGCTGGGCGAGCAGGGCTGCGTCGGTTCCGGAGATGATCGTGTCTGCTTCATGGACCACTCCGCCGACCACCACCCCGCGGACCCGACCCTCCAGCAGCACCGACTCCACCGGGCTGCTCAGGTGAATGCGCACACCGAGATCGGTCGCGGCCTCGACCATCGCGTCGACCATCGCGGTGATCCCGCCCTCCACCCCGAAGCCGCCGAGGCTCAGCTCGACGTGTGCGATGCAGCTCAGCGTGGCCGGCGCCCGTCGGGGATCGGAGCCGTTGTAGGTGGCATAGCGGAGGAGGAGCTTGCGGAGGTGGGGAGAGGTGATGCGGCCATGGATCGCCTGCCGCATGGTGCGCAGCGGGTCGATGCGGGCGAGCTGGTGGAGCTTGAGTCCGAGGGCGAGGGTGCTCATCCAGGTGGGCGCGGGACCGTAGACGAAGTGCGGCGCGGCGGCAGACCAGATGCCCTCGGCGTAGTTCATGAACGACAGAAACTCCGCCCGGGGGCCAGCCCCGAGGGTGGCTCCGATGCTGTCGGCGGTCTCTTCGAGGCTGTGGAAGACATCGAGCACGGTGTCGTCGGGGTAGCGGTATCGAAACGCCGGACTCGGCGCGCGCAGGGTGAGCACGTCGGAGAGCTTGCGGCCGGCCTTTGCCAGGATCCCGCCGAGCACATCGGGCATGGTCAGCACGCTGGGACCGGTGTCCACCTCCACCCCGTCGATGACCACCGAGCCGGCCTTTCCGCCAGCCTGGTGGTGGGCCTCGAAGAGGTCGACGGACACACCGGCGGCGGCGAGGTTGATGGCGGCAGACAGCCCACCGAGTCCAGCACCGATGACAATCGCGCTCATTTTGCACTCCGGTTCATGGTCAGCAGTCGGCTACCCAGCCCGTCTTCCGAACGCCTTGAGACCGGCGGGATGAGCGGGGTGTAGCGGGTGGAGCGGCCCAGGAAGAAGTCATCGATGCGGCTCAGCCCGTCGCACAGCGCGGCCTCCAGTGCGGCCATCGGGTCTGAGACGTCGTCGGGAATCGGAGGTCCGAAGTCGACGACTGCGGTCGGGTTGGCGTGCTCGCGGAAGCCGTACTGGATGGACACCGGGAGGATCGGTGCTTTAGACAGACGGCTGAGCAGCTGGACACCCCGCTGAAGTGCGAGGGGGCGGATCCATGCGGGCCGCTGCTCGCCCTGAGGGAAGATCCAGACTGCTGAGCCGGGCTGCTGGAGGTGGTCAGCGGCGGTGCGGAGTCCTTTGCGGGATCGGGCCGGGCTGCTGCGATCCAGGGGCAGCGCACCGAGCCAGCCAAAGAACGGCAGCCGGGACAGGTTCTCGGCGTCCATCACCGCCCGACCGCTCCCGCCGAGGGCATCATCGAGGGGAAGCAGAAGCAGGGCGTCCCACCACGCGACGTGGTTGGCGGCAAGCAGCACCGGTGAGTGCTTCCGAAACGCACACGCAGCCTCCAGGCCACCGACGTACACCCCATCCAGCGACTTCTTGAGCTTTCGTCTGGCGTACTGACCGGCGAGGGTTCGAAACCAGGGCTTCATCGGTTTCCCCGGGAGGCGTAAGTCCGACCCCGCCACTCAATCGCGCCCAGCCGGCTCCAGCGGGCGGAGTTCACCGCGATGGCCAGCAGCCCCAGCACCGCGAGCGGGTGGAGGAGCACCGACAGCAGGGTGTGGCCGTAGCGCAGCGCGAGCAGGGAGCGGGTCAGGAGGTTGAGCCCCACCCCGACCGCAGCGGGCGCCATCCAGGCGGGATCGACCAGGAGGGAGAGGGGGAGCGCGACGAACGGCAGCACCATGGTCAGCAGGTACAGCGCCACCACCCCCAGCAAGGCCAGCGTGCTCTCCCCGATCCCTTCGTAGAGATTCTTGGAGAACCCCGACCAGATCTCCGACGCGGAGTTGTACATCCGGCACTCTGCGATCGCGTAGCCGTCGGCAAAGCAGACCCGGATGCCGGAGCGCTTGGCCTGCCGACACAGCGCCATGTCGTCCACCACCTCTCCGCGCACTGAGGCGAACCCGCCCAGCGCCTCCAGGGCGTTCCGGCGGACGGCGACGACCTGTCCGTTGGCCGCGAGGATGTGGGGGCTGGTGGTGCGCGGGATGAGCGCGAGGGGCAGCCAGGCGGTGTAGGTCAGGCACAGCAGCGGCATGAGCAGCTGCTCGGCGAGGCTGTGTGTGTGCTGCCGGGGGAAGGCGGTGACGAGTCCGCTGTCTGACAGCAGATCGAGCAGCCGCGGGATGCCATCCGGGGTGAGGGTGGTGTCGGCATCGACGAACACCAGGACGTCACCGGTGGCGTGCTGTGCGAGCTGGTGGCAGGCGTGGGGCTTGCCGACCCAGCCGGCGGGCAGACCGTGGCCCTCGACGATGCGCAGGCGGGGGTGCTTCCGCTCCAGCCGGGCGAGGATGTCGGAGGTGGCGTCGGTGGAGGCGTCGTTGTACACGATCACCTCATCGATGCATCGTGGCCCGGCGAGCGCGGCTTCGACGCATGCCTCGATGGTGGTCTCTTCGTTGCGGGCCGGGATGAGGATGGAGACGCGGCCCTCGGGGACCGTGTTGGCCCGCCCGCGGGTCCAGGTCAGCAGGTTGATGCCGGTGATCACCGCGGGGATCGCTGCGGGAGCCGCCAGGAGCAGCCAGGGGAGGGGGCTCATGGCTGCCTCGCGGGTATCTGAGCTGGGGTGCCCTGGAGTCCGAGCAGCCGGGAGAGGCGACCGGTGCGAGGGCCACAGAACAGCGGCAGCCACATCGAGTTGCCGCCGTCGTGTTGGTGGACCGCCATCTTGACGAACGGACGGCTCCAGGCCCGGTCGATGCGATCAGGGAGGACATGCTCGGCGAACCCACGGACCAGCACCCCGCCCACCCGCGCCTGGATCTGGAAGCGCTGATAGAACGGCCCGTTGTCGACGAGGTGTGCGAGGTGGATGACCACCGGCTCGTCACCGGGCGGGGTGAGGGTGAGGGTGGCAGGCCAGGACGGTCCCAGCAGGCTCCTCCGCCAGCCCGACATCACAAACCGTGCATCTTCCGCGGTGGTCGTGGTTCCGTCCGCGGCGATGCTCAGGCACAGGCTGCGGGTCTGCTCGGAGCGGTCGATGGGGATGAGGTGGTAGCCGATCAGCTCGCGGTCGGGCAGCGCGAGGCGGAACCACCACCACCGGTCGATACCCAGGGTGTGCATCGGGCGCTGTCCGAGGTTTCGATCGAAGTAGGCCCGACCGCTGATGTCCCACTGCCGTGAGCCACAGGACAGCGATGCAGAGGCGTGCGCGACGACCGCCAGCGGGGTCCACTCATGCTCGGGCGCGGCCTCGCCGTCTCCGCCACCCTGACGCGGCTGACCGGTGAGGGTGATCTGACCGATCAGCCGGTCGGAGCTGTTGGGTACCGCACAGTCCAGCTCGACGGACAGGGTGAGCTGTTCGTCCGTGACCACCCGCGCGGTGAGCCCCCCAAGCTCCCAGCTCTCACCATCCCAGTGCACAGTCTGCGGATCGGCGGTCTGGAGGAGATAGAAGTCCGGTTTCCCGTCCCGGTAGATCACCACATTGACCGAGGGGTGATCCGCAGGAATGGTCGGCCGACCGGCTCGTGCAGCACTGGCGATTCCCGGAAGGAAGGGTAGATTGAACGACCAGATGAGCACCAGTCCGTCCCCAGAGTCGTCAGTGAGGTCGAGATACCACCACAAGAAGCCACCAGCAGTGTAGAGCGGGCCGGGTGGTGAGAGAGGGCGTGGTGGGGTGAGGGAAATCACGGCGACCTCAGCAGGGTGGGGTGTCGGACAGGACTCGGACGCATACAAAGTATATACACTGTGTTGCATCTTGTGTGCAAACCATGTACATAAAGAAAGTGCGAATCACACCTCCCATTCCAGATGTCCTGATCTTAGGTGCCGGACCCGCCGCCCTCTTCCTGGCTGCAGCCTGTCAGGAAAGCGGCCTGGAAGTTCAGGGTATCGCTCCTGATTTCAATGCTCTATGGGCGCCGCGGTACGGTGCGTGGCGAGATGAACTGGGTGCCATTCCGGCTGGAATCCTCGACAATATCTCTGCACACACCTGGGCCGGCGCAACTGTGTTCGCCCTGGAACGGCATGACCTCATTCGCCCCTATATCGCCTTGTCCACCCCTCGGCTGCAGAGCTGGCTGACGGCGCGCTGCAACGGCATCCGCTGGACGAAGGGGTCTGCGGCCTCCATCGCCCACAGTCCCCTCGTCAGCACGGTCACCCTGCGCAGCGGCGCGACGCTGTCGGGCCGGATCATCGTGGACGCTACCGGGGGCGGCTCGCTGCTCGAGCGCGGAGAAGCACCCTCGGCCTGGCAGACGGCCTATGGGCTGGAGATCACCGTGCCCGGTGGACATCCCTGGCCGCTGGACCGCATCGAGCTGATGGACTTCCGCGGTCCAGGCCCCACTCCCTCCTTCCTCTACGCTCAGCCGCTGGACGCCGAGCGGGTGTTCGTCGAGGAGACGGCTCTCATCGGCAGCCCCGGGCTGTCCATCCCACAGCTTCAGCAGCGACTGCTCGCCCGGCTCCAGAGCATGGGCATCACGCCCGAGCACACCGACCATGAAGAGCGGTGCCGCATTCGCATGCTCGGTCCCGCGCCTGTCCTCGGGCAGCGGACGGTGGGCTTCGGATCTGCCGCTGGCATGGTTCACCCAGCCACCGGCTACCAGCTCGCCCGCCTGCCCGCCGCAGCGGAGGCCATGGCCCAGGCGCTGGTCGATGGCCTGTCGGTGGGGCCGTCTGAAGCCTCAGCAGCGGCCTGGTCAGCACTGTGGCCGGCCCCTCGGCTGCGGCAGTGGGCGCTGTATCGGTTCGGCGCTCAGATCCTCCGCGACCTCAACGCCGAGGACACCCGGCGCTTCTTTGATGCCTTCTTTCGCATCGATCCGGCGCTGTGGTCTGGGTTCCTCTCTGCGACCCTCCCGCCAGCCCGGCTGGCCGCTGCGATGGCTGCGGTCTTCTCCGCCGCCTCGCTGCCCACCCGCTTTCATCTCATCGCAGCCGGGGCCTCGGGCTCTGGGCTCGATCTCCTGCTCAACCTCAGCCGTCCATCACTTTAGGAGCCATCATGCAGAACCTCGCGCGCTCTTCCTCGCAGTCACCGCCAACGCTTCGCTCCAGCGCGATGCTGGATGAGGTCGAGCGGATGATGCGCAGGCTGTCCGCCGGCGACCGAATGGAGCGCACCGGTGTGATGGTCCAGGAGCACCTCGCGACCGGCGGCAAGCGGCTCCGCGCTCGGCTTGCCCTCTGTGCGATGGAGGCCCTGGGTGGAAGTCGGGGCGACGGGGTCGGCTGGGCGGCGGCGGTAGAGCTGCTGCACAACGCCACCCTCGTCCACGACGACATTCAGGACGGCGACCGGGTCCGGCGTGGCGAGCCCACCACCTGGGTCCGCTACGGCATTCCCCAGGCGATCAACGCTGGCGATCTCCTGCTGATGCTGCCCTTTCTCGCGGTGGGTTACGCCCCGGAGGCTCAGCGCTGGCGGCTGTGTCAGCTCCTGGCCTCGGGCGCCAGCGATGTGGTCCGTGGGCAGGTCGAGGAGCTGAGCATGCTGTCCGCCGAGAGCCTCTCTGCGGAGGCATGGCGGCGGGTGGTTGAGGGAAAGACCGGCGGGTTGTTCTGCCTTCCGGTCGAAGGGGCTGCGCTCCTGGCGGGGCACTCCCCGGTGGAGTCCGCCCGGATCGCAGCGGCGTTCATGCCCCTCGGCGTGCTGTTCCAGCTCCAGGATGATGTGCTCGATCTCTATGGATACAAGGGCCGGGAGGCGCCTGGAGCGGATCTGTGCGAGGGCAAGATCAGCGCCCTGGTGGTCGCCCACCTCGTCCGCTGCCCTCAAGATCGCCCCTGGCTCCTGGAGCTGCTTCGTCGCCCCCGTGAGCAGACCGGGACCGCCGATGTGGAGGATGCGATCGCCCGGTTCCGCAGCAGCGGTGCCCTCGCCGATGTCCTCGACGACATCCTCGGCCAGATCCAGCAGGTCGAGTCCGCTGAGATCCTCCGTCTCTATCCCGCACTTCGGGGCGTCGCACTTCAGATCACCGCCCTGGCGATGCAGCCCATCGCCCACCTCTGGCAGGCATGATGAACACCACAATCTCTGAGAGCCGCGCGGTCCTCACCCACCACTCCCGCTCGTTCCGGCTCGCCGGCCGCTTCCTGACCAGCCAGCAGCTCGACGAGGCCGCGGTGGTCTATGCGTTCTGCCGGATGGTCGATGACGCCGCGGACGAAGCGGAGAGCGTTGAGATCGCCGCGGTGGATCTGGATGCAATCGAGTCCGAGGTGCGCGGTGATGTGCCTCCAGACGCCACCATCGCAGCCTTCCGCGACATCTGTCATCGCCGCGAGATCCCGATCCAGGCTGCCCTGGAGCTGATCGCGGGGGTTCGCTCGGACCTCGGACATGTCCGCATCGCCGACGACGCTGAGCTGACCCGGTACAGCTATCGGGTGGCCGGCACGGTCGGTGTGATGATGTGCGGGGTGCTCGGCGTGAGCAGTCGTGAGGCCTGGCCGGCAGCCATTGCGCTCGGCATCGGCATGCAGATCACCAACATCTGCCGAGACGTCATGGAGGACGCGGTCCGGGGGCGAGTCTACCTCCCGGCCAGCCGACTCACCGCTGCCGGGATCACCGATCAGGCCCTCATCGACGGCACTCACAGCCGCACTGCTCTCGCTGGAGTCGTCTCTGACCTGCTCGATCTGGCGGACGAGAACTACGCCTTTGCCGAGCGCGGGATGCACCACATTCCCTGGCGGGGTCGCCTGGGGATCCTCATCGCCAGCCGACTGTACCGGTCGATCGGTGTGCGACTCCGAGCCGTCCATGGCAGCGATCCCACCCACGGACGAACCATCACCACCACCATGGAGAAGACCTGGGCGGTCCTCAGCGGGATCGCGTGCTTCTTCCACCCCGTCACCCTCGGCATCCTCCCTGGCTCGGCATCCGTGCCCACGACCGCCCCCCATGTCCCTTCGCTCCTCGAAGCGGCCTGATGGAGTTCCCCATGACCTCACGCAGCACTGCGATCATCATCGGCGCCGGATTTGGCGGCCTGTCCCTCGGCATCCGTCTCCAGAGCCTCGGCTTCGAGACCACGATCGTCGAGGCCCTCGACAAGGCTGGCGGTCGGGCGTACGCAAAGCACGTCAACGGCTTCACCTTCGACATGGGGCCGACGGTCATCACCGTGCCGCAGTTCATCGAGGAGCTGTTCGCCCTCCAGCGAGACGTCGACCACCTCGACGCTCCGGACTTCCCCGCAGAGATGCTCCAGGGTGGCTCTGGTCACGCAGGGCCGGAGACCTCGAAGTACGCCAACATCGTCCCGATCCTGCCGTTCTATCGAATCTACTTCGATGATGGCACCTTCTTCGACTACGACGGCGATCCGGTCTCGACCCGGGAGCAGATCCAGAAGCTCGCGCCGGAGGATCTGGAGGGCTACGAGCGCTTCCACACCGACGCCGAAGCCATCTTTGAGCGCGGCTTCCTGGAGCTTGGCTACACCTGCTTCCAGGACGTCTCCACCATGCTGCGCGTGGTCCCTGACCTCCTCAAGCTCGACGCCGTCCGCAGCCTGTTCTCATTCACCAGCCGCTACTTCGCCTCCGACAAGTTGCGGCAGGTGTTCAGCTTCGAGACCCTGCTCATCGGCGGCAACCCGCTCTCCGTTCCGGCGATCTACGCCATGATCCACTTCGTCGAGAAGACCTGGGGCGTTCACTACGTCATGGGCGGGACCGGCGCGCTGGTCAGCGGGATGGTTGAGAAGTTCCAGGAGCTGGGCGGGGCCATTCGCTACGACTCGCCGGTCGCTCGCATCGACTGCGCTGACGGCAGCCTGCTGACGAAGCCGAAGGCCGTGGGCATCACCCTGGCCGACGGGGAGGCGCTCACCGCAGATCTGGTCATCAGCAATGCTGACTACGCCAACACCTACATGAAGCTCATCGACGCAAAGCACCGGCGCTGGAACCCGGACTGGCGCATCAAGTCGATGAAGTACTCCATGTCGCTGCTGGTGGTCTACTTCGGCTTCAAGAAGACCGAAGACCTCGACCTGCGGCACCACAACATCATCCTCGGCCCCCGCTATGAGGAGCTGCTGACCGACATCTTCAGCCGGAAGATCCTGGCGAGTGACTTCAGTCAGTACCTCCACGTCCCGACTTTGACCGATCCCTCCCTCGCCCCCGAGGGCCACCACGCCGCCTACACCCTCATCCCCGTCCCCCACAACGGCAGCGGGATTGACTGGGATGTCGAGGGGCCGCGGCTGACGAAGCGAGTGCTGACTTTCCTCGATGAAGAGGGCTACATCCCTGGTCTGATCGACAACCTCGTCCACCAGGAATTCATCAGCCCCGACTACTTCGAGACTACCCTCGCCAGCCACCTCGGCAACGCATTCGGTCTGGAGCCCCGGCTGACCCAGTCGGCGTTCTTCCGGCCCCACAACCGCTCCGAGGACATCAAGGGCCTCTACCTCGTCGGCGCTTCGACTCAGCCGGGGGCTGGCACGCCCAGCGTCATGATGTCCGCCAAGATGACTGCTCGGGTCATTGCCGAGGACTTCGCGGAGGTGATCCAGGGCTGGAGAGGGGAGTCGCTCGCTGCGAAGTAGTTGAGGCCCATCGGCAGTGCAGAGGCGGCTCTTGAGGGATCGGGGGCTGCTTTTTTGTGCACCAGTCGGGCCGGACCGTATCCGGCCCGACTGGTGCG